>NZ_JACTUZ010000004.1 GCF_014490445.1 Pseudoroseomonas ludipueritiae | reverse complement strand
GCCGGCGGCGCGGCCTCAGGGCCTGCCGGCTGGCGCAGGGCGGTGGGCGGGCCCTGAGGCGCCTCGCGCTGCTGCTCCAGGGCGGTATCCGCGGGCAGCGGCGGCAGGCCACTGACAGCCGGCATCTGGCCATTGCGTGGCCCGCCGCCTTCGAAGCAACGGTCCACCATCTCCAGGTAAACCCGGCTGGCCTCGACATTCGACAGGCCGATCACCAACGAGGCGCGGCTGGCCTTGCCCTCCCGCAGGGCCACTGTCGCCACCCAGGGGATGAAGGGGTCGTTGGCCGCGCCGGTCGGGTTGATCTGGCCGCAGACGGCGAAGCTCTCCGGCACCTGCTGCGGATAGACCTGAATGGCGCGCAGGCTCATGTCCCCGACGATGCGGAGCCGGGCACGCACCTGTTCCTCGGCGGCCCGGCGCGCCTCCGTCATGGCGGCCTGCGCCGCCCCTGACTGCTGCTGCGCCTCCGGCGGGTCGTCGCAGCCGGGAAGCCCGAGCAGGGCCAACAACAGAAGCGCAGGGGTTACTTTCAGCATCACAATCCAAACTCATCAGCCTCTGCCAGCGGACTGGCTTGGAGGGCAGATGGGGCTGGCTCCGGCCGGAACAAGCCGGAGGCGGCTCAGCCAGCCTCCAGCATCGCCTCGGCGGCTGCCAGGGCCTGCGTCAGCCGGTTGCAGGCCCGCATGGCGCTGACGGCAGCGAAGCGCGCGGCATCGGAGCCCGGCGCTGCTTCCGCCAGGCTGCGCAGCGGCGAGAGCACCGGCCAGGGCGGCTGCGGCAGCGCCGGGTCATGCGCCATCCGGTCGGTCGCAACATAGTCCAGGGGCACCAGGATGCGGGACAGGCGCATCAGCAGCCGGTTCCGCGCGGCTGCGTCCCGTGCCGGGCTGGCCTGCAGCCGCGCCAGCCGGTCCCGCAGCCGGGTGGTGGTGGCGAGCACCTCTTCCACCGGCACCTGGCCCGCCAGCCTCTGTGCCAGCCCTTTCAGTTCCTCCAGCAGGGAATCAAGCTGGGCGGAATGGTCCAGCGGCAGTACCGGGTCCGCCAGCAGGCGCCAGGTCGCATGCAGCAGGATGCGGGTGTCGCGGAGCAGATTGGCCTCGTCCACCTTGTCCAGCAGGTCCTGCGGCGTGTGCCACCACCAGCCCAGGGCGTTGCGGAAACCATCCGGCGGGGCGGGCTGCATGCTGATGCTGCCGAACATCGAGGGAATGCCGATGCCGGGGAAGGATTCGTCGCTGTTGCGGTTCTTGCGCCGCCCGGCATGCACTTGCCCGGAGACGGTCGAGATGGCATCCGCCGCCAGGGCGTTCAGCGGGGCCATGCAGCCGGCCTCGCTCAGCACATCGGCGCCGGCGCCGCCAAGGCTGTCCACGTTCACATGGGCGGCGCAGCGCTGCTCCAACTCGGCCCAGTTGCGATCGGCATACCAGGCGGAGCTGGCATAGCGCCCGTGGGAGTGGCCGGACCAGAAGCAGACCCGCAGCCCCCGCCGCCACTCCGCCCGCCGCGTGGCGCAGAGACGCGCCACCTCCAGCATGCCGATATTGGCGGAGCCGTTGTCCATGACGCCCCGATACCAGGTGTCCTGATGGCCGGAGAGCAGCACGAAGGGCGCCCCGGGATCGCTCCCGGGCGCATCCAACTCGCCGACCAGGATGGGGGTCTGGCGCCAGCCGGTATCCACCTTGGCATGCAGGGTCACCTGCGGCGCCTCACCCGCCGCCAGCCGCGCCGCCAGGGCCTCGCCATCCGCCTTGGAGACGGTGCAGACGGTGACACTGGGCAGGTCGGCCACCGTTTCCAGGCCGGGATTGCCCCAGACCGGCGAGATGCACATCTCGTGCAGGTGCCGGTGCGGGCTGACATGCAGCACGCCCGCCGCGCCGGCGCGCGAGGCGCGCAGCGCGACATCCGGGCTGGCAATGCCCCGCACCAGCAGCAGCGCCCCGCGCAGATTGGCACCCGCGAAACGCGCCGCCTCGCCGGCGCCCAGGTCCACCAGAGGCCCATTGGTGCCATTGGGGCCGGAAGCGCGGGACATGGAATGGGTGATGGCATTCACCCGCCTGCCATTCACCTCCACCCGCGCCGGGCCGGGCAAGCTGATATAGGCGTCGTGCATCAGCACCTGGGTACGGTAGCCGGCCGCATCCAGTTGCCTCCGCAGGAAGCGGATGCTCTCCATCTCCTCCGGCGTGCCGGAGAGCTTCACCCATTGCGCCAGCTCGGCGAGGTCCCGCATCATGCGTGGCCCGTCCACCTCGGCCCGCAGGCTCTCCAGCGGCATCCGTCCGCTCTCCCGTTCAGCCAAAGCCCTCATTTGGAGGGCCGGACGGTATCGGCGAAGGTGAAGGAGTCGGCTCGTGGCGTCATGGTCAGGTCCCGGCGCAGGCCCCAGATGGCCTTGGTGAAGTAGACCGGAACAATGGCGGAATCGCTAATGGCCTGGCGGGTCGCCTGCCGCACGAGGCCGGTGCGCCGGGCATCGTCCGGCTCGGCCTCCGCTTCGCTCACCATCCTATCAAGTTCCGGATTGGAATAGCCGGTGTAGTTGTTGCCGCCGCGCCCGCGGTCGCGGTCCATGGTCTGGGCCAGGGAGGACAGCGCCGAGGTCGCGAGGCCATTCGGCGAACCATAGCCGGCCATGAAGCTCGCCACATCCGGCCCGCCATCCGGCGCAGCGGAGCGGCGGCGGAAGAGGATGGAGATCGGCACCGTCTCCACCCGCGTCTGGATGCCGACAGTGCCCAACATCTGGCCCAGGGTCTGGCAGACCTTGGCATCGCCCGGATAGCGGTCGTTGGAGCAGGCCAGGGTCATGTGAAAACCCTTGGGGTAGCCGGCCTCCGCCAGCAGGGCGCGGGACCGGGCCGGGTCATGGGCCACCGGCTTCAGTTCCGCGTCATGGTTGTCGAGGCCCGGCGCCATGAACTGGCTGGCGGGCTCGGCGGCGCCTTCCATGGCGCGCTCGGCGATGGCGGCGCGGTTGATGGCATGGCTGAAGGCCTGCCGCACCCGCAGGTCCCTGAAAGGGTTTCGGGGCAGCGGCTGGCCATCCTCACCGGTGACGAAGGGCGACTGCTCCCGCCCCATCTCCAGTTGCAGGTAGATCATCATGATGGCCGTGGTGGACATCAGACGTGTATTGCCCGCTTTCTCGACCCGGTCGGTCAGGCCCGGCGGCACCGCGTCGATCACGTCCAGGTCGCCAGCCAGCAGCGAGGCGACACGCGCGCTGTCATTGGGCACGAAGCGGAAATCCACCGTCTGCCAATGAGGCTTGGTTCCCCAGTAATCCGGGTTGCGCGTCAGCGCCACGCCCTGGCCTGGGGTCCATCGATGCCAGCGGTAAGGGCCGGTGCCCACGGCCGCCTTGCCGCCGCGGAAATCGTCTGGCCTGGCATCCTTGGTCGCGCGGGCCGAAACGATGCCGAAAGTGGCGAGGCTGAAGGTCAACTGCGGCTGCGGTGTGCGGGTGCGGATGATAACGGTGCGCGGTCCCTCTGCCTCCACCGCGACGATCTCGCGCAGGTCGGACTTATAGGTGAGGGGCGTATCGGTCGTCTGATTGCGGAAGATCGTATGCGCCACGTCCTCGGCCGTCAGGGGCGTGCCATCGTGGAAGGTCACGCCTTCCCGCAGCGTAAGTTCCCAGGTTGTGGGGTCGCGCATCCGCCAGGCGGCCGCCAGGCCTGCGACGGGCTTCAGCGTCGCATCCTGCAACAGCAAGGGCTCGTAGATCTGCAGCGTGATGTTGCGGTTGGGCGAATAGGAACTGGCGGGATCGGCCACATCGAGTGCGGCGCGTAGGCCGACCCGCAGGGCCTGCGCGAAGCCCGGGCTGCCCTGCGCCATTGCGAGAACCGTAACGGCGCCGAGGGCGGCGCGGAAGGACGTTGCTCTCATGCATCAAAGGAAATCACGCAGCCGGGTCTCCCGCAACTGGCTTTGTCGACGCCCTGCGAAGAAGATACCTGAAGCGGCAGCCGGGCCGGCCGAGGCCTGGCGCTGATATCACAGGAGCTTCTCGATCGCGCCTTCGATGGCGGCGGGCTTGGTGATCGGCGCGAAGCGCGCCACTACCTCTCCTTGCCGGTCCACCAGGAACTTGGTGAAGTTCCATTGGATGCGCCCGGTGCCAAGCCAGCCACGCCGCGCCTGCTTCAGGTACCGGAAGATCGGGTGCGCCCCTGCCCCATTGACCTCCACCTTGGAGAAGAGCGGAAAGCTCGTGCGATAGTTGGTGGCACAGAACTCGGCGATGCTGCCGTCATCACCCGGCTCCTGCGCACCGAACTGATTACAGGGGAAGGCCAGGACCGTGAAGCCGCGCGGAGCCAGTCGCTGCTGCAGTGCTTCCAGTCCCTCGTACTGTGGCGTGAAGCCGCAGCGGCTGGCCGTGTTGACGATCAGCAGCACCTTGCCGCGGAACTCAGCCAGGGAGGTGTCGCTCCCGTCGGCGCGGCGTGCGGAAAGGCCATAGAGTCCAGACATGGAAGGCTCCTTCTGCGAGACGAATGACGTGACAACCGACCCGCCGGGGAGCCCGGCACGGAAGGCGGCGGTGCCCGGGATACCACGGAGAGGAGGACGGATCTCCCCGCGCCCACGCGTACCTCAAGGGCTCAACCGGCATATCCTGGCGGAGCGGCAGAAGCTTCCACGCACTGCCCTTCGTGCAACTAGGTGCGATCCCGATCCTGCGCCGGGCTGGCCAGCCAAACAGTTCCGTAACCCTACGGAACGAGAACGATCAGAAGCCGCACAGTTCTGCGGCCCATATCCCGCTTCGGCTTCACGCCAACGCGCAGACGCGCGGCGCGGTGGAACGCCATGCCGGCCGCCTGGCGGCTGTTGCGGGCAAATAGCAGCCACTCCCCGGCAGCGGGCGCGGCGTCAGGGGCGGAAGGGCCGGCTGAGAAAGGCGGAGCCGGCCCAGCCGAAGCGCCAGGGCGTCTCACCGCCGCGGGTTACGCCGATGCGGGAGCCCGAGACCACCTCGGGCGGCGCCGCGCCCGCATGGATCGAGAAAGGCGGCTGGTCGAGCGGCTGGCCGTTCAACGCGCCCGTGATTCCGAGCGCCTGGCACAGCCGCCCCGGGCCAGCGCAAAGCAGCCGGGCATCGGAAAGCCCGCGCCGCTGTTGCATGAGGTCCAGGCCAGACCTGGGCTCCAGGGCGCGGATCAGTACGGCGCTCCCCAGCGGCTCGGGACCGCAGACAATATCGAGGCACCAGTGCAGGCCGTGCGAGCGATAGACATAGGCATGCCCCGGCGGCCCGAACATCGCGGCATTGCGGGCGGTGCGGCCGCGATAGCTATGGGAGGCCGGGTCCTGGTGGTCATAGGCCTCGGTTTCCACCACGACGCCCCCCACCCCTTCCACCAGCAACAGGGTACCGACTAGGTCACGGGCGACCTCCGGGGCGGGGCGCCGGAAGAAGGCAGGTGGAAGGAGAAGCACGGCGCCTCGGGAATGCAGGTGGCTGAGGAGTTACCTATAGCATCGGCTTCTGGCTGCACAGGCGAGCATCAGCACGAGCTAAAAGCGGGAGTTATGGCTGCGAGACGGCATCCGTTCTGGCCTCTGGTGCCCGGCGGTGGCCCCATGTGCCCTCAGAAAGAACCTCGGGGGATCACCAGATGCGCTACATCGACGCTTTCTGCCACTTCTTTCCCAAGCCGCTGTGGGACCGCATGCTGACCCTGGAGGGCGCCGGGCAGAATATCGGTTCCCGCATGCGCGGCATCCCGGCCATCTACGACCTGGATGAGCGGCTGCGCGTCATGGACCGCTTCAAGCAGCATGACTATACGCAGATCCTCTCCCTCGGCATGCCGCCGCTGGAATCCCTCGGCACGCCGGCGCTGAGCCTGGAACTGGCCAGGCTGGGCAATGACGGCATGGCGGAACTGGTCTCCCGCCACCCGGACCGCTTCGCGGGCTATATCGCCTCCCTGCCCATGAACGACCCGCAACTGGCGGCAGCCGAGGCCGAGCGCGCCTTCCGCGATCATGGCTGCAACGGCCTGCAGATCCACACCAACATCAACGGTGCGCCGCTCGACGAGGAACGCTTCTTCCCCGTCTTCGAGACGGCGGCGAAGTGGAACAAGCCGGTGCTGCTGCATCCCTCGCGCGGCTCCGAGATGACGGACTACAAGACCGAGGACAAGTCGAAATACGAGATCTGGTGGACCTTCGGCTGGCCCTACGAGACCAGCGCCGCCATGGCGCGCCTCGTCTTCGGCGGCGTCATCGACCGCCTGCCGGACCTGAAGGTGCTGGCGCATCACCTTGGCGCCATGGTGCCCTATTTCGAGGGCCGCGTCGGACCGGGCTGGGACCAGCTGGGCAAGCGCACCTCGGATGAGGACCTCTCCCCGGTGCTGAAGCGGCTGAAGAAGCGCCCGGCGGAATACTTCAAGGATTTCTATGCCGATACCGCCGTCTTCGGCTCCCGCCCCGCCACGGTCTGCGGCCTGGAATATTACGGCCAGGACCGCGTGCTCTTCGCCTCTGACTGCCCCTTCGATCCGGAACGCGGCCCCGGCTATATCCGTGACACCATTGCGGTCCTGGAATCGATCGAGATGTCGGCGGAGATGCGCGAGAAGATCAACTTCCGCAATGCCGAGGCCCTCTTTGGCCTGAAGCGCAGCGGCGCGCAGGACCAGGCGGCGGACTGAACCCAGGCTGAGCAACGATCCCGGCGCCACGATCGGGACGGATGGAGGACCAGGAAGGAATGTTCACTCGCAGGATGGCCCTGCTCGGTGGCTTGGGGGCGCTTGGCGCCGCCGGGCTGCCGGCGGCCCAGGCTGCTGGCCCGCAGCCCGATGGCCCGGTGACGCTGGTGGTGGGCTCCACGCCCGGCACCGGCAATGACACGCTGGCACGGTTGATGGCGCCCTATCTGCAACAGAAGCTGGCGCAGCCGGTGGTGGCGGAGAACCGCACCGGCGCCAGCGGCGTCATCGCCGCGCAATATGTCTCGCGCGCCGCGCCGGACGGGCGGACGCTGCTGGTGCTGGGCGACCCCTTCGTCACCAGCCCCAGCCTGATGCCGAACCTGCCCTACAAGCCCGATACCGGCTTCACCTTCATCAGCATGCTCGCCTACGGGCTGGTGGTGCTGGCGGTGCGCTCGGACCTGCCGGTGAAGTCGGTAAAGGATTTCGTCACCTTGGCGAAGTCGAAGCCGGGCGAGCTGAACTACGCCTCTCCCGGCAATGGCACGCCGCACCACATGATCATGGCCCTCTTCGGCCTGACCACCGGCATCGACATCAACCACGTTCCCTATAGCGGCTCCGCCCAGGCCATTCAGGACCTGCTGGGCCGCCGCGTGGACGCCATGATGCTGCCCGTGCACGTGGCCCTGCCGCTGATGCGGGCCGAGCAGATCCGCGTGCTGGCGGTTGGCAGCGAGACACGGGCCGAGGAAGCGCCGGAGATCCCGACGCTGGCCGAGGCCGGTTTCCCGATGGAGAACGTCACGCTCTGGTACGGCCTCTTCGGCCCGCCCGGCATGCCGGAGGAAACCACCCGCCGCATCAATGCCGAGGTGAATGCCTGGCTGGCGCTGCCGGAGACCAAGGAGCGGCTGCGGGCGCAGGGAATGGTGCCCGGCGGTGGCACGCCGGAAGCCTTCCGGCAGCGCATGCTCCACGACATCGCCCATTGGGGCCAGGTCGTGAAGCAGGCGGGCATCCAGGGCGGCTGATCAGCCTTCCGCCGCGCGGCGGACCCAATAGTCCCAGGCGCGGCGGAAGCCTTCACCGGGCAAGCCGTCGCGCAGCCGGCTGCTGATCTTCGAGATCTCGCCGGGCGAGAGGAAATCCACCTCGCCCAGCTTCTCCGCCTGAATTTGCAGCTTGGCATTCACCTCCAGATAGATGGCGGTATAGACCGCCTCGGACACCGAGCCGCCGCAGACGGTGGAGCCATGCCCACGCATCAGGCAGGCCGAGCCGCCGCCCATGCAGGCCGCGAGGTCTCGCCCCATGGGCATGTCGCAGACCAGCAGCGCGGTATCGCCGAACTTGCTGCGGCTGTTCCAGACCGGCACCTCGGCGCCGATGGTCGCGGCGCTGTGCAGCAGCGGGCGGATAGGCCGGCGCACCACGCTGAAGGGCACGACGCTGTGGCTGTGGCTATGCACCACCGCCATCACGTCCGGCCGCGCCTCATAGATCGCGCCATGGATGAAGCGCTCCAGGTAGGGCTTGCGCGCCCCGGGCGAGAGCGGAGCGCCATCCAGCGCGTATTCCTCGATGTCGCCTTCCTCGATTAGCTCCGGCGAGCGGGCACGGGCCAGCAGGTAGCGGCCCGGGTCCTCCGGATGGCGGGCGCTGACATGGCCGAAGGCGTCGACGATACCTTCCCGCGCGAGAATATGGTTCGCGGTGACGATCTCGCCGCGCAGCCGCTCCAGTTCCGTCATTATTGGTTGCCTCCCTCAGTGGCCGGTGGCCAGCGCCGCCAGGGCGGCGGCATCGGCTGGCGGCGCATTGCCGCGCCAGACGACATGCATGTCCGGCCGCAGCAGCAGCAGGTCGCGCTCATAGACCTGGCGCGCCGTGGCATCGGGGATGTCCAGCAGCGTTGCCGGGGCGCCCCGCGCCCGCAGCGCCCGCAGCAGCGGGCCGAGATCGGCAGTGCTGCCGCCAAGCCGCAGCAGGGTATAGCCCTCGGCCGGGATGCGGTCCTGCATGGCCGTGCCGTCCTCCAGCCAGACATGCGGCAGGCGTGCGCCCGGCCAGGTGGTCGGGTGGTACTCGCGGAAGAGATGCTCCGGCCCGCCGGGGATATTGTCGACGATCGGGCTATCGACGTAGCGATAGCCGAGTTCGGCGCCGATCATCTCATTGGTCTTGCGCTGCTCTACATCCGCCACGCGCGCCAGGTTGTCGCGCGCCGCCAGCCCCGCGGGCGTATCGTCACGGATCTCCGGCCGGTATTGCGACCGCCAGCGCCGCCGCCCCAGCGAGGCATAGCGGGAGGCGCCGACATTGCGCTCCCCGACCTGGCGCCGCTCGACCTCGTAGGAAGACAACAGCGCCGGCCCACCCCAGCCCTGCAGCGTTGCCGCCAGCTTCCAGGAAAGGTCGAAGGCATCGCCCACGCCGGTATTCATGCCGAGGCCGCCGGTGGGGATCACCAGATGCGCGGAATCCCCGGCCAGGAAGACGCGCCCTTCACCATAACGGTCGGCCAGCAACAGGTTCTGGCGCCATTCGCCGCAATAGAGCATTTCGTACTTCACCGGCATCGCCACGACCTTCTCGAACTGGGCGCGCATCGCCTCATCGCTCTCGACTGTCGCATGCAGGGTCCAGTGGCGGGTGGAATCCTGCATGATCAGGAAGCTCGCCCGGTCATCGGCGACGTGATAGTGGCGGCCATGGCCGGGCCCGTTGCCGATGGGGATGCGATCGTAGAGTTCGTCGCAAACAAAGAGCGCCTGCCGCAGTTGCAGCAGATTGCCTTCCCCGCGCAGCCGGATGCCGAGCTGCTTGCGCACCGGGCTGCCGCCGCCGTCGCAGCCGGCCAGATAGGCCCCGCGCAGCCGTTCCGTACCGCCATCCTCACGGCGGAAGGTCACTTCCACGCCCTCCGCATCCTGGGCGAATTCCAGGAAGGTGCAGCCGTAGCGCAGCGTGACGCCGGGCAGCTTCTCAGCCGCCGCCTTCAGCACCGGCTCCAGCGTGTATTGCGAGGTGAGCTGATAGGGTTCCAGCGCCTCCGTGCCATCATTGACCTCGCGGATACGCACCCGGGCCTCGTCCACCGAAGGGTAAGGCAGGCGCAGCAGCGGCGGCTCGGCCATGGAGAGGATGACGAAGACATCCATCGGCACATGCGTCGGCAGCCCGGCGGCGCGGATGGTCTCCGCCAGCCCGATGCGGCGGAACATCTCCATGGTGCGGGCATTGCACCGCTCCATCTTCGGCAGGAACTGCGGCTCCGGCTTCTGCTCCAGCAATGTGCAGCGAATGCCGCGGCGGCCGAGATCGACCGCCAGGGTCAGCCCGACCGGTCCGGCACCGACGATGATGACCTGGGTATCCATCGGCTCACGCTCCTCCTGCCCGGCGAGGCATGGCACGCCGGATCCATGCTTGGCCGCGCGGCATCAGCCTCGCGGATGACAGGACCCTCCCAGCCCAGGGCTGATTCGTCAAGTCGCAATATTTGGGATTATGGTGAGGCCTGTGGCAAAGTGCGCTCGATGATGCCGGCGCAGAAGCGCAGCCGCTCCACCAGGCGCAGCAACTCGGCTTCCACAGGGCGCGAGCGGCCAAGGGTGAGGCTGACGCTGCCCACCACCTCCCCGGCGGCATCGCGCAACGGCGCCGCAATGCCGGTGACGCCGGGCGTCGCCTGGCCTTCCGTGACATCCCAGCCCTGCTGGCGGATGCGGCGCAGCGCCTCCCGCGCCGCCGCCGCCGTGTGCCCCAGGCCCACCTCGGCAAAGCCCGCCGCATGCTCTGCCTGCAACCTGTTGATGCTGGCGGCAGGCAGATGCGCCAGGATCACCCGCGCCGCCGCGCCGCGGTACAAGGGCCGCGCCAGCCCACGTTCATAATGGCTGCGGAAAGCCGCCTGCCCCCGCTCCTGATGCACGCAGAGCACCCGGTCCCGGTAGCGGCGGCAGAGCAGCGCGATGCCACCTTCCGCCTGCACCAATCCTGCCATCACCGGCCGGGCGGCGGCGATCAGCGGGTCCTGCTGCCGCATGCGGTAGTCCAGCTCGGCGATCCGTGGCCCGAGCGTGAAGCCGAGCTCGGGCATGGAAGCCACCAGCCCCGCCTCACCCAGGATCTTCAGGTAGCGGTAGAGAGTCGAGCGGGTATAGCCCAGCCCTTCATGCAACTGCTCGAGCGTCAGGTGGCCGGCGGAGTCCTCCAGCAGGTCCAGAATCCTCAGCATCTTGCCGGGGGTGGTATCGGCCTTCATGGCGCCAAGCCTCCTTTCAATCCTGTTATACAGGAATTCATTCAGGATTCAGATATCTAGCTCTGCTCATAACATGGAACCGCGCTGCTGGAGCCCAGGCTTATGGCTGCCGTAAGCCATTGCTTCTGGCGCGGCCGGTTTCTTCCTGCCTCTGCTGCCCTACCGCGCTGACATGGCCCGCCCAGAAGGCCGCCGCGTTTCACAGGAGGACCCCGCCACCATGACCAGCCGCCGCGACCTCATCCTGCGCACAGCCCTGCTCCTCCCGGCCCTGCCGCTGCTGCCCCGGCCGGCACTGGCACAAACTGGCGGCAGGCCGGATGGGCCGGTGACTTTGGTGGTGCCCTTTACCCCCTCCACCGCCCAGGACCTGCTGGCGCGGCTGCTGGCGCCTGCCTTGCAGGAAGGGCTGGGACAGCCAGTGATCGTGGAGAACCGCGCCGGCGCCAGCGGCCAGATCGGCACCCAGACGGTTGCCCGCGCCACGCCGGATGGGCGGACCCTGATGATCCAGGGCGTGCCCTTCGTCATGAGCCCGCCGCTGCTGCCGCACCTGCCCTATGACCCGGCACGCGACTTCACACCCATCATCCAACTGGCGGAAGGGCATGTCATGCTGCTGGTCCGCCCAGACCTGGAAGCAGCGACGCTGTTGGATTTCGTGGGCCTCGCCCGCGCCCGGCCCGGGGCGCTGGACTATGCCTCCCCCGGCAATGGGACGGCGCAGCACATGGCCATGGAGCTGTTCAAGCTGACGGCCAACATCGACCTCAACCACATTCCCTACCGCGGCACGGCGCCAGCGGTGCAGGATCTGCTGGGCCGCCGCGTGGCCGCCATGATGCTGCCGGTGGCGGTGGCGCTGCCGCTGGTCCGCAACGGGCAGGCGCGGGCCCTGGCTATCGGCGCGCCGCGGCGCTCGCCGGAGGCGCCGGAGGTGCCTACCCTGGCGGAAGCCGGCTTTCCGATGCGTGGGTTGACGCTGTGGTACGGCCTTTTCGGCCCCGCCAACCTGCCGGCGCCGCTGCTGGAGCATATCAACGCCGCCGCCAATGCCTGGCTGGCCGATCCTGGCACGCAGAAGGCATTGCAGGCGCAGTCCCTGCAACCCGCCGGCGGCACCCCCGCCAGGTTCCGCGCCATCGTCGAGGAAGAACTGCGCGAATGGGCGCGCGTGGTGAAGGAAGCCGGCATTACCCCCGGCTAGTCACACCGGCCGCCAGCCGAGGCCGCCCTCAGCCACCTTGGCCGCCGCGATGCGCCGCACCAGCGCCACCAGGCCCGGCCCGACCAGTGCCGGCAGGGTCCGCCGCGTCACCAGTGCCAGGCTGCGGCTGAGCGGCGGGTCGACAATGCGGCGGGCACAAAGGGCGCCGCGCGCGATATCCTCCATGAAGAGGCCATAGGGCACCACGGTGCAATTGCTGCGTTCCAGCACCAGGGTCCGCTTCACCTCGGCGGGCTCGGCCTCCATCCGCACCTGCAGCGTGATGCCCTGATCCCGCGCGCAGGTCTCGATCAGCCGCC
This sequence comes from Pseudoroseomonas ludipueritiae, assembly GCF_014490445.1. Lineage (GTDB taxonomy): Bacteria > Pseudomonadota > Alphaproteobacteria > Acetobacterales > Acetobacteraceae > Pseudoroseomonas > Pseudoroseomonas ludipueritiae. The sequence goes on along the minus strand of NZ_JACTUZ010000004.1, from coordinate 88,291 downwards.
GCGTCGAATGGAAGCGATGGTCGAGCACCAGCGGGAAGCGGTGCAGCTCCGCCGAGGGCAAAGGCCCATCTGCCGAATTCACCAGCCCCGGCACGCCGACAAGGAAAAGGTCTTCCTCATACAACGGGTGTATCAGCAGGGCGTCATGCGGCTCCGGGTCATAGCAGAAGGCGGCGTCCAGTTCGGCGGTCGAGATCAGCAACTGCCGCAGCTCATCCGAAAGGCCGGCGCGCAGGTGGAACTGCAATTCCGGCTTCTGCGCCGCGCCTTCCATCAGCAGATCCGGCACCAGAGTCTTGCCCGAGGTGGGCGTGATGCCGAGCGCGATGCGGATGACCCGCGCGTGGAAGGGCTCGACGGCGGCGCGTGCTTCCTCCAGCGCCGCCATCACCTTGCGCGCGGCGCCCAGGAAGGCCTGCCCGGCCGGGCTGAGCAGCACGCCACGGGAATGCCGCTCCAGCAGCACCACGCCCAGGCTGGCCTCCAGGTTGCGCACATGTCCCCCCAGCGCCGGCTGCGACAGGTGCAGCACGCGTGCCGCCGCTGTGAAGCTGCCGGCCTCGGCCACCGCGATGAAGCAGCGGATCTGCTGCAACATCATGGGCTGCGCAGCCTTCCCATTACTTCTTCTCGATGTTCCAGAAGACCATCACCGGCGCGCTGAGCACGCCGGAGATGTTGCTCCGCCGCGCATAGGGCTGGTCGTATTGCCCCAGCACGCGATAGGGCTGCATCTCCGCCAGCCGGCGGTGCAGCGCCTCGGTGGCGGCGCGGCGGCCATTCTCGTCCACAGCCTCCACCACCGCGTTGCGCAGCTTCTCTGCCTCGGCATCGCAGGGCCAGCCGGACCAAGCGCGCTCGCAGGCCATGTTGGTGCCGATATTCGTCACCGGCGACTGCATGGTGGCGCCGGAGGCCGTGGTGACAAACAGGTTCCAGCCGCCCTGGTCCGGCGTGGAACGGTTCTGCTGCCGCGTCGTCACCGTGCCCCAGTCGGCGAACTGCAGATCGACGTTCAGCCCGATCTTCTTCAACGCTTCCGCAGCCACTTCCGCCATGCGGCCGATGGGCGCGATGTCGTAGGAGGAACTCATCACCACGCGCTCGCCCTTGTAGCCGCTTTCCGCCAGCAGCTTGCGGGCCTTTTCCAGGTCCGGCCTGGCATAGGCCTCGGCACCGGCCTCGGTGCCATTGGGGCTGCCGCAGACGAAATAGGACCCGCAGCGCTTCCACCATTGCTCGTCGCCAAAGCCGGCGGCGAGGAAATCCGCCTGATCCGTCGCATAGGCCAGGGCCAGCCGGGCGCGCGGGTCGTTGAAGGGCGGGTGCAGGTGGTTGGGCCGCAGCATCGCCTGATTGGAAAGGCTGGAATAACGCTCCACCTTCACATCCCGGTTGCGGCTGATGACGGGGATCAGGTCCTGCCCCGGCTGCTCCCAGATATCGATCTCGCCGGTCTGCAAGGCGGCCGCCGCCGTCGCGGGGTCCGGCATGATGGTCCATTCGACACGGTCCAGCTTCACCACCCGGCCACCGGCCAGGCCATCGGCGGGCTCGCTGCGCGGGCGGTAATCGGGGTTGCGATCATAGACCACGCGGGCACCGCTCTGCCATTCCGCGCGGTTGAAGCGGAAGGGGCCGCTGCCGACCGCTTCCGTCACCGGCTTCATCGGGTCGGTCGTCGCGTCGCTCTCGCGCATGATGGCCGGGATCTGCCCGACGGCGGAACCGAGTGCGAAGGGCACCATGCCGGTCGGCGTCTTCAGCCGCAGCGTGAAGCCGCGCTCGTCCTGCGCTTCCAGTGCCGCGGTGTATTCGGCCAGCTTGCCGCCCACGGTATCGCGCTTCATCCAGCGCTGGAGCGAGGCGATGACATCGCGGCTGGTCACCGGCTGGCCATCGTGGAAGCGCAGCCCGTCCCGCAGCCGGAAGCTCCAGGTCAGGTTGTCTGGTGAGGTGGAGACGCTTTCCACCATCTGCGGGTGGGATTGCAGCTTGGAATCCCAGGCGAAGAGCGTCTCGTAGATCATCAGCCCGTGCATGCGGGTGATGACGATGGACGCGAAGACCGGATCGAGGGTCTTGAGGTCGGCATGCGGCGCCACGCGCAGCACGCGGTTGGGCGCCGGCTGCGCGGCGGCACCCTGAGCCAGCGCCAGGGCAATCGGTGCGGCAGCCAGCAAAAGCGCGAGGCGTGAGCGATTCAAGGCCGGTCTCCTCAAGGGTTCGAAGGCGTGAAATGCAGCACCCGCGCGCGATGGCTGGCAAGCCGCAAAGATCCGTCCGCCTGCAGCCAGAGGCAGGGACGATGCCGCCAAGGGCCGTGCGCGAGGTCCGCCAGAGCCCGGCCGCCCGGCAGCGGTGTCAGCTTCGTCTCGGCGCCGGTGCCGCCGGCCCAGGGCAGCCGCGCGGTGCCATCGGCGCGGATGGTCAAGGCAAGGTCGTAGTGCTTCTCACGCCATTCGCCGACCAGCGCGGGGTCGAGCCCCTGCTCCCGCGGTACGCGGATGAAGCGCCGCACAGTGCCACCCACCTGCCCCGCCAGCACATCCTGCCCCTCCGCCCGCACCTGGATGTCGAGATACGCCGGAAGGCTGCGCATGCTGCCATCCGGCTCCGCCACCAGCCGCTCGTGGCCGCCCATGAAGCTGATGGAATCCGCTGTCGTCTCGGCCCAGAAAGGGCCTTCCTCCGTGGCAAAGAGGCCCGTGGGGAGATCGCGCGCCGGTTCCGGCAGCGGCTGTTCCAGCAGCGCGGCCAGCACGGTCATCGCCGGCCAGAGGGCCTCTTCCTCCCGGTTCGTCAGCACCACCGCGCCCAGGCCGCGCCCGGGCGCCAGCAGGACATGGTTGCGGTAGCCGGGCAGCGATCCGCCATGGCCCAGCAACTCATCATCGCCCAGCCTGCTGCGGACGAGGCCGAGGCGATAGGCGCTCTCCGTGCCATCCGCGAAGAGCCTGGGGGCGGCGAGCTGCTCCAGTATCCCAGCCAGCGGCCCCTGCCCCGTCATCAGCGCCACCAGCCAGCGCGCCAGTGCCGCCGCGCTGCCCGCCAGGCCACCGGAGGCCGAGAAATGCATGCCGTAGCGGCCGCGCCGCCAGGAGGCACCATCCCACCAATAGCCAGTGGCGAGGCCCGGCACCGCTTCCGTCTCATCCTCCGGAAAGCGGATGGGCAGGTCGAGTGGCGCCAGCAGCCGGCGGCGCAGCGCCTCGGCGTAAGGCACGCCGCGCTGGGCGGGAAAGACCGACTGCGCCAGGCGCCAGCCGGTATTGGAATAGGCCATTTCCGTACCCGGCACCGCATTCAGGCCGGGCAGGCGGCGGGCGATGCCCAGGACCTCGGCGCCGCCCAGGCTGGCGGTGTAAGGCACGCCCTGCTGCCACAGCACTTCCATCATGTCCGGCAGCGCGGCGGTCATGTCCAGCGCCCGGCCCAGCGGCACGGCGCCAAGCGCCGGCGGTAGGCCATCCAACAGCACGCCCAGCGGCGCCTCCAGCGGCAGTTCCTCCAGCAGCGCCGTGGCAGCCAGGAAATGCTTGCTGATGGAGGCGTAGCGGCTCGGCGTATCCGGCGTGAAGGGGATGGCATGCTCGATGCTGGCGAATCCGCCGCAAGCCGCGTGGCGGATACCGGCACTGTCGAAGAGCAGGATGGCCCCGCCTGGCCCGGATGCCTCGGACCAGGCCCGCGCGAGGCGATCGGCTTCGTTGGTGGCGCGGGTCCAGTCGGGCATGCGGCGGGCCTCTCGGCGGGTGGGAATCAGCGAGGTGTCATTTCCTCAGCCTTTCCCCACCGCCGTCAATCACCCTGGCGTCATTTCCCGCAGGCGCCGATCCTCAGGCCAGGAAAACGTCGTCGTAACTGGCGTGGTTCCCGGTACCGAGCTGCACGGCGTTGTGCAGCCGCTTGTCCGTCACCGTCGGGTAGTTCACCTCCACCACCCAGAGCAGCGGCATATCCTCCACCAGGATCTTCTGCACCTCGGAGAAGGCGGCCTTGCGCTCCGCCTCCGTCGCGCCCGTGCGCGCCCTGGCGAAAAGCTCGTCCACCTTCGGGTTGGAATAGCCGGCGGTATTCGTGAAGAGGATCTTCTGGATATTGGAGGAAACATAGCTCCGCTCCACCCCTAGCGTCGGGTCGCCATACTGGTAGAGGACATTGGATGTCGCCTCGTAATCCCAGTTGGCGATGCGAGAGGCCCAGGTGCCGGCATCGGTGGATTCCAGCGTCACCTCGAAGCCGATGCGCCGCATCGCCTGGCGGAAGTATTCGCCCATGCGCGTCCAGATCTCGCCGTAGGGCGGGATAATGTATTTAAAAGCGCCGCGAATGCCCTGGGCATTGGGCTTCAGCCCGGCCTCGTCCAGCAGCGCATTCGCCCTGGCGACATCGAAAGGCGCCAGCGTGGCGCTGGGGTCATGGAACCGGGTGGTGGAAGCCACTGGCCCCGTCGCCGCCTTGCCCAGGCCGAACCACAGGCGCTCCACGATGAACTTGCGGTCCAGTGCCATGCTCATGGCCTGCCGTACCCGCTTGTCGTCGAAAGGCTTCACACGGTGGTTTGGCTCGAACCAGAAGAGCGGCGAGAAATACTCCCAACCCTTGGTCGTGACATTGAGGTTCGGCGCCTGGCGCAGGGCCGGGATGTCGAAGGGCTCGATATCCGTCGCGGTGCTCATCTGCACCTGCCCGCTTTCGATGGCCAGGCGGCGGCTCTGCCCGTCCGGGATCACGCGCCAGATGATGCCGTCCAGGTAAGGCTGCCCTGGCTTCCAGTATTCCCCGAAGCGTTCCATCCGCACGAAATTGCCCCGCTGCCACTCGGCGAAACGGAAGGGGCCGGTGCCCACCGGCTTCAGGTTCGCCGGGTTGGTGCGGATGTCGGCGCCGTCATAGACATGCTTGGCGACAATGGGCAGCGCCGTGGCATCGAAGCACAGCAGGAAGGGCTGGAAGGCCTGCTTCAGCACGAAGCGCACCGTCAGCGGGTCTGGCGCCGTGGCCTCCGAAATGCCGGCGATCACGCCACGCAGGCGGGGCGCGATCTCCCGGTTGAAGGTCATGACGGAGTAGAGGACATCCTCGGCGGTGAAGGGGCGCCCATCATGCCATTTCACATTCTCCTGCAGCCTGAAGACGTATTCGAGCCCATCGGGGCTGACGGTCCAGCTCTTCGCCAGTTCCGGCATCGGCTCCAGGGCCGGGGAGAATTTCAGCAGCCCCTGCGTGATCTTGCTGCCGCAGATCAGGGTCGGCGTTTGGTTGTTGACGCCGATCTGCAGGATTGGCGGTTCCGGGTTCAGGATGACGTTCAGCACGCCGCCACGCCTGGGTTGCAAGCCCTGCGCCAGGGCGTCCGAGGCTGACATGAGCATGGGCGAGGTGCCAATTCCGGCAAGCAGATGGCGGCGCGTCAGGCTCATGGCGGTCTCCGTCATGGTGAACGCGGGAACGCTAGGATGAAACCGGCGCCGGTGGGAAGGGCAATCCGCCTGACAGCACCGGCCCAGGCAGAGCTTTGCCTGCCCCCTTTCCACGGCCGCCTCCGACGGCGTGGTGGGCGGAGATATCCACAGATTTGGGGGACAGCCCTGTGGATGAACAGGTGGACAATTTGCTCGCCCCTTGGAGACAGGATGACACGCCACCCACCCAGCCAAACCCCAGGCGGGAACACCAAATCATGGATCAGAAGAAGTAAGGATGGGCCAGAAAAGATACGGACCAGGAACAGCAATCCTGACACGTCACATCGCCGCCGGGTCCGAAACTTTCTCGGCTTCTTGGCATACTGACGATGGATGCTCAGGCCGAGGCAGCCAGGATTTTCAAGGGAGTGGACATGCACGAAGATATGCTTTAACTAAGCTCTCGATTAAGCACACATAGATTGTGTCTTTTTAGGGGCGCTGTCGCTGCGCCCCGCAGCCAGCCGGACCAGTGGTTGGCTGCGCTTCGCTCAACCCGATGGAGGTGATGCCGCCGCATGGCGCGCGGCAGCCCGGAGTATCCATGACCGCCACGACCCCGACCCTCAGCAGGGTGGCCGGCAATGCCGCTTTGCCGCCCGTAAAGATCGCGCTTCGTAACGTCTTCAAGGTTTTCGGCGACCGCCCCGAGGCCGCCCTGCGCATGGTGCGCGAAGGGCAGGACAAGGCGGCTGTGCAGGCCCAGACTGGCTGCACCATTGGCGTCCACGATGCCAGCTTCGAGATCCGCGCCGGCGAGATCTTCGTCATCATGGGCCTTTCGGGCTCCGGCAAGTCTACCCTGCTGCGCCTGCTCAACCGGTTGATCGAACCCTCCTCCGGTGAGATCCTGATCGATGGCCGCGATATCGCGAAAATGTCGCGTGGCGAGCTGACGGCGTTGCGCCGGGCCGAGATGGGCATGGTCTTCCAGTCCTTCGCCCTGCTGCCCAACCGCAGTGTGCTGGACAATGCCGCCTTCGGGCTGGAAGTGGCCGGCATGCCCCAGGCCGAGCGGCACGCCAAGGCCCGAGCGGCGCTGGAAGGCGTCGGGCTCGGCGCCTATGCCAACAGCCGGCCAGACCAGCTTTCCGGTGGCATGAAGCAGCGTGTTGGCCTCGCCCGCGCCCTGGCGGGCGAGCCCAGCATCCTGTTGATGGACGAAGCCTTCTCGGCGCTCGATCCGTTGATCCGCTCGGAAATGCAGGAAGAGCTGCTGCGCCTGCAATCCGAGCACAGCCGCACCATCGTCTTCGTCAGCCATGACCTGGACGAAGCCATGCGCATCGGCGATCGCATCGCCATCATGCAGCACGGGCGCGTGGTGCAGGTGGGCACGCCGGATGAGATCGTGAACAGCCCGGCCAATGACTATGTGCGCTCCTTCTTCCGCAACGTGGATGTCTCCCAGGTCTTCCGCGCCGGCGACATCGCCGCCGAGACCCAGGTGCCGTTGATCGAGCGCCGCAACATCGCCCTGCCCGCCTCGCTGGAGCGGCTGCAGAACCATGAGCGCGATGTCGCTGTCGTCGTCGGTCAGGACAAGAAGTACCACGGCATGGTCACGGTGGATTCGCTGGCCGGTGCCGCGAGCGGCTCGGGGCCCGATGCCTACCGGCGCGCCCTGCTGCCGGATGTAGAGCCGATCGCCGCCGATGCGGTGCTTTCGGATGTGATGGGCCGCGTGGCGGAAAGCCCGCATCCCGTGCCGGTGGTCGATGAGGAGCAGCGCTACCTGGGCGCCATCAGCAAGACGGCGCTGCTGCAAACCCTCGACCGCAACGGCAACTGAGGAGAATCCCCTTGCAGGATCTCGATCTTCATATCGGCGAGGGTGCCGATGCGGTCGTGAATTTCATTCTCGACCATTTCACGCCGGCGCTGGATGCCATCGCCTCCGCCATCGGCTTTGTCACGGATGGCGTGCGGGACGCGCTGCTGGGCACGCCGGAGCCGTTGGCCATCGCCGCCATCGCCCTGCTGGCGCTGTGGCGCGTGGGCTGGAAATTCGCCATCTTCGCCGTGGCCGCCCTGCTGCTGATCAGCGGCATGGGGCTCTGGGACCGAATGATGGAAACCCTGTCCCTGGTGCTGGCTGCCACCGGCATCGCCATGGTGCTTGGCATCCCGCTCGGCATCGCCATGGCGCGCAGCCGCGCGGTGCAGGCCGTGGCGCGGCCGCTGCTGGACCTGATGCAAACCATGCCGGCCTTTGTCTACCTGATCCCGGCGGCAATGTTCTTCGGCCTTGGCGCCGTGCCCGGCACCATCGCCACGGTGATCTTCGCCATGCCGCCGGTGGTTCGCCTGACCAACCTGGGCATCCGGCAGGTGCATCATGAGTTCATCGAGGCCGGCCAGGCCTTCGGCTGCACGCCGATGCAGCTGCTGCTGAAGGTGCAGGTGCCGAACGCTCTGCCCTCCATCATGGCGGGCGTGAACCAGACCATCATGCTGTCGCTTTCGATGGTGGTGATCGCCTCCATGATCGGTGCCGGCGGGCTGGGCAATACGGTGCTGACCGGCATCCAGCGGCTGGACGTGGGTACGGGCTTCGAGGGCGGCCTCGCCGTCGTGGTGCTGGCCGTGCTGCTGGACCGCATCACCCAGAGCTTCAGCGCCGAGCCTCAAGGTTTCAGCTTCAAGCGCCTGCGCGCCGCCTTCGCCCGTGGCGATGAGGCGGAGCCCGCCGGCACATTGGTCACCCGCAAGGCGTGACCGCGGCGGGGGCCACATTGCCCCTGCCTCCCCTTTCTTTCCGTGATCTTTCCCCGGGGCCGCCGCTTGGCGGCGCCCGCAAGCAGAAGGATGCCGACGCATGATCGCCATCAACAAGCGCCAGTTCCTCACCGCCGGCATGGGCCTCGCCGCCGGCCTCGCCACGGGCTTCCGCCCGGCGCTCGCCCGCTCCGGCGGCATCAAGCTCGGCTTCGCGCCCTGGGCGGATGCAGAATTCATCACCCGCCTCGCCGCCAAGCTGATCGAGGACAAGCTCAACACCAAGGTGGAGCTGGTCCAGACCGACGTGGCGCCGCTCTACCAGGGCGTCACGCGCGGCGACGTGGATGCCATGCTGATGTGCTGGCTGCCGAAGACGCATGAGGATTACTACAAGCGCGTCGAAGGCAAGGTGGAGCGCCTGGGCACCCTCTACGGCGATGCCAAGCTGGGCTGGGTGGTGCCGAAATATGTGCCGGAGAGCGAGCTGGCTTCTCTGGAGGACCTTGCCAAGCCAGCCGTGCAGGAGAAGCTGGGCGGGCGCATCCAGGGCATCGAGCCCGGTGCGGGCCTGACGCGCCTGTCGCAGGATACGCTCAAGGCCTATGGCCTGAATGGCTATAAGCTGCAGGAATCCAGCGAAGCCGCGATGCTCTCCATGCTCAACCGCCAGATGCGCGGCAAGAACTGGATCGTGGCGACCGCCTGGAGCCCGCACTGGATGTTCGGCAAGTACGAGCTGCGCTACCTGGCCGACCCCAAGGGCGCGCTGGGTGCGGCCGAGGAAGTGGTGGGCCTGGGCCGTCCTGGCCTGAAGAAGGATCGCCCGGAAGTGGCCGCCTTCCTGTCCAAGCTGAACATGCCGCTGAACGAACTGGAAGCCGCCATGCTGGTGGCGCAGGAAGAAAGCGTCGAGGCCGCCGTCTCGAAGTACGTCGACGAGCACGCGCAGCGTGTGAACGGCTGGTTCGCCGCCTGAGGCGGCAGGAGAAGCGCCGCGCCCGGCTGGGGCGCGGCGCTGGCCGCTCAGCCGGCCACGAGGCGGCGATAGGCCATCTGGTCCTCGTGCATGCGCAGGAAGACCGCGTATTTGGCATCGTGGTAGCGCCGGGCCGCCTCGGAGGCGGGTTCCACCATGCGCCCGGCACGGCTCATCGCCGCCATGGCGGCGGGCAGGTCCGGGTGGACGCCGCCGGCCACCGCGCCCAGCATGCTGGCGCCCAGCAGGATGGCCTCCGGCTCGGCGGGCAGCACGATGCGGCAGCCGGTGGCATCGGCATGTTCCCGCAGGAAGACGGGGTTCTTGGTGCCGCCGCCGCAGGCCAGCACGGTGTCGATGGCATAGCCCTGGCCGTTCAGCGTCTCGATGATATGCCGGGTGCCATAGGCGATGGCCTGCACCGTGGCGAGGTAGAGCAGCGCCAGGTCCTCCGCCGTGGCGGAAAGCCGCAGCCCCGACACCATCCCGCGCAGCGAGGCATCGGCGCGTGGGGAGCGATTGCCGTGGAAATCCGGCATCACATGCAGATGTTCCGTCAACAATGCCGGGAAAGGCAGCGGGGCCGCCATCTCCTCCAACAACTGGTTCAACCGCTGGTAGATGGTGATGCCGGCCTGGGCCGCTTCCTCCGCCAGGGCGGGATAGGCGGCGTGGGTGGTGATCACATGGTCCACCAGCGCGCCGGTGGCGGATTGCCCGCCCTCGTTCAGCCAGAGGCCGGGCTGCATGGCGGAGAAATAGGGGCCCCAGACACCGGGCACGAAGCGTGGCTCGGCCGAGACGGCCATGTGGCAGCTTGAGGTGCCGCCCACCAGCGCCAGCCGGCGCAGCAGCGCCTGCTCATCCGGCGCCTGCCCATCCATCGCCGCGCCGATGACGCCGAGCCCGCCGGCATGGGCATCGATGGCGGAAGTGCCGACCGGAATGCCAGCCGGCAGCCCCAGTTCCGTGGCAGCCGTGGCGCTCAACCCGCCGGGGATGGGATGGCCCACCGGCAGGATCTCGGTGCCGATGCGCTGGAAGCCCTCGGCCGCCAGATCCTCCAGCCCGATGGCGCGGAAGAAGCCTTCGTCCCAGCGCCCTTCCCGCCCCAGGTAAGTCCATTTGCAGACGGTGGAGCAGAGCGAGCGCGTGGTGCTGCCGGTGGCCCGCCAGGTCAGGAAATCCGGCAGGTCCAGGAAGAGCGCGGCGCGTGCCCAGGCCTCCGGCAGGTGGTGCTTCAGCCAGAGCAGCTTGGGCGTCTGCATCTCCAGCGAGACGCGGCCGCCGACATAGCGCAGCACGTCATGCCCGCCGGCATTGATGCGCTCGGCCTCCGCCGCCGCGCGGTGGTCCATCCAGACCACCGTGTCCTGCTCCGGCTCCGCATCCGGGCTGATGGAGACCGGGCCGCCGGTGGCATCCAGCGCCACCAGCGAGCAGGTGGCATCGAAGCCGATGCCGCGCACCCGCACCGGGCCCAGTTCCGCCAGGGCATTGCGCACCGCGGCGCAGACCGCCGCCCAGATGTCGGTGGAAGACTGCTGCGCGAAGCCCGGGCGCGGCCGCCACATGCGGATAGGCTGCGCCGCCTGGGCCAGCATGGTGCCGTCCGGGGTGAAGGCGCCGGCGCGGGCGCTGCCGGTGCCCACATCCACGCCGATGACGATGTCCTGCATTGCGCCGATCCTGTGCTGCCGGCGGCGGGGTTAGGAACCGGCGCCCGCCGCGTCAAGCCGCGCCCCGGCGCGCGCCAGGGCGGCGGCGGGTTCCGTGCGGTTCAGAGCGCTGGTCACGATGCGTTCGAAGGCCGTGACGGGCGCGAAATAGGCCGGCTTCAGCTTGCCCAGCTTGGAGGAATCCACCACCAGAAAGGATTGCGCGGCGGAGGCCAGCGCCACCTGCTTCACCGGCACCTCGTTGAAATTGGTGCAGGTGACGCCGCGCGTGGCATGCACCCCGCCGGCGGAGACGAAGGCCTTGTTGATGCGGACCCTCCGCAGGCTCGCCAGTGCTTCGTCCGAGGCGAAGGTGGCGGAGGCCGGGTGGTAGAGGCCGCCGAGCAGCACCAGTTGCGTCCGCGCCCGCCGGCTCAGCAGCGTCACGATGTTCAGGGCGTAGCAGAGCACGGTGAGGGAAAGCCCCGCCGGCAGAGCCTCCACGAAATGCGGCATGGTGGTGCCGCAGTCGATGAAGATGGTGTCGCCATCCTCCACCAGCGCGGCGGCATGGCGCGCGGCCTGCCGCTTGGCGGCGGTGTGGCTGTCCTGCTCACGCTCAAGTGCATAAGGGCTCGCGCCGGAAGGGCCGCCCACCGGCACCACATGGCCGCCCAGCAGCGTGAAGGGCTGCCCCGGCTTGGCTAGGTCCCGCCGCAGGGTCATGGAGGACACGCCAAGCGCCGCCGCGGCGCTTTCCAGCCGGGCCGGGCCGCCCTGCCGCAGCATCTCCCCCAGTTGCGTGAGCCGGGCACTACGCCGCGCCCCCGCCACACCCTGCATCCCGCCCTGCGACATCCGCCCTCCTCGCGTGGCCCCTGCTTGACGATCGAGGCCGTTAATGTGACGATTATAACAAGAGTTACGAAACTAACAAATCATGGGACGGCGGATGACATATCCGCAGATCCCGAGGACGCCTGTTTCATGACCAAGACCCCGCGCACGCCAGCCGAACTGGCGCCGTTGATCGACCACACCCTGCTGAAGGCGGATGCCGTCGAGGCCGAGCTGCGCCGCTATTGCGACGAGGCGCGCGAGCACCGCTTCTGCTCGGTCTGCGTCAACCCCGGCAATGTGGCGCTGGTGTCGGAGGCGCTGCGCGGCAGCGGCGTGAAGACCTGCTCCGTGGTCGGCTTCCCCCTGGGTGCCACCACGCCGGAGGCCAAGGCCGCCGAAACGGCGGATGCCGTGCGCAATGGCGCCGACGAGATCGACATGGTCATCAATATCGGCGCCCTGAAGGACGGGCGGCTGGACGCGGTGCGGGCCGATATCGCCGCCGTGCGCGCCGCCTGCCCCGGCAAGGTGCTGAAGGTCATCATCGAGACCTGCCTGCTGAGTGACGAAGAGAAACGCACGGCCTGCCGCCTTTCGGCCGAGGCCGGCGCGGATTTCGTCAAGACCTCCACCGGCTTTTCCACTGGGGGCGCGACGGTTGCCGATGTGGCACTGATGCGTGAGGTGGTGGGCGATGCGCTGGGGGTTAAAGCTTCCGGCGGCGTACGCACATGGGATGGGGCGCAGGCGCTGATTGCCGCCGGCGCCACGCGGATCGGCGCCAGCTCCGGCGTCGCGCTCGTCACGGGCGCGCCGGTGGCGACGACCGGCTACTGATTCAACTGCGTCAACCGGCTGAGACGGGAAGGAAACAGAACATGGTCGATTTCAGCAGGCGTTCGCTGGGCGCGCTGACCGCGGGCGGCCTGATGGCAGCCACGATGGGCCGCCCGGCCTGGGCGCAGAATGCCGCCGTGGATGCCAGCAAGGTCTCCGGCGACGTCAATGCCAAGGCAGGCAAGAAGCGCACCATCGCCACGGTGGTGAAGGTGGATGGCATCGCCTGGTTCGACCGCATGCGCACGGGCGTGACGCAGTTCGGCAAGGACCAGGGCCACGACACCTGGATGGTCGGCCCCAGCCAGGCCGATGCCGCTGCCCAGGTGCAACTGGTGGAAAGCCTGATCGCCCAGGGCGTCGATGCCATCTGCATCGTCCCCTTCTCGGTCGAGGCGGTGGAGCCGGTGCTGCAGAAGGCGCGGCGCCAGGGCATCGTGGTCATTTCCCACGAGGCTTCCGGCCTGACCAATATCGACTATGACATCGAGGCCTTCGACAACCACGCCTATGGCGCCAAGCTGATGGAAGTGCTGGCGCGCGACATGGGCGGCGAGGGCAAGTACGTGGCCACCGTCGGCAGCCTGACCTCGCAGTCGCAGATGGAATGGATCGACGGCGCCGTCGCCTACCAGAAGCAGAACTTCCCGAAGATGCAGGAAGTGACGCGGCGCATCGAGACCTATGACGATGCGACCACGGACTACAACAAGCTGAAGGAAGTGCTGACCGCATATCCCGACCTGAGGGGGATCGTCGGCGCGCCGATGCCGACCTCGGCCGGCGCGGGCCGCCTGATCGCGGAGCGCAACCTGAAGGGCAAGCTCTTCTTCTCCGGCACCGGGCTCGTTTCCGTCGCGGGTCAGTACCTGCGCAACGGCGACATCAACTACATCCAGTTCTGGGACCCGGCGGTGGCCGGCTATGCCATGAACATCCTGGCGGTGATGGCGCTGGCCAAGAAGGAGATCAAGGCGGGCCTCGACCTCGGCCTCGCGGGCTATAACAGCCTGCAGGCGCCAGATGCCAAGAAGCCCAATGTCCTGGTCGGCCAGGGCTGGGTCGGCGTCACCAAGGACAACATGTCCCAGTACAACTTCTGATACCAACCTTTGACCGGGTGAAGGGGACGGCGGCTTAGGCCGCCGTCCCTGCATCCTGGCGACGGACAAGCATGACCCCTCCGCTGATCGAACTGCGCCATATCGGCAAGAGCTTCTCTGCCGTGCGGGCCCTGGAGGATGTCTCCCTCACCATCGGGCGGGGCGAGATCCATTGCCTGGCCGGTGAGAACGGCTCCGGCAAGTCCACCCTCATCAAGGTCATCTCCGGCGTCTGGCAGCCCGACCAGGGCGAGCTGCTGATCGATGGCCAGAAGATGGAGGGCATGACACCCCGCGCCGCCATCCAGCATGGCGTGCAGGTGATCTACCAGGATTTCTCGCTGTTCGGGAACCTCTCGGTCGCGGAGAACCTCGCGCTCAGCATGGAGCTTCAGGAAGGGCGCAAGCTCGTCTCCTGGCGCCGTGTCCGCGGCATCGCGCAGGAAGCCATCCGCAAGCTTGGCGTCGATCTCGACCTCGACGCGCTGGTGGAGACGCTGCCCACCGCCGGCAAGCAGCTTGTCGCCATCGCCCGCGCGCTGATGTCCGACCCGCGCCTGCTGATCATGGACGAGCCCACCACCGCCCTGACGGGGCGCGAGGTGGAAGCCCTGTTCCGTGTGGTGCGCGACATCCAGAGCCGTGGCATCGCCGTGCTCTTCGTCAGCCACAAGATGCGCGAGATGTTGGAGATCAGCGAGCGGCTGACCGTCATCCGCTCCGGCCGCGTCGTGGCGGCGGGTCCCATTTCCGAATTCGACGAAGCCGCCATCACCCGCGCCATGACGGGCCAGGAGATCGCGGCGGAAGGTTACCGCTGGGACGGCACAGCCGGCGGCACGCCGTTGCTGGAGGTCTCGGGCCTCAGCATTCCGGGGCAGCTCGAAGACATCTCGCTCCGCGTCATGCCGGGCGAGATCGTCGGCGTTTCTGGCCTGCTGGGCTCCGGCCGCACGGAACTGGCGCTGGCGCTCTTCGGCATGAAGCACGGCTATCAGGGTCAGGTCCGCATCGATGGGCGGGAGGTGCGGCTGGACAGCGTGCAGCGCGCCATCGAGCACGGCATCGCCTATGTGCCCGAGGATCGGCTGACCGAGGGCCTGTTCCTGACGCAGACCATCGACCGCAACATGCTCGCCACCTCGCACGCGCGGCTGAGCAAGGGCGGTGTCATCCAGCGCGTCCGCGCGGAGCGGGAGGCGGCGGGGATGATCCGCGAGATGGCCATCGCCACCCCCACCGGGGACCGGCCGGTGACGCAGCTTTCGGGCGGCAATGCCCAGCGCGTGGTGATCGGCCGCTGGCTGCTGAACGACCCGCGCCTGCTGATCCTGAATGGCCCCACCGTGGGCGTCGATGTCGGCTCCAAGGCCGGCATCCATCGCAAGATCCGTGAACTCGCCCGCGCACGCGGCCTGGGAGTGCTGATGATCTCCGACGACCTGCCGGAGCTGGTGGACAACTGCAACCGCATCATCGTGCTGCATCGTGGCCGCCTGGTCTCCGACACGCCCACCGAGGCAACCAGCGAAGCCGCGCTCAGCGAGCAGTTGGGAGCCCTGGCATGAGCGCCCTCGCCAACGCGTTGCGCCGCCATCCGGAGATGATGGTGGCGGCCGTGCTGGTGCTGGCCGTGGTGGTGATCGGCACGATCAACCCGGTCTTCTGGCAGCCCGCCAACCTCTTCAGCCTGATGCGTGCCAGCGTCATCACCGGCATCCTGGCATTGGCGGTGCTGCTGGTCATGCTTTCTGGCGGCATCGACGTCTCCTTCCCCGCTTTCGCCATCGCGGCCATGTACCTGACCGTGAAGGCCATGATCGCCTGGGGCTTCGATGGCGTGCTGCTGCCCTTCGCCATGGCCACCGCCATCGGCGTCGGCCTCGGGCTGGTGAACGCGGTCTTCGTCTATTACCTGCGGATGATCCCGCTGATCGTCACGCTCGGCACCGGCACCGCCGTGCGCGGCTTCATCCTCGGCGTGGTCGGCACCAGCCAGATCAACATCGACCAGATGCCGCCGCTGCTGATCAACTTCGCCCGTGGCGAGTTCTTCCATGTCACCCAGGCGGATGGCAGCACGGCGGGCCTCTCCTCCATGGTGCTGGTCTATGCTGGTATCGCCCTGCTGGTGCATCTGATGCTGCGCTACACCATGATGGGCCGCAGCATCTATGCCCTGGGCGGCGGCGAGGAAGCGGCGCGGCGCGTCGGCTTCAATGTCCGCCGCACCACCTTCTTCATCTATGGCCTGGCCGGTGCGCTGGCGGGCTTCGCCGGCCTGCTGCACGGCGCCATGATCTGGACCGCCAACCCGCGCGACATGGTGGGACTGGAGCTGGACGTGATCGCGGCGGTGGTGCTCGGCGGCGCCAGCATCTTCGGCGGGCGCGGCACGGTCATCGGCACCGTGCTGGGCGTGCTGACGCTGGTGGTCATCACCAACAGCCTGATCATCCTGGGCGTGGACACCACCTGGCAGCGCGTGGTGGTGGGCCTGATCGTGATCGCGGCCACGGCGGCCACCGCCTGGCGCGACCGCAAGCGCATCGCCTGAAGGCAGGGAACGCATCATGAGCGCCATCACCCAGCGCCTGCGCCGCTTCGACACCAACCTGCTGCAGCTCCTGCTGCTGACGGTGCTGATCTTCGCCGGCATGGCGGCGCTGAACCCCGACCGGTTCCTGCGCCCCTATGTCTTTGAATCCATCACCTTCATCGCGCCTGAGCTGGGCCTGCTGGCCATCGCCATGATGGTGGCGATGCTGACCGGCGGCATCGATCTCTCGGTCATCGGCATAGCCAATCTCTCCTGCATCCTGGCGGGCATGTTCTTCCACTGGGTCGGCGGGCCGCGCGGGCCGGAACTGGTGAACCTGCCGCTGCACACCGTGGCGGCCGGTATCGGCATTGCGCTCGGCACCGGGATCATCGCGGGCGCCATCAACGGTCTGCTGATCACCCGGCTGCGCGTCACGCCCATCCTGGCCACCATTGGCACCGGGCAGGTCTTCACCGGCATCTGCCTGGTGCTGACGGGCGGGCCCGCCGTGGTGGGCTTCCCCAAGCTCTGGGGCCAGATCGGCAATGGTACGGCCCTCGGCATCGCGGTGCCGCTGATCGTCTTCCTGGTGGTGGCGGCGCTGGTCTGGTTCCTGCTGTCGCGCACCGCCTTCGGTATCAACCTGTCGCTGATCGGCACCAATGCGCGCGCGGCGGCCTTCGCCGGGCTGCGCACCGGGCGCACCGTTTTCTTCTCCTATGTCATGACCGGCGTGCTGGCCTCCATCGCGGGCATCCTGCTGTCCGGCCGCACCAATGCGGCGAAGTCGGATTACGGCGTCTCCTACCTGTTGCAGGCCGTGCTGATCTCGGTGCTGGCCGGCACCAACCCGGCCGGCGGGCGCGGCAGCGTGGTGGGCGTGGCGCTGGCGCTGGTGGCGCTGATGCTGCTGTCTTCCGGCTTGCAGATCATGCGCTTCTCCAACTTCCTGGTGGACCTGATCTGGGGCGGCTTCCTGCTGCTCTCCATCGCCCTGGCCGCCTGGCGGAACCGGGTGCGCTGACCATGGCCGCGACCATCCCCCTCTACCCCGAAGTCACCGGCGAGGTCCTGCGCGCCGGGGAACTCTCCGCCACCCTCTTCCGCTTCCACACCGGCATCCCTGGCCTACGCCTGCGCAACAGCCGGGGCGAGGTGGTGGTGCTGCCCTGGATGGGCGGCATGATCTGGTCCGCGCGCTTCGACGGCGTGGAACTGGCCATGTCCAGCGGCTTCGACGCCCCGCGCCCGGCAACCACCATCGCTGAGACCTATGGCTGCTTCGCCTTCCACAGCGGCTTGCTACGCAACGGCGTGCCGGCGCCGGAGGACAGCCACGCCGCCCATGGTGAATTCCCCTGCGCGCCGATGGATCGTGCATGGCTTGAATTCGGCGAGGACGCGAACGGCTCCTTCCTGCGCGTGGTCAGCGCGCGGGAATATGTCATGGGCTTCGGCTCGCACTACCAGGCGCATCCCTCGCTGGCGCTGCGGCCCGGCGCCACGCTCTTCGACATCGGCCTCAACATCCGCAACCTGTCGGGCAAGCCGATGGAGTTGATGTACATGTGCCACGTCAACTTCGCCTTCGTGCCCGGCGGCCGCTGCCTGCAACCGGCCCCCTTCACGCCGGATCGCACGGCGGTGCGGCACGCGGTGCCGGCGCATGTGCAGCCCAACCCGGCCTATCTGGCGCTGATCGAGGACCTCGCGCGCAACCCGGCGCGCATGGAGGCGCTGGACGAGCCGGAGCTTTATGACCCGGAGCAGGTCTTCTACCTGCACGGCCTCGGCACCGACGCGAAGGGCGAGACCCACCTGATGCTCGCACGGCCGGAGGGCGATGGCTTCGCCATGTCCTATGCCCCCGCCGACTTCCCGCACACGGTCCGCTGGATTCTGCACGACCCGGACCAGCAGGTGGCCGCCTTCGCCCTGCCCTCCACCTGCCAGCCGGAAGGCTATGCGGCGGAGAAGCGCAAGGGCCATGTGCGGCTGCTGCCGCCGGGGGCGCAGGCCGGCTTCTCCGTGCGCGCCGGCTACCTGGACCAAGAAGCGGCCCACAAGACGGCCGCTCTCATCTCCTCGCTAGGATAGGAACTTCCATGGGTACGCGCATCGGTGTGGTCGGCAGCAACATGGTCGACCTGATCACCTATACCGACCGGATGCCGGCGGCGGGCGAGACCCTGGCCGCCCCCTCCTTCGCCATGGGCCATGGCGGCAAGGGCGCCAATCAGGCCGTGGCCGCCGCCAAGCTGGGCGGGGACGTGCTGCTGGTCAGCCGCGTGGGCGACGACCTCTTCGGCGGCGGCACGATCAAGAACTTCCAGGACCTGGGCATCGACACCCGCCACGTGCGCGCCGTGCCGGGCACGCAGAGCGGCGTGGCGCCCATTTTCGTCGAGCCCTCCGGCGAGAACCGCATCCTGATCGTCAAGGGCGCCAACGAGCACCTGCTGCCGGCGGATGTGGACGCGGCGGCCGACGACCTCCGCACCTGCGGCCTGATCCTGCTGCAACTGGAGATCCCGCTGGAGACGATCTACCACACCGTCGCCTGGGCGGCGCGGGAGGGGATCGAGGTGCTGCTGAACCCCGCCCCGGCGGTGCCTGAGCTGGATGTGGAGCGCATCCTTTCCGCCACCTTCCTGGTGCCCAACCAGACCGAGCTGACCATCCTGACCGGCCTGCCCGCCGAGACGCCGGCACAGGCCGAGGCCGCCGCGCGCACCCTGGTGGCCCGTGGCATCCGGGCCGTGATTGTGACGCTGGGCGCCGATGGTGCGTTGCTGGTGACCGACGGCCCGGCGGTGCATGTGCCTTCCGTGCGGGTGCGGGCGCATGACACCAGCGGCGCGGGCGACGCCTTCATCGGCGCCTTCGCGCAGCATTACGCCGCCAACCGCGACGTGCAGGCGGCCATGGCCTGGGGTGCCAGCTATGCGGCGGATTCCATCACCCGTCCGGGTACCCAGAAGGCCTTCGCCGATGCCGCCACCTTCGCCCGCTTCCGCGAGGCGCTGAAGGCTTCCGCCGGCGCCTGATCGGCCCGGCGCGCCGCCCTACTGGGCGGCGCGCGTTCCGGCAGGCGCCATCTCCCGCAGGAAAGCGGCGAATTCCTGGAAGGCCTCGGCGCGCGTATCCGTCCGTCGCCAGGCGAGGCCGATGGTGCGGCCGACCTCCTCGGCATGGGTCAGGTCACGCACGCGCACCAGCCCGTCCAGTTCCGCCCGCTCCTGCGTTGCCAGCAGGGGCAGCAGGGAATAGCCCTCGCCGGCAGCGATCATGTGCCGCAGCATCTCCAGGCTGCTGGCGAAGCGTGCATCCCGCCCCGGCTGGTTCTTGCCGCAGAGCGAGAGGGCCTGGTCCCGCAGGCAATGCCCTTCCTCCAGCAGAAGCAGCCCCTCGCCCGCCAGATCCTGCAAGCCGAGTTCAGGCTGACTGGTTAGCGGGTGGTCGCAGGGCAGCACAGCGCGGAAGGGCTCGAAGAACAGCGCCTCGGCCATCAGCGCTTCCGTTGGCAGCGGCAAGGCCACCAGCAGCGCGTCGAGGTCACCGGCCTGGAGGGCACTGAGCAAGGTAGCGGTCTGCCCCTCCTGCAAGCGTAGTTCCAACCGGGGGTAGCGCGTGCGCGCCGCCCGCAGCAGGCCCGGCAGGTAGTAAGGCCCCAGTGTGGCGATGACGCCCAGGCGCAGCGGCCCCGCCAGCGGCTCAGACCGGCTGCGCGCCATCTCCAGCAGCAGGCGCGCCGCGGCCACCACGTCCCGCGCCTGCCGCAGCAGCACCTCCCCTGCCGGAGTGACGGTGATGCGCCGCGTCGTGCGCTCGAACAGCGCAACGCCTAGCAGGCTTTCCAGCTTTCGCACCTGCTCAGAAAGGCCCGCCTGGCTGACGCCGCAGCGTTCCGCCGCACGCCCGAAATGGCCGAGGTCGGCCACTGCCACGGCGTATTCGAGGTCGCGCAGGGAAAGGCCGGCGAGGGTGCTGGGAGGTGCCATGGACCCATAGGTAAGACCGAACAATCCGGATGAAAAGATCGATTTAACCTGCGCTTCAGCTTCGGTCATCTTCCGCCAGCGCCCTGAAGGCGAAGAGATGGAGGACCCGATGGCAGACATCACCACACGTCCCGTACTGACCAGCACGGCGGGTGCGCCGGTTGCCGACAACCAGAACAGCGTCACGGCCGGCCCGCGCGGCCCGGTCCTGCTGCAGGACTTCCAGCTGATCGAGAAGCTGGCGCACCAGAACCGCGAGCGCATCCCCGAGCGCGTGGTGCATGCCAAGGGCTCCGGCGCCTATGGCACCCTGACCATCACCGGCGACATCACCAAGTATACCCGCGCCAAGGTCTTCCAGCCCGGCAAGGTGACGGAGACGCTGCTGCGCTTCTCCACCGTGGCCGGCGAGCGCGGCGCGGCCGATGCCGAGCGCGACGTGCGCGGCTTCGCCCTGAAATTCTACACCGAGGAAGGCAACTGGGATCTGGTGGGCAACAACACGCCCGTCTTCTTCATCCGTGACCCGATGAAGTTCCCGGACTTCATCCGCACCCAGAAGCGCCACCCGCGCACCAATATGCGCAGCGCGACCGCCATGTGGGACTTCTGGTCGCTCTCCCCCGAGAGCCTTCACCAGGTGACCATCCTGATGAGCGACCGTGGCCTGCCGCAGAACTACCGCGCCATGAACGGCTACGGCAGCCACACCTATTCGCTGTGGAACGATGCCGGTGAGCGCTACTGGGTGAAGTTCCACTTCAAGTCCATGCAGGGCATCAAGACCTGGACGAACGCGGAAGCCAATGCCGTGATCGCCGAGGATCGTGAAAGCGCCCAGCGTGATCTTTACGAAGCCATCGAGCGCGGCGAATACCCGAAGTGGCGCGTCTGCGTGCAGATCATGCCGGAAGCCGATGCCGACAAGCACTGGTACAATCCCTTCGACCTGACCAAGGTCTGGCCGCATGGCGACTACCCGCTGATCGAAGTGGGCGTGCTGGAGCTGAACCGGAACCCCGAGCATTATTTTGCGGAGATCGAGCAGGCTTCCTTCTCGCCCTCCAATGTCGTGCCGGGCATCGGCTATTCGCCGGACAAGGTGCTGCAGGGCCGTCTCTTCGCCTATGCGGATGCGCACCGCTACCGCGTCGGCACGCATTACGAGGCGCTGCCGGTGAACCGCCCGCGCTGCCCGGTGCACCACTACCACGCCGATGGCGCCATGCGCTTCGACGCGCCCCATGGCACCGACGCCTACTACGAGCCGAATTCCTTCAACGGCCCGGCGGAGGTGGCTTCGGCCAAGGAACCGCCGCTGCGCATCAACGGCGACGCGGACCACTACAACCACCGCGACGGCAACGACGACTACCGCCAGCCCGGCGACCTGTTCCGCCTGATGGACGCGGCGCAGCAGCAGCGGCTGTTCGAGAATATCGCCGGTGCCATGCAGGGCGTGCCGCGCTTCATCATCGAGCGGCAGCTGGAGCACTTCCGCCGCGCCGACCCGGCCTATGCCGCCGGCGTGGAGGCCGCGATCCAGCGCATCCACACCGCCCCGGCCTCGGCCCCCACGACGGCCGCCGACGTCATCCCCGCCGCGGCCGCCGAGTAACAGCGGAACCGCGCGTGGGGCACCTACCCCGCGCGCGGCCCCAGGAGAAAGACCTTCCGCATGTCAGCCGTCCTTTCGCTCCCTTCCTGGCCTCCCCAGGCCACTCTGGCCGCGCTGCGCCTCGGCACGCGGGGCTCCGCCCTGGCCCGGACCCAGACGCGGATGGTGATGGAGGCGCTGGACGCCATCCGCCCCGGGCTGCCAATGCGGGAGGAGGTCATCAGCACCGCCGGGGACCGGGTGCAGGACCGGCGGCTGGCCGATCTCGGCGGCAAGGGCCTTTTCGCCAAGGATATCCATGAGGCGCTGCTGGACGGACGTGTCGATTTCGCCGTCCACAGCCTGAAGGACCTGGAGACGGAACTGCCGCGCGGCATCGCCATTGCCTGCATGCTGCCGCGTGAGGACCCGCGCGATGCCCTGGTGCTGGCACCCTGCTGCCCACCCACCGAGCGCGCCCTGCCCTTCCCCTGCCTGCCGGAGGCCGGGCGCATCGGCACCGCTTCCCCGCGGCGGCAGGCGCAGCTGCTGCACGCACGGCCGGACCTGCGCTTCGGCCTGCTCCGCGGCAATGTCCGCACGCGGCTGGAGCGGCTGGAGGGCGGTGACTTCGTTGCCACGCTGCTGGCGGTGGCCGGGCTGAAGCGCCTGGGCCTGACCCACCGCATCGCCGCCGTGCTGGAGCCCGAGGCCATGCTGCCCGCCGCCGGCCAGGGCATCATTGCCGTGACGGCGCGGGAGAACGACCACCACACGCGCGCCCTGCTGGCGCGCATCGACGACCCCGCCGCGCGGTTCGCCGCCCGGGCGGAGCGCGCGGTGCTGCATGCGCTGGATGGTTCCTGCCGCACCCCTGTCGGCGCCTTCGCGCGCCCGCTGCCCGGTGGTGAACTGCTGCTGACGGCCATGCTGGCGCGGCCCGATGGCTCCTTCCTGCTGCGGCGCAGCCTGCGCGGGCGGCAGGCCGATGCGGCCCGCCTGGGCGCCGAACTGGGCGCCGCCCTGCGCGCGGACAGTCCCGAGGATATCCTGTGATGAGCTATATCGAATGTCCACCGGGCCAGGCCGGCAAGCCGAGCTGGTCCGAGCCGGCCCCGGCGCAGGCGGGGCGCATTGGCGTGCTGCTGGTGAATCTCGGCACGCCGGATGGCACGGGATACTGGGCCATTCGCCGCTATCTTTCGGAATTCCTGTCCGACCGGCGCGTCATCGAGGCCAGCCCGCTCTGGTGGCAGCCGCTGCTGCAAGGAGTCATCCTCAGCCGGCGCCCCTTCCGCACCGGTGCCGCCTATCGCGAGATCTGGAACCGGGAGAAGGACGAATCCCCCCTGCGGAGCTTCACCCGCGCCCAGGCGGAAAACCTGCGCGCGCTGTGGCCGGAGGAGAGCACGGGAGTGGTGGTGGACTGGGCCATGCGCTATGGCCAGCCTTCGGTGGCCGAGCGGCTGCAGGGCCTGGTGGACCAGGGCTGCGGCCGCGTGCTGCTGGTGCCGCTCTACCCGCAATACAGCGCCACCACCACCGCGACGGTGAATGACGCCGCCTTCCGCGCCCTGATGCGGATGCGCCGGCAGCCTGCGATCCGCACTCTGCCGAGCTTCCCCGACCATCCAGCCTACATCCGCGCCATGGCGGAGCGTATCCGGGCTTCGCTACAGCAGCTCGGCTGGGAACCGGAACTGCTGATCGGCTCCTTCCACGGGCTGCCGCGCCGCTATGTGGAAGCGGGCGACCCATATATGCGCGAATGCAAGCGCACCATGGTGGCGCTGCGCCAGGAACTCGGCCTGGATGCGGAGCGCTTCCCCATGACCTTCCAGTCCCGTTTCGGTCGTGAGCCCTGGCTGGAGCCCTATACGGATGACTATGTCGCGAGCCTGCCGGCCAGGGGCATCAGGCGCATCGCCGTGGTTGCGCCAGGCTTCCTTTCCGACTGCGTGGAAACCCTGGAGGAACTCGGCAGCGAGCTGCGGGAGGAATTCCTTGGCGTCGGCGGCACGCGCTTTCACCTGCTGCCCTGCCTGAACGACAGCGCCGGGGCAACCTCCTTCCTGGCTACTCTTGTCCAGGAAGAACTAGCAGGCTGGTCATCCCCTCACGGTTAACTTCTCGTCATCTCCTCTCCACTTGCATGGCGCCGTGATCCGGGCCAGCCTTTCGACCTGCCGTGCCACATCGCGCGGCCGTGAAGAAGACTGAGCCAAGGCCCTGGAGGCCGGCCGGAAGCGATTCAGGAGGGGGAAGCCCATGGCAGCGCTATGCCCATGGGCCGGCGGCTGGCCGGCATGAACTATGTTTTCGAGTTCGGGCAGGTCTTCGCGGCCTGGGACGAGCTTCTGGCCGGTGCTTTGCGTACCCTGTGGCTTTCCGCGGCCGCGATGGCCATTGGCATGGTCGTCGCGGTTCTGGGCGCATTGGGAAAGACCGGCGGGCCGAAGCTCCTGCGCTGGGTGATCGACGCCTATATCGAGCTGATCCGCAACACGCCTTTCCTGATCCAGATCTTCGTCATCTTCTTCGGCCTGCCCGCCATCGGCATCAGGCTGGAGGCCGACCAGGCGTCGCTGCTGGCCCTGGTGGTCAATGTCAGCGCCTATGGGATCGAGATCATCCGCGCTGGCATCGAAAGCATTTCCAAGGGACAGATCGAGGCCGGCCGCGCCCTGGGCCTGAAGCCCTTGCAGATCTTCCGCCTCGTCGTGCTGAAGCCGGCCATCCAGGCCATCTATCCGGCGCTAACCAGCCAGTTCATCCTGCTGATGCTGAATTCCAGCGTCTGCTCGGCCATCGCGGCCAGCGAGCTGACCGGCGCCGCCAATGACATCCAGGCGCGCAACTTCCGCAGCTTCGAGGTCTATTTCGTGGTGACGGGCATGTATTTCGCCTTGTCCCTGATCTTCTGGGGCATCTTCGCCATGATCGAGCGCACCTTCCTGCGCCAGCCAGCCACACGCTGAGGGAGCGGCGCATGCGAAGCCTCGGCCCCAACGAGATCATCTTCATCCTGGCGGCGGTGCGCTGGACGCTGCTGCTGTCCATCTTCGCCTTCATCGGCGGCAGCATCGGCGGCATCCTGATCGCACTGATGCGCAGCGGCACCATCAAGCCGCTCCGCTGGCTCGCCTTCGGCTACATCAAGCTCTTCCAGGGCACGCCCCTGCTGATGCAGCTGTTCCTGGCCTTCTTCGTCCCCGGTATCTTCGGCTTCAATGTCGATCCCTGGGGCGCGGCGGCGCTGGGTCTCTCCCTGCATGCCAGCGCCTTCCTGGGCGAGATCTGGCGTGGCAGCATTGAAGTGGTGCCGCGCGGCCAGTGGGAAGCATCGAGCGCCCTCGGCCTGCGCTACTGGAACCAGATGCGGCTGGTCGTGCTGCCGCAGGCCTTCCGGATCGCCATCCCGCCCACCGTGGGTTTCCTGGTGCAGTTGATCAAGGCCACCTCTCTCGCCTCGATCATCGGCTTCGTGGAAATCACGCGCGCGGCACAGGTGATCAATAACGCCGTCTTCCAGCCCTTCACCATCTTCGGGCTGGTGGGGCTGACCTACTTCGTCATCTGCTGGCCGCTCTCGGCCTATAGCAAGCGCATGGAGCAGAAACTCGCCCTTGCCACCCGCTGAAGCGGCAACCGACGACAATGATACATGCAGTGACCAGGGAGAAATCGCTATGACCTTCAACCCGATCAGCCGCCGCGCTCTTGGCGCGCTCGCGCTCGGCGGCACCGCCGCGCTGATGCCTGGCCTGATCCGCCCCGCCATGGCCGCCACGCCCGACGAGATCAAGAAGCGTGGAACGATCTCCATCGGCATTCTCACCGACTACCCGCCCTTCGGCGGCATCGACGAGAACCAGAAGCCGGCCGGCTATGACGCCGATGTTTCCGTCCTGCTGGCCAAGGAACTGGGCGTGCAGCTGCAACTGGTGCCTGTCACCGGCCCCAACCGCATCCCCTTCCTGCTGACCAACAAGGTGGACATGCTGGTCGCCACCTTCGGCATCACCGAGGAACGGTCGAAGCAGGTGCTCTTCTCCAATCCCTACAGTGCCTTCACGACCTATATCCTGGCACCCAAGAACACCAACATCAAAGGCCCGGACGACCTCAAGGGCGTGCGCGTCGGCGTGGCGCGTGCGAGCACGCAGGATTCGGCGCTGATGGCAGTGGCGCCAAAGGAAATTCGCGTCATGCGCTTCGACGATGATGCCACCACGACGCAGTCGATCATCTCGGGCCAGGTGCAGGCCATCGGCGCCAGCAGCACGGTTCTGGCGCAGCTGACCAACAATTACCCGCAGTTGCAGATCGAGCCGAAGTTCACGCTGCGTGCCCAGGCCAATGGCATGGCCTTCCGCAAGCAGGACGAGGCCCTGCGCGACTGGTGCAACACCTTCATCGCCTCCATCGTGCAGAACGGCGAGCTGGACCGCATCCACCAGCGCTGGTTCAAGGCACCGATGGACCCGCTGCCGCCGATGCCGCAGTTCTGATCATCCGCTGTCACCCCGCGGCCCTCCAGGCCGCGGGCTTTTCTCCTGAGGCCGGAGGCAGGCATGGCCACGCGGCACCGCATCGGAGTCATTGGCCTCGGCATGGCTGTCACGCCGCATGCCAGATCCTTGCTTGATCTGGCGGAGCGCGTGGAAGTGGCTGGCGCCTATGCGCGCAGCGCAGCCCGGCGCGAGAGCTTCGCGCGGCGTTTCCCCTTTCCGCTCATCGATCAGCTCGACACAATCCTCGCCGATGCCAGCGTGGATTGCGTCATGATCCTGACGCCGCCGGATACGCATCTCGAACTGGTCCGCCGCTGCGCCGCCGCCGGCAAGCATATCCTGCTGGAGAAGCCGCTGGAGGTCACCACCGCGCGGGCCGAGCAACTGGTCGCCGCCTGCCGCGAGGCCGGCGTCACGCTGGGCCTGGTGCTGCAGCATCGCTTCCGGCCCGCCGCCGTGCAATTCGCGGCACTTCAGCGGGAGGGGCAGATCGGCACGCTGCTCGCCGCCTCCGCCAGCATCCGGCTTTGGCGCCCCCAGTCCTATTACGACGAGCCGGGCCGTGGAACCTTGGCGCGGGATGGCGGCGGCGTGCTGATCACCCAGGGCATCCATACGCTGGACCTGCTGCAAAGCCTGGCCGGACCGGTGGCCGAGGTCACCGGCTATGCCACGACCAGCCCGGTCCACCGCATGGAGACGGAGGATCTGGCCTGCGCGGCGGTGCGCTTCGCCAGCGGCGCCATGGGCACCATCGAGGCCACCACGGCCGCCTTCCCGGGCTTCCCGGAGCGCATCGAGTTGATCGGAACACGGGCCACGGCCGCGCTGACAGGCGTGGACCTGCATGTGCAGCACCAGGATGGCCGGGTCACGGAGCTTCGCCCAGGTGGCGGCGGCGGCACCGGCGCCGACCCCATGGCCTTCCCGCACGATTACCACCGCAGCGTGCTGGCGGATTTCCTGGATGCGCTGGACGAAGGGCGCGAGCCCGCGGCCAGCGGCACCGACGCGCTGCGCGTCCACTATCTCGTCGACGCCTTGCTGGAGAGTTCGCGCAGCGGCCGCCCTTGCCCGGTCAAGGCCATCTAGCGAGGCGGCGGCATCATGCCTCGCTGAAATTGCTGCAACTCCCTCCATTCTCGGTCATGCTTACGATGAGGCATCGTTGCGCCTGTCCTGGTGCGCGGGCTTTGCGAGTACGCGTCCCTCGCCTGACGGCACGTCACAGAAAACGGAGGAAGCATGTCCATCCATTACCTGCGCCGGCGTACCTTGCTGGCCGGTGGCTCAGCCGCGACGGTGGCCTTGCAGCAAGCCCATGCGCAGACCCCTCTGCCCAGCGCGCCCATCGCGCTCAGCATCATGGATGTTGCCGGCGCCCTGCAGATCGACCGCCCGGCGATCGAGCTGTTCCGGCAGCAGAATCCCAAGCTGATCTCCCGCCTCAACATCCAGGTCGCGCCCTCGCCCGAGTTGGCGCCGAAGCTCAAGGCGCAGCAGGATGCCGGGCGGCTGGATATCGACTTCGTGCTGCTCGGGCTTGGCCCGCTGTCGGACGGCATCAACCAGGGCCTCTGGACGCAGATGCTGCCAGCCTATTCCGATGTTCTGCCGGACCTGGACAGGATCCTGATCCCCGGCGCCAAGATGCTGCAGGCGAATTTTGGTCGCGGCTATGGCATCGAGGTGTCCTACACGCCCTCCGGTCCCCTGTTCGAGTACATGCCCGACCGGATGACGGCGACGATCCGCACGCCGGAAGACCTGCTGGGATGGGCCAGGGCGCATCCCAGGCGCTTCGTCTATGCCCGCCCGGCCAATTCCGGGCCGGGATGGACCCTGTTGCAGGGCCTTCCCTACATCCTGGGCGACAAGGACCCCTCGGACCCGATCAATGGCTGGGACAAGAGCTGGGATTATCTCCAGGCCATCGGCGAGACGATCGATTACTATCCAACCGGCACCGCCGCCACGATGCGGGAGTTCGGCGAAGGCTCGCGCGACATCATCGCGACCGCCTGCGGCTGGGACATCAACCCACGCGTGCTGGGGATCGTGCCGAAGGAAGCCAAGGTCTTCATGCTGGATGGCACGCATTGGCTGCCGGACGCGCATTTCATGGCCGTGCCCAAGGGCGTGGCGCCGGAGCGCGTGGCGGTCTGCGCCAGGCTGATGGCCTTCCTGTTGCAGCCGCCGCAGCAGGCCATGACCTATGACAAGGGTTATCTCTATCCGGGCCCGGTGATCGCGAATGCGCCGCTCTCGATGGCACCGCAGGAAAGCCAGGACGTGATCCGTGAATTCGGCCGGCCGGAATACGAGACCTGGTTCAAGGAACGCCCGGTGGCACCGCCGCTGACGCCGGACCGGCTGGTGGCGGCCTTCCGCCGCTGGGATGAGCAGATCGGCTCCAAGAAGCCGCGGCAGTAAGGAGGGGCGGCAGGGCGGCGAGCCGCCCTGCCGTATCCGCTAGTGTGCCTGCTGTTGCTTGGCGCGGGCGACGATCTGCGTCGGGCTGACGAAGCGCAGCGCGATCACCAGCCAGATCAGCGTGGCGAGCATGTAGATCACCGCCATGGCATCCACCGACTGCACCGCCCGCACACCCGCCGCGAAGACCGAGTAATAGAGCGCGACCACCAGCGTCTGGCTGGTCGGGCCCGCGGTCAGGAAGGTCAGCTCGAACATCGCGATGGTGCGCACCAGCACCAGCAGCAGCGCCGCCAGCACACCCGGCAGCAGCAGCGGC
Organism: Pseudoroseomonas ludipueritiae; assembly: GCF_014490445.1. GTDB lineage: Bacteria > Pseudomonadota > Alphaproteobacteria > Acetobacterales > Acetobacteraceae > Pseudoroseomonas > Pseudoroseomonas ludipueritiae. Next base: position 59,279 of record NZ_JACTUZ010000004.1, on the reverse strand, counting down.
GTCAGCACATGCACGAAGAGGCGGAAGGTGCCGGCGCCGAAGACCCGCGCGGCGGCCTCGATCTTCGGATCGATCTGCTCCACGAAGGGAATCATGACCAGGATCACGAAGGGGACTGTGGGCACGAGATTGGCGAGGATCACGCCCGCCATCGTGCCGCCGAGCCCTACCTGATACAGTACGGTGGCCATCGGGATGCCATAGGTGATGGGCGGCACCAGCAGCGGCAGCAGGAAGAGCAGCATCAGCAGCCGCTTGCCGGGGAAGTCCCGCCGCGCCATGGCATAGGCCGCCGGCACGCCGAAGAGGCCGGAGAGCAGCACCACGGAGAAGGTGATCTGGAAGGTGACCAGCAGCACGTCGTGCAACTGGAACTCCTCCCAGGCCGCGGAATACCAGCGGGTGGTCCAGCCGGCCGGCAGCCAGGTGCCGAGCCAGCGCGTACCGAAGGAGCTGACGACCACGGAGCCGATCATCGCCAGCAGGTTGAGCACGAAGAAGCCAACCAGAACCCAGAGCGCCGCGGCCCAGAGGCGGGTGGAAAGGCTGGGATTGCTATGCATCTAGGACGCTCCTCAGCCTTTGCCGCCGCCGGCGGGGCCGCGATAGAACAACTGCCGCGACGCCAGCACCAGGACCACCACGGCCAGCTGCGTGAAGCCCATGATCATCGCGATGGCCGAGGCCATGGAGTAATCATATTCCTCGAAGGCCGCTTGGTAGGCCGCGATGGAGATGACGCGGGTTATTCGGGCCGGCTCGCCCACCAGCACCGCCGAGGGAAAGACCGAATAGGCCTGCACGAAGCTGAGGCAGAAGGTGATGGCGAGGCCCGGCAGCAGCAGCGGCAGGAAGATGTGCCGGAAGCGCGAGCGCGGCCCCGCCCCCAGCGTCGCCGACGCCTGTTCCAGCGAGGGATCGATGCCGGTGACATAGGAGAGCGTCAGCAGGAAGGTGAAGGGGAAGCCGGTGATCAGCAGCGACAGGAAGACGCCGATATAGCTGTTGGTCAGCTTGATCGGGCCCGAGGTCAGGCCGATCGTCATCAGCGTGCGGCTGAACCAGCCCTGCGCGCCGAAATAGAAGAGCATGCCTTCCGCCACCAGCACCGTGCCGAGCGTGATCGGCAGGATCAGAATGGTGGTCAGCAGCCGCTGCCGCCGCATCAGGCGCACGCGGAAGGCCACGGGAACCGCCAGCAGCAGGTTCAGCAGCGTGACCGGCACCGCCAGCCGCATCGTCGCCCAGATGGTGTCGTAGAGGAAGGGATCGGAGAAGAAGCGACCGTAGTTCCCCAGCAGCGTGCCATCCTTCGGGCGGAAGGAGAGCCAGAGCCCGTAGAGGAAGGGATAGAGGAACAGCGCCACGAGCACGAAGGCTGCCGGCAGCACCAGCAGCGTCACTGTGTCGAGCCCCTTCGCCGCCATGCGCAGCCGCAGCGGCGGGCTGGTGTCGATGGCCGTGCTCATGCGGCCTCCCCCGCGAAGACCAGGGCGCGCTGCGGCTCGGCAGCGAGCCGGACCTGCGTACCGATCTCGACCGGAGCCTCGGTATGGAAGAACAGATCGATGCCGCCCGCCGTGGTCGCGATGCCATGGAACTCGCGGCCACGGTACTCGATGGCACGCACCGTGGCCGGGACGCCGGAGGCATTCTCCGCCGTCGTGGTCATGTCGTCCGGGCGCACGGCGATGACGGCATTGCTGCCGAGGCTCTCCCGCGCCGTGCCGGTCAGGCGCCCGCCATGGCCCATGTCGAGGGTGACGAGGTTGCCCTCGCGCCCGATGACACGGCCCGGCAGCCGGTTGCGGTAGCCCATGAAGTCCGAGACATCGAGATGCGCCGGCTGGGCATAAAGCTCCTGCGGCGTGCCGACCTGGCGGATCTCGCCTTCCCGCATCACCACGATGCGGTCCGCCAGCGACAGGGCTTCCTCCTGATCGTGCGTCACATAGATGGTGGTGGAGCCAAGGCCTTCGTGGATTCGCCGGATCTCGGCCCGCATCTCCAGGCGCAGCTTGGCATCGAGGTTGGAGAGCGGCTCGTCCATCAGCACCAGCGGCGGCTCGATAACGATGGCGCGGGCAATGGCCACGCGCTGCTGCTGGCCGCCCGAGAGCTGGCCCGGCAGCTTCTCCGCCTGGGATTGCAGGCGCACGGTGGCCAATGCCTCATCTACCCGCCGCGCGGCTTCCGCCTTGGGCACGCCCTTCATCATGAGTCCGAAGGCCACGTTGCGCCGCACGGTCATGTGCGGAAACAGCGCGTAATTCTGGAACACCATGCCGAAGCCGCGTTGTTCCGGGCGAAGCGTGTCGATGCGCCGGTCATCCAGCCAGATGCTCCCCCCCGTGAGGGGGAGCAGGCCGGCCAGGCAGTTCAGCGCGGTGGACTTGCCGCAGCCGGAAGGGCCGAGCAGCGCGATGAACTCGCCACGCGCGATGTTGAGGTTGATCCCCTTCAGGGCATTCAGGTTCCCGAAGGTGCGCCGCATGCCTTCAAGGCGCAGTTCACGGAATTCGGCAGCGTGCATGGTCATACCAGGGTAACTCCGTCGTTCACCGGGTTCTCCGCGCCCCGATCTCCTCGTCCCACCGGCGGAAGGCCAGCACCATCTTGTCGGCGTCCAGCGGCAGTTCCGTGGGCGTCTCGGCGATCAGCTTCTCGTATTCCGGGCGGCCATATTCGCGGATCGCGTCCTGGCTTTCCTTCGGCGCCATGTCGAGCGTGACGCCCTTCACCGCCGGGCCCGGATAGAAATAGCCCTCGTCATAGGTATAGGCCTGGCTTTCCTTGGTGAGCAGGAAAGAGGTCAGGTCGAGCAGCACGCGCAGCCGCTCCTCGGCGATGCCCTTGGGAATGACGATGTAGTGGGCATCGACCACCCAGCGGAAATTCTTGAGCGTCGCCACCTTCGCTTCCTTCGGCACAATGCCGAGGACGCGCGGATTGATGTCCCAGCCCGTGGTGCTGATGATCATGTCCCGGGTGCCCTCACCCAGTTCCTTCATCGTCACGCCGGTGCCAGTCGGGTAATACTCGATGTTCTGGCCGAGTTCCTTCAGGTAGCTCCAGGTCTTGTCCCAGCCGTTCATCGGGTCGCTGGGATCCTTGTCGCCCAGGATATAGGGCAGGCCCATCAGCCAGGTGCGGCCGGGGCCGGAATTGGCCGGGCGGGCGTAGCAGAACTTGTTGGGGTTCTGCTTGGTCCAGGCCAGAAGTTCCTCGGCGCTGGCGGGCGGCGTCGGCACCTTGTTCGGCATGTATTCCAGCAGCGGGCCGGAGGGGTAGTAGGAGACCACCACCCCCTGCTTCTGCGCCAGGCCCTGCATGCGCCAGGCCGGCTCCAGGAAGATGTCCTGCAGATTGGGCAGGGCGCGGGCATGCGTGTCGGTCAGCTCCGTCCAGAGCCCCTGCTGGATGCCGGCGGAGAGCGCGTCGGTGCCAACAATCACCATGTCGATGTCCAGGCGCCCGGCCTGCTGCTGCGCCTTGATCTTGCCAGGCACTTCCGGGGCCGGCGCCTTGGTGAAGACCATGCGCGACACCATGCGCGGCTTGGCGCGGCGGTAGTTGTCGAAGGCCTTCTGCGTCAGCGCGAGGTTGCCGGCGGCATCGATGATGTTCAGGGCCAGCGGGCTGCGCGGCTCGGCGGTCTGGGCCTTGGCGCCAGCCCCCGCCATGCTGCCAAGAACCAGTCCGGCGCTGCCGCCCAGAAGGCCGCGTCGAGAGGCGTATTGCATGTCGTTTCCTCTTTCTTACCAGGATGCAAGCACTGGCACGGCGGGGGGCGCCGGCACCGGTGAACCATCCTTGGGTCTCGCGGATGCTAATCACACCTTTGTTGCCCGCGCTACTGCTATAGCAGTCTGGATTGCCGGATGGGCAGTTGGGGCATGATTTCCACCCGGGCAATACTCCTCTCGGGAGAGCCGGGCTCCGGCCCGACTTGATCATTCTGCGGGCGTTGTTATTTCTGGACATCGGCGGGGCGCTGCCCCGCAGGAGCGGAGATGTCAGGCGCAGATTCCCTTCGGCTACCGCAGGTGCGAAGACGGCGGCACCGGCTGCATGCTTTCAACGCCTTGCTCATCGCCTGCGCGGGCCTGCCGCTGATCCTGGCGACCGCCGAGGTCATCAACGACCGCCGCCAGGTGCTTTCGGAGGCCCGGCGCAATATCCTGGTGATGCTGGACACCATCCATGGCCAGGCGGAAAAGGTCTTCCAGTTCCAGGCGCTCGCGCTCGGCGCCGCCGAGCACCAGTTGCGCGGCCTCTCAAACGAGGAGATCCGCGCCAATGCCCCCAGCCACCATGCCGTCCTGCGCCGGCTGAGGCTCTATGCCGACGAGCAGCTCGGGATTGCCGTCTTCGGCGCTGAAGGCCAGGTGCTGGTGGATTCGCAGCGCCCGCAGCCGCTGCAAGCGGTGAATGTCAGCCAGCGGGATTACTTTCTCTGGCACCGCGATAATCCCGGCACGCAAGCCTTCATCTCCCGCCCTACCCGCAGCCAGGTTGACGGTTCGGTGATTTTTCTGATCACCCGCCGCCGCTCCGCCGAGGATGGCTCCTTTCTGGGTGTCGCCGCCATGATCGTGGAGCAGCGCTCCCTGCTCCAATACTGGAACCAGGCGGCGCCGGACCGGCGCGGGCTGGTCAGCCTGGTGCGGGAGGATGGGATGATCCTGGCCCGTCGCCCGCCGGTCGATCCGGAGAGCATGCCGCGCATGCTGCCACAGGCGCCGCTCTTCCGGGCTACCAGCAATGGCGCCGAGCGGCAGGTGATCCGGGGTGCATCCCCCTTCGACAAGGTGGAGCGGCTGGCGGCCTTCCGCCGGCTGGAACATTACCCCGTCAATGTCGCCTATGGCATCCCCGTGGATGTGGTGCTGGCTCCCTGGCGCCGCCGCGCCCTGGCCTATGGCGTTTTCGCGGTGCTGACCTCCGTCGCCCTCTCCTGGCTGGTGCAGCTGGCGAGGCGCCGCACGCGGGAGCTGAGCGACCTTAACGCCAGCCTCGAACGGCGCGTCCAGGACCGGACCGCGGAGATCGAATCCGGCGAGACACGCCTACGCCTGCTCGCGCGCGAGGTCGACCACCGCGCCAAGAACGCCCTGGCGGTGGTGCAGGCAATGCTGCAACTGACGCCGAAGAACGACCTCGACGCCTATGTCAGGGCGGTGGAGGGGCGCGTCTCGGCCCTTTCGCGGGCGCAGACCCTGTTGTCGGAAGACCAATGGCGCGGCGCCAGCCTGCATGCGCTGTTGCAGGCGGAACTGGCGCCCTTCGTCTCGGACGGCGATGGCGAGTTCGACACGCGGGCGGAGCTGGACGGCCCGCCGGTGCTGCTGCCGCCCGCCGCGGCGCAGCCCCTTGCCATGGCGGTGCATGAACTGGCCACCAATGCCGTGAAGCACGGGGCCCTCTCGGTGCCCGGCGGGCGCGTCTCCATCTCCTGGCACCTGATGGGCACGGAGGATGCGCCGGCCAGCGCGCTGCGGCTGCGCTGGAGGGAGACCGGCGGGCCGGCGCTGCCCGGCGTGCCGATGGGGCGCGGCTTCGGCTCGCGCGTCCTGGCCACGGTGGTGCGGGGGCAGCTCGGCGGCAGGCTGTCACAGTCCTGGCTGCCGGACGGGCTGGTCTGCGAAATGGATGTCCCGTTGCTCAGCCTGCGGAAGCAGAGCGAGCCGAGCCCCTCCCGCGCCGCCTGACCTGAAGGCTGCCGCTCAGCCGCCCTTGATCATCGCTCTGATCCGGCTGGTCAGCGCCTCCATGGCGAAGGGCTTGGTCAGCACCTGCATGCCGGATTCAAGATGGCCCTGGCTGAGCACGGCATTCTCCGCATAGCCGGTGATGAAGAGAACCTGCAACCCGGGGCGGAGCACCCGCCCCGCATCCGCCAGTTGCCGGCCGTTCATGGCGCCGGGCAGCCCCACATCCGTCACCAAGAGGTCAACCCGCCTGCCGGAGCGCAGCACCTGCAGTCCGACGGCGCCATCCGGTGCCTCGATGGCGGTGTAGCCGAGGTCTTCCAGGACCTCCTTCACCAGCATCCGCACGGTGGGCTCGTCATCGACCACCAGCACCGTCTCGCCTTCCTCGGCGCGCGATGCCGCGGCCGGCATGGCCACCGCCTCCGCACCGGCTTCCTCCCCGTCGTGGCGGGGCAGGTAGAGGCAGATGGTGGTGCCGAGGCCGGGCTCGGAATAAATCCGCACCTGCCCGCCGGATTGCCGCACGAAGCCATAGATCATGGAAAGCCCCAGGCCGGTGCCCTGGCCGATCGGCTTCGTGGTGAAGAAGGGGTCGAAGGCGCGCTCGGCCACCTCCGCCGTCATGCCCGTGCCGGTGTCCGTGACGCAGAGGGACAGGAACTGGCCCGGCGGCATGTCGCGCTCCCGCGCCATGCGTTCGTCCAGCCACTTGTTGGTGGTCTCGATGGTGATGCGCCCGCCGTCCGGCATGGCATCGCGCGCGTTGATGCAAAGGTTCAGCAGCGCGCTTTCCAGCTGGTTGGGGTCGACCAGTGCGGTCCAGATCCCGATGGTGCCCACCACCTCCACCGTGATGGCGGGGCCGACGGTGCGGCGGATCAGTTCCTCCATCCCGGCGATCAGGCGGTTCACATTGGTGGGCCTGGGGTCCAGCGTCTGTCGGCGCGCGAAGGCCAGCAGACGGTGCGTCAGCGCCGCGGCACGCCCCGCCGCGCCCCGGGCGGTGGCGATGTAGCGGTCGAGATCGTTCAGCCTTCCCTGTGCGATGCGCGCGCTCAGCAGCTCCAACGACCCGGTGATGCCCGCCAGCAGGTTGTTGAAGTCATGCGCGATGCCGCCGGTGAGCTGCCCTACCGCCTCCATCTTCTGGGACTGGCGCAGGGCTTCCTCGACGCGCAACAGGGCCTCGGCCTGCTCCTTCTCGGCCTGGATGTCGCGGCCCACGGCATGGATGAAGCGATCGTCCGGCACCGCTGTCCAGGAGAGCCACCGGTAGCACCCGTCACGGCTGCGGTAGCGGTTCTCGAAGCGCAGGGTCGTGATGCCATCGGCCAGCCTGCCGACCTCGGCCAGCGTCGTCGCCACGTCCTCGGGGTGCACCAGGCTCAGGAAATCGGCGCCCAGCAGCTCCTCCGGCGCCCAGCCCAGTAGGGTGGTCCAGGCCGGGTTCACCGCCGCGATCCGCGCATCGAAGCCCGCCACCAGCATGATGTCGGTGGAAAGGCGCCACATGCGGTCACGGTCGCGCGTCCGGTCCTCGACCTGCTGCTCCAGCGTGGCATTCAGCTCGGCCAGGGCATCGGCGGTGACGCGCAGGCTCTGCTCCGCCCGCACCTTCGCCGTGGTCTCGACCACGATGGCGATGACGCCGACAGGCCGGCCCAATTCGTCGGTGACTGGCGAGTAATCCAGGTTCATCCAGACAGGCTCGGGGCGGCCATTGCGCTCCAGCGTCAGCTCCTGGTCCCGATAGGCCAGGGTGCCGCCGGCCAGGCCCACCTTCATGACATTGTCGTTGAAATCCGCGATCTCGTGCCAGCCTTCCCGCACCTTGGAGCCCAACAGGCGCGGATGGCGGCCGCCGGCAAAGCCTGAATAAGCGTCGTTGTAGATCATGACGCCATCCTCGCCCCAAAGCGTGACGATCGGCACGGGGGAGCGCAGGATCAGGCCCAGCGTGCTCTTCAGCGTCGAAGACCACCCGGAGATGGGTCCCAGCGGCGTCGCGGCCCAGTCGAAGGCACCGATCAGCCGCGCCACCTCGCCGCCCCCAGCCAGGAAGGACCACTCCGCTGCCTCGGCCTGAACACGCGCGCCCATCGATACTGTCCTCAAGGTGGCGGAACACCGCTCACCATGCCTTTGCACCATGGCCAAGCGATGAACCAGCGGAGCCTCAGAATGGCAGATATCTACCCCAGGGGCGGCAGAGGGTTGCAGCCTTCCGTTCGGAAGCTGGCGCCTGGGACCCTCAGGTCATTGCCGGGCGCGGGCCGCGCGAGGCCCGGGTTTTGCCCCTGTACTCCGTCTGAAGCAGACCGTGCCACCGCAGCTCCAGGATCAGCAGTGGGAAACGTCGCGCACCGGTTGCGGAGTGCCGCTCGTCGCTCTTGCCCGGAGTCAGCCGTATGATGCTGGCCGCCGCATCCGCTTCGATGCCGAGACGCAGACCCAGGCCCGCATCATGGCTGCGTTCCACCGCTTCGGACTGGCGCCGAACATGGCGGTGGAAGCCAGCACGGAGAATACGGTGAGCGAGTTCGTCGGCTCCTGCAAGGGTGTTTCCATTATCGGTGGCCGCAGGCAGATGAGACGGAGGCTGTCGACGCGCTACCTGGGCTGCCACATCGCCGCCTGGCGCCATCCATCCCGGCTACTTACTCAACGGCGCCTTGGAGGCTGGGGCGGCGAAGTTCGACATGCTCTTCTTCGCCGTTGGCACCGGGGTCCGCCTGTCCGACCAGCCTGCCGGCTCGCTCCGCCGTGACATGAGGAATGCCGGGCTGGAGCCGCTGACGGCCCGAACGCGCCATATCGGCCTCGTCGCCACGGTCTCCACCACTGACGACGAACCTTTCCTTATCGCCCGCAAACACGCCTCAATCGACCGTACTAACGGCGGACGGTCCGGGTGGAGCATTGTCACCTCCTGATCGCAGCAGGGAGCCTGGCACTTCAACCACGACGAACATCTCCGCCATGATGAGCGCTATGAACGCGCGGCGGAGTTCGTCGATATGATCTGTGGCCTTTGGGGCAGTTGGGAAGCGGATGCCTTTGCGCCCGACGAGGGCAGCGGCGTTTTCTCCGACCCGGATAAGCTGCATGTGCTGGCGCATAGAGGCAGGCACTTCCAGGCGCGGGGACCATCGAACTCGCCCGCGCGCCGCAGGACTGTCCCATCCTGGTGCAGGGCACCTCAGAGCCCGCGCCGCTGAGGTGCTTCAGCCCGGCGGCCGGATGCGGCGATAGCGGGCCTCGGCGAATTCGAAGATGCCGAAGGCGGCCAGCCCCAGCGCCACCACGCCGTAGAGCGCCTGGCCGAAGGGCTGGCCCTGCAGGGCGCGCAGGGCGCCGCTGAGGCCGCGCACCTCTTCCGGGTTCGAATGCCAGGCCGCCAGGGCCAGGAAGATGCCGATGATCAGGAAGACCACGCCCCGTGCCGCGAAGCCGGTGCGGCCCAGCGGCATCACCCAGCGGGAGGCGGTGCCGGGGCATTCCAGATGCTTGGCGAAGGAGCCCTTCCAGGCCCAGCCGAGCATGCCGATGCCGATGCCCGCCACCACCAGGCCCGCCAGCGCCACCAGCACCTCTCCAAACGGATGCGCCATCAGCCAGCGGGACCAGTCCTGTGCCGTTTCCGCGTCATCCGTGCCCCCGGCCGCGAAGCCCGCCGCCAGGGTCGCCGCATAGACGCCAAGGCTGGCATAGGTGGCGGCCGAGATGGCCTGCCCGGCGCGCACCGCCAGAGCCTTGGCGCCACGGCCGCGGTGGTCGGCATCCAGCAGGGACTGGCAGGCGCGCCACAACGCAAAGCCGAAGAGCCCCAGCGCCACCACCCCCAGCAGCACGCTGCCCAGCGGGTGCGAGAGCAGGGACAGCAGCGCGCCCTTCGATCCGGTGGTGCGGCCGCCCTGCCCCAGCGCCGCCAGGAAGGCCAGCAGGCCGATGATGAGATTGACGACGCCCCGCGCCGCATAGCCAAGGCGCGCGAGGAGTTCCAGGGCATGACGATGAGATGGCAAGGGCCGTGCTCCAGGCATTTGCGCCTGAAACGGCCAAGTGACGCTTCCGGATGCATGCAAAGCGTCATACCGCGTGCATCCGGCGGCGCTCCGTTCATCCGGCGGGTGTTGGCGCCTTCTCCGGCAGGATGCCTTCCTGCTTCAGTTCCCGCCAGAAAGCGGCGGGAATGGCCTGCCGCATCAGTTCCATGTTCTGGTGCACCCGCTTTGCGTTCTTGGTGCCGGGAATGACCGAGGCGACCACCGGGTGCGCCGCGCAGAACTGCAGCGCCGCGGCGCGCAGGTCCACCCCGTGCCGGTCGGCCACGGCGGCGAGGCGGTCGCGCAGCGCCACCTTGTCCGCCGGCGCCTCCTGGTATTCGAAGTTCCGGCCGCCGGCGATCAGGCCGGAGTTATAGGGGCCGCCCACCACCACATGCACGCCGCGCTCCTGGCAGCGGGGGAAGAACTCGTCCAGGGCAGGCTGGTTCAGCAGGCTGTAGCGGCCGGCCAGCAGGAAGACATCCGGGTCCGCCTGTTCCAGCGCCATCACGCAGGGCTCGACGCGGTTGACGCCAAGGCCCCAGCCACGGATCACGCCTTCCTCCCGCAGCCGCGTCAGGGCCACGGCGGCACCCTTCATGGCAATGTCGAAGACCTCGCGCCAATGCTCGCCATGCGCGTCCTCGGCGCAGTCATGGATATAGGCGATGTCGATGCGCGCCAGACCCAGGCGCTGCAGGCTGTCCTCGATGGAGCGGCGGACACCGTCGGCGGTGTAGTCGTAATCGACGCGGAAAGGCAGGCCGGCGACAAAGGGGCCGTGCTGGCCGCCCTTGCTGGCATCGGCGCGCAGCAGGCGGCCCACCTTGGTGGAGAGCACGAATTCGTCGCGCGGCTTGTTGCGCAGCACCTGGCCGAAGCGGTGCTCGGAGATTCCGGGCCCGTATTCGGGAGCAGTGTCGAAATAGCGGATGCCCGCGTCCCAGGCCGCTTCGAGCGTCGCCACGGCATCGGCATCCGAGACGATCTCGAACATATTGCCCAGTGGCGCGCCGCCGAAGCCGATCGGGCCGGGTGGGGCGTAGTGCTTGCCTTTGACCATCAGGTTTCTCCGCGATGATGTCCGATTTCCGGCCGGTGCCTCAGAAGCCGCCGCCCGCAAGCCTTGCGTGCTGCAACAGGATCACCGTCTTGGCGTCGATGATCTCGCCGCTCTCGACCATGGCCCATGCCTGGCCGAGCGGCATTTCCAGCACCTCGATCTGCTCGCCCTCCCCCGCCAGCCCGCCGCCCTGCCCGGTCCTGTCATCCTGGGTGTAGCGGGCCAGGAAGAGGTGGAGCTTCTCGGCCGATGCGCCAGGGCTGGTATAGAGTTCCAGCACCTTCCGCAGCCCCTGGAGCCGGCAGCCCATCTCCTGCTCGGCTTCCTGGAGCACGGTCCGGGCAGGGTCGTCGCCCTTCTCCACCATGCCGGCGCAGGCCTCGATCAACATCAGGCCGTCGCCATTCACCAGCGCGGGAATGCGGAGCTGCCGCACCAGCAGCACGGTGCCCCGCTCGGCGTCCACTGGCAGGACGGCGGCGCCCGGCCCGTTGTGATAGACCTCGCGTTGCAGCCTCTGCTCCGAGCCATCGGCGCGGCGCTGGTCGAAGGTCACCTTCTCCAGCCGGAACCAGTTCTCCGACAGGACCTCGCGGCTCTGGATGCGGATGCCGCCTTTCTCCTCCATGGGGCGGGGTGCCTCAGGCGGCATCGGAATTCTCCGGTAGGGCCGGGCCCGCCCAGAGGGTTGCGCGCAAGGCCGGAACGCTTTCCATCCATCCTCCAGGCGGCCGTGATCATGGCCCAGGTGGCACCGGATGCTTCAAACCCCTGGCGACGCCACGGTTGCGGCATGGCACATGCGGGTGCCTGGGCCTCCCCAGTGCCGGCGGCGAGGCTGGCGGAGGTGTGAACTTCCGCCCGGGTAAAGGGCGCACTGAAGACTGTCGCGCCACTGTCCGGCAGCCGCGCAAACAATCGGCGGAGGCGACGTTGAACCCAGGTCCGTCACCGAGGAGGTACGAAGGACCATGTTCACGCTCGAGATCGGCGGCCGGCCCATGGCCGTCATGAATACCAGCGAGGAGGACGCTCGTGCCATCGTGGAGGGCGAGGGCTTCCGGGAGGATCTGACGCGGCTGAAGAGCGGCAACGCGCCGCTTTGGGATGGCAAGGCCACCTTGAACCTGCGTCCCTCCAACGAGGAGGAGGTCGCCGAGTTCGAGGAAAGCCAGGCAGAGGATGAGGAGGATGACGACGACGAGGACGCCACCACCATCCTCTTCCTCGTGCCGCTCGATGATGAGGACGACGAGGAAGAGGAAGAAGAGGAATAGGCGCGCGGCGGCCTAGCGGGCCGCCGCCTCCTGGCTGGCATCCACGGTGGCCAGCCAGGCCCGCGCCCGCTCCTCCGGCGCCGGATGACCGGTGACGTCGGAGACGACGGCGACGCAGTCGGCGCCGGCCACGAGGCAGCCCGGCGCCCGCTCCAGCGTGATGCCGCCGATCGCCACCAGCGGCAGGGCGCCGATGCGCCGCTTCCAGGCGCCGAGCCGCGGCAGGCCCTGCGGCGCCCAGGGCATCACCTTCAGGGTGGTGGGATAGACCGGGCCTAGCGCCACGTAGTCGGGCTCCGCAGCCAGGGCAGTGTCCAGTTCCGCCTCGGAATGGGTGCTGATGCCGAGCCGGAGGCCGGCGGTGCGGATGGCGGGCAGATCGGCCTCCGCCAGATCCTCCTGGCCCAGGTGGAGCGCCTGCAGCCGCAGATCGATGGCGATGCGCCAGAAGTCGTTCAGCACCAGCAGGGCGCCATGGGCGCGGCAGATGGCGTCGGCCTCGGCGGCCTGCCGGCGGATCTCCGCTTCCGGGAGGTCCTTCAGGCGGAGCTGGATCAGCCGGGCGCCGGGCACCAGGCGGCGAACCCAGCCAATATCGGGCACCACAGGGTAGAAGCGCGACGGCAGCATCATGCGAAAGCCGCCGTGCCGAAGACCGGGGTGGAAGGCGCCGCCATGTCCCGCGCTTCCATCGGGTCAGCCTCATAGGCCAGCCGGCCAGCCTCCACGGCGCGCGCCATGGCCCGTGCCATGGCCACCGGGTCGCCGGCCCTGGCGACGGCGGTGTTCAGCAGCACGGCGTCATAGCCCATCTCCATCGCGGCGGCGGCATGGGACGGCAGGCCGATCCCCGCATCGACCACCAGCGGCACATTGGGGAAATGCGCGCGCATCGAGCGCAGCGCATAAGGGTTGTTGAGGCCCCGGCCGGAGCCGATCGGTGCGCCCCAGGGCATCAGCACCTCGCAGCCGGCATCGAGCAGGCGGCCCGCCACCACCAGGTCCTCGGTGGTATAGGGAAAGACTTGGAAGCCATCCGCCGTCAGGATGCGGGCGGCTTCCACCAGGGCGAAGACATCGGGCTGCAAGGTATCGTCGTCGCCGATCACTTCCAGCTTGATCCAGGGGGTGCCGAAGACCTCGCGCGCCATCTGCGCCGTCAGCACCGCTTCCTTCACCGAATGGCAGCCGGCGGTATTCGGCAATACCCGCAGGCCCAGGTCGCGCACCAGGTCCCAGAAACGCTGGCCAGCCCCGGCGCCTTCCTCGCCCTCCCCGCTTTCCCGCCGCAGGGAAACGGTGACGACGGCGGCGCCCGAGGCGCGGATCGCCTCCGCCATGATCGCCGGCGAGGGATACAGCGCGCTGCCCAGCAGCAGGCGCGAGGAGAGTTCCACACCATAGACGCGCATCGCCTCAGCCCCCCTGCATCGGGCCAAGGATTTCAACCTTGTCGCCTTCCTTCAACCGGCAGGCGGCGCGGCGCTCGGCGGGGACGAATTCGCTGTCATGCGCGGTGGCGACACGGGAGTTCGTGTAGCCCAGTTCCGCCAGCACCTCGGCCAGGGTGGTGGCGGCGACGCTGCGCGGCTTGCCGTTAACGATGATGTTCATGCTGCCTCTCCGTTCTTGATGCTGTCCTCGCCAAAGACGATCGCGGCCGCGCGGTGGGCGAAATGAGGCGAGAGCAGGAAGCCGTGCCGGTACATGCCATTGAGGTGCAGCACGCGGCCCCGCCGGCGCAACGCGGGCATGTTATCGGGGAAGGCCGGGCGGATATTGCTGCCGGCCTCCAGGATCTCGGCCTCGGCGAAGCCGGGATGCAGGGCATAGGCCGCATTCAGCAATTCCACCGCCGAACGGACAGTGACGGCGCGCCGGTCGGCGCTCTCGATCATGGTGGCGCCGACCATGAAGACCCCACCGGCACGCGGCACGATGTAGAGCGGGATGCGCGGGTGCAGCAGCCGCACCGGGCGGCGCAAGGTCACGCCGGGGCAGCGCAGCAGCAGCATCTCCCCCCGCACGCCGCGCAGCTCCGGCAGCACCGGGGCGGCGGCATGGCCGCGGCAGTCGATGATATGGTCGAAGCCGGCATGGTCGGCTTCCGCCACCTCTCCCTCGCGGATCTCGATGCCGCGCCGCGTCAGGCCGGCAGCCAGCGCCCGGAGGGCGGCGCGCGGGTCCAGATGCGCTTCCCCCGCGAAGAACAATGCCTGGGCGAAGCGCTCCTGAAGGTCCGGCTCCAGCGCCGCGACCTCGGCGGCGGAACACATGCGGTGGCCGGAGGTGCGGCGGGCGAAACGCGCCAGCTCCCCTTGGTCCCGCCTGGCCGCGACCACCAGGCTACCCTCGCGGCAGGTCTCCGGCACATGGCGCGCCCACCATTCGATAGCCTCGACACCCGGCACGACCAGGGCGGGAGTGGCATCCGCGGCCTCGCACCAGGGGGCCAGCATGCCGCCGGCGAAATGGGAGGCGCGCGTCGCCGGCTCCGGGCGGTGGATCATGGAAACCGCCGCGCCACGCGCGGCCAGCACCGTGGCCGTCACCAGCCCGGCAACGCCGGCACCGATGACGAGCACCCTTGGCCCCGCAGCGGATGTGGATTCTGCTTCCACCCCAAGCGCCCCTTCTTCAACACGGCCAGCACCGAGGGGGGCGGGAAGAAAAGGAGGCCGGCTCTGCCAGCTGTGTTTCCATCCCTCCGCCGGTATGACCCGGATCAGGTTCAATGGGTTCGGCAGCGCCGTCTCAGCCCGTTCAGCACGGGCACCCCAGGAACAACGGCACCAGCCTAGCCCGCTGGGCCAGGAGTGCCAAGGCCCTCCTCCGGCCTTGGCCTTGGGGCACTTGCACCGGGCGGCGGCCCGACCTATCGGCCAGCCTGCCCACCAGAAGCGGAGACAGAACCATGCGCAGGGCAACCCGGGCCGTCCATACCGCCGCCCCAGCCCGCAGCCTGGCGCGCCGCTGGCCCGTTCCTTGGCGCCGCCACCAGCTTCCGTGCGGACCCGGATGCCGGTGGCTTCTCGGCCCCCGAGCCTGAAGCGAAGGCGCCGCCCTTCCACACCCGCTGTGGCAACCCGGCGCTCAGCCTGCTAGGGGGCGGCGAGGCCGCGCTGGCCTTCGCTAGCAGCATGGCCGCCCTCAGCAGGTTAATGCTGCACCGCCTCTTGCCGAGCGGCCACCTACTGGTCAGCGATGCCTGGTACGCTGGCGTCGCCAAATTCTTGTGGGAGCGCCCTGGCCCGCTACAGGCCGGTGGGCATCAGTGTAAATTTTTCCGACATTCCCGTCCTGGCCGCTGCCATCAGACCGCTGGCACTGCGGACGGACCGGGTGAGTCATGTTCTGGCGACATATGCCTGTGGTCATGGCGGCGCCCTGGGCGGCGTCGTGATCGACCGGGCCGAGGCCATCGGCGCGCTACGGAGGGAGGCACCGATATAATGCGGCGGCGTCACCAGGCCGTTGTAGCAGGCCAGCGGGCCAGGAAACTGCGACGTGCGATCTGCCCGCGCATTGTGGATGTGTCCCCCAGCGTTAGCGCTCAGGCAGATCAACACCACACAGAGAATTCGTACGACTGTCGGTTCGGAGATTGGCCGTGGCAGACGACGTATGGCTGACGAGAGCCTGAACTTCGTGTCGTGAAACCTGATGGATCGGGGAGCGGCATGACCGCTCCCCAACCCTGGCAGGATGCCGCTCAGACCGCCTTGCGGCGGTTGCGGCGCGCCAGGCCCAGGCCCAGCAGGCCGGCGCTGAACAGCGCCAGCGAGGCAGGCTCGGGCACCGGCACGGCGGCGGAGGCGCCGCTGAAGGTGAAGGTGCCGGTGGTGTCGACGCCGTTGGTCTGGCCGGTGAAGCTGAAGGTGCCGGCGGTGTCGTCATAGCCGTCGCGGCTGAACACGCCAGTGCCGGTCAGGATCAGGAACTGGAAGCTGCCGGTGCTGAAGGAGGAGTTCTCGATCTGCGTCAGGTTGAAGCTCAGGTCGCCGATCTTGAAGAAGTCCGCCACCGTGGTGAAGGGGCTGAAGACAAAGTCCTTCACCACACCCATCTGCCCGTCAGTGATGCCGAAGGTATTGTCGGCGGAAGCATTGTTTACCTGGAAGGCGCCGGTGCCGGTGCCAGCACCCGGATCGGTGACGCATTCGCCGGTGATGGCCGCGCAGAAGTCGATGGCGGTGGCCTGATTGAAGGGAACGTTGACGCCGGCGCTGTTCTCGGCCTGGAAGAGGCCGGTGATGTCGAAGCTACCGGTGATCGGCGCTGCCATGGCCGAGACGCTGGTTGCAACCGCCAGGGCGGTACCGAGAAGCAGGGACTTCAGCTGACGCATAATAGCTTCCTTGGTTGCGGGCCCCTGCCAGGGTGCAGGGTCTACACGCCAAGAATTGCAAGCAACGTGCCAGTCTATTCTCCGCTGCAGATTCAAGGTCTTAGCGTGATATCCAACTGTCGGCGCGGCGGTGTTGTAAAATACCCCGACATTCTGGCCCTCACGTTTTATGATTTTCCGACAGCAAGGCCTCAGGTGGTATGGCGGGACGCCCGAAGCCCAGACCGCGGTCTTGCAGCCGCGGTAGGGCCGCCCGCATCCTGCCCTCAGTCGGCGCGGAAGTATCGTGGCAGCCACACCTCAAGGCTGCCCAACCTCGGGCTTGGCCGGTAGCGCGTTAAATCTTGCACGCGCCATGTCGGGCCGAGCCGTTTGGCCAGTTGCTCGGCCGCCGCCTTGTCTCTCTCGTGAAAATACCGCACCGAGGCAAAGTTGAGTGTGGTCCGCAGCGTGCGGAACTCCACTGTGTCATCCGCGCTGGCGGCGGAGCGGAGCAGGGCTTCAGCGACGTCGCGCTTGGCCGCGGTGGAATGCACGGTGATCCGCCTCGGGCCGAAAACGGTTTCCGGCTGCCGTGGTGGCACGCTAGCTCCCCAAGGCGGAGGCGCGCCGCCTGCTTGTTGCGCTGGAGCCGGCCGCTGGTCCGGCGCAGGCTCCGGTGCGGCAGGTCTGGGCTGGACCACATCAGCCCGTACCGGAGGTGCCGCCGCAACGGCAGGCTCATCCGGCACCGCGGGGGGCGCAGGTTCAGTTTGCCCCCCGGGCTGAGGCAGAGAGGCCTGCTGGCCGGGCGGATCGAGGACATAAAACGCGACCACGCCAGCCAGAAGCGCCGCCGCCACGCCCGAAAGCATCCATGGCCGGAGAGAGCGACGCTGTTTGGCCTCCGCAGCGAGGTCGATGCTAGCTGTTGTGCCGGGCTCCGGTTGTTCCACCGGGCGCGGAAAGGATTCTGGCAGCAGTGCCTGCTGCACCACATCCACCCAGCCCCCTTCTTCGCGCGGTAGTGGCGCGCGGGAAGCGAAGGCGCTGTCCAGGATGATGTTCAGCCGCCAGAGATCGGCGCTTGTTAGCGGCAGGTAAACGATGGGTAATTCGGCGGCGAAGGTAGGGCGGGTTTCCAGCGCCTCCAGCCGCCGCCGCAGGCGCTCGACGGGATCGGCGGCGCGGTCGGGCGCCATATCCACCAGCGCCACACCAAGATCAGGATGGGCAAAGGTCAGGCTGGCGTCTACCGGCGGCATGGAAGCCTGGGCGGAAGGATCGTTCCGCAGGGTCCGCCAACCCAGGTCGGCGAAGCTGCGTTGGGCGAAGCGGCGGATATCCTCCGGCTTATCCGGCAGGGGGGCAGATTCCTTTTCCAACAACGCTGGCACTTTCCCGAACTTGACGGGATTCGCAGAAAATTTTCATATTCTGCAAATCCGTAAACAATACTGGCAATATCTCGCCAGCATCTCAGCATCATACCATGCAGTGGTCCTGGCTGCCCATCCGGGGAAGAAATCGCGAAAGATGCGCCATCGGGCGCGACTTCAACTCGCTGCCTGGCGCGGCAGGCCCCGCATGTAGCGCCGTTCAGGCCGGTAGCCTCCTGGCGAGATCCATCGCCAGAAACAGCGCAAGGAAGGCTTCAGGGCGCGGATGAAAAACATGGGCAAAATCCTCTGGGAAGAGATCTGCCTCCTTTTGCGGGATAATCCTTGACGAAGCGTGAATGCGAATGCGCCTGCCTGCGGCATCCATCAAGTCATGGCCGGTGGATAGCTGAAGCACAGCTTCCGCGAATGCGGCGGGTAATTGCGAATGTGGAAGCGCCTGTTTCCGCCTATCCCTTTTCCGTTCTTCCGCCGCCATCCAGCGCCGGAGGTGCTGTTTCATGGCTCACGAAAGCAAGCTGCACCCGTGTCTCCGGCTTGCGCGGAGCCTGCCGCAACTGCGGCAGGCTGCTCACCGTCGCCAGCAGCCGGCGGGCGCCATGTCAGGCGCTGTAAAAGGTGGCGAATTCCCGCACCGGCACCCGTTCCGTCACCAGCCGGTTCTCGGGCGCGGCCCAATCCGGGTAGCCTAGTGCCATGCCGCAGACCACCACCTCCCCCTCGCCGATTGGCAGGACGCGGCGGATGCTGCGGTGGTGCTCGGCGAATGCGGCCTGCGGGCAGGTGCCCAGCCCATGCGCGACCGCCGCCGTCGCCAGAGCCTGCAGGAACATGCCGTAGTCGAGCCAGGAGCCGACCTCCAGCCGCCGGTCAATGGTCATGATCATGCCGACCGGGGCATCGAAGAAACGAAAGTTGCGGCCGTGCTGCTGGCGCATCCGCTCCTTCTCGCCTTTGCCGATGCCAAGCAGGCCATACAGATCCCACCCCAGCTTTCGCCGGCGGGAGAGGTAAGGCTCAAAGAACTGCGGCGGGTAATAGGCGTAACCGGGGTCAGGTTCGGCCTGCCCCGCGAGATGCGCCTCCACCAGTGCATCGCAGAGCCGGTCCCGCGCCGCGCCGGTCAGGACATGCACGCGCCAGGGCTGCATATTGGTGCCGCTCGGCGCCCGGGCCGCAGCGGCCAGCAGCCGCTCCACCAATGCGGGTTCCACCGGCTGCGGCAGAAAGGCGCGCACCGAACGCCGGGCATGAAGCGCCGCCTCCACCACCTCGGCCGCGCCCTGGGGCAGCCGGTGCGCGCCGCTCTGGCTTGTGGCGGATGTATCGGAGTCCGGCATCGTTCCTCCCGCGTCTGGCTCGGCGCAATATGGGCCCTGTGGCAGGCTGCGGCCAATGTCGCCGAAAGCAGGTTGGCGCCCTGAAGATGTTCCGCTCCCTCGCACCCAGCGATCACGGGCCCATGCTGCCCTTGCACGCCACAGGCCTTTCCAGGCCAAGCTCGAAGCGCTGCTCCCAGGCCTCGTCACCCCCGCGACGCGTGCCATCGGCGGCGGTCTGGCCTGCCGCTGGCTGGCAAGGTGCTGCTGCGGCGCCTTGGCGCCCGGCCTGATCATTCGGCGGGCTTCGGCCGGGCAGAAGGTCTGCCGGTGGTCCTGATGCCGGTCACCCGGCGAATGCCTTCGCCTGCTGGCTGCTGCTGGCGCGCCCGGCCCCGTGGGCCTTCCTCGCGGCGCTGGAAAGCGAGGCGGTGCGGGAGCGGGGCTTCATCCCGGCCTAAAGCGGGGCCGGGTTGTGCCCCCCGCAAGGGATCGATATACCCGAACGGGAACAACGAGCGGAGCCCGCCGCATGCATCGCCGCACCCTCCTGGCCGCCTGCACGCTCCTGGCCCCGCCTCTCCGGGCACAGGAGGCGCAGGGACCCACCGTCTTCGCCGCCGCCAGCCTGACAGACGCCATGAAGGCGCTGGGGGAAGCCTGGCGCCCCAGGGGGCACCCGCTGCCACGTTTCTCCTTCGCCGCTTCCTCCGCCCTGGCGCGGCAGATGGAGCAGGGAGCGCCGGCCGATATCTTCGCCTCGGCCGATGAGCCCTGGATGGATTACGTCCAGCAGCGGGGCCTGATCCTGCACGAGACCCGCATCAGCCCGCTGGCCAATAGCCTCGTGCTGATCGCGCCTGCTGATTCGGCCCGTGCGCCCGTCACCCTGGCTCGCGACACGGACCTCGTGGCCATGGCCGGCGCCAATGGCCGCATCGCCACCGGCGATCCTTCCCATGTGCCGGTCGGGAAATACGCCCAGGCGGCGCTGAGCTGGATGGGACAATGGGACAAGGTCTCCCCCCGCCTGGCGCGCGCCGACAACGTCCGCTCCGCCCTGCTGCTGGTGGAGCGTGGGGAAGCCCCGCTGGGCATTGTCTATGCCACCGACGCGGCGGCCTCGAAGGGCGTGAAGGTCGTCGGCACCTTCCCGGCTGAAAGCCACCCGGCCGTCACCTATCCCTTCGCCATCACCCGCCGCGCGGGCGGCAACACGGAAGCGCGCGACTTCTTCGCCTTCATCACCGGGCCCGAGGCCGCCGAGGTCTACCGCCGCTTCGGCTTCGGCCTGCGGGCGCCCTGATCCGGCCGCATGACCTGGCTCTCCCCCGAGGAATGGCAGGCCGTGCGGCTCAGCCTGGCCGTGGCGCTGCGCTCCGTCGCCTTCGGTCTGCCCCCGGCGGTGCTGGTGGCCTGGCTGCTGGCGCGCGGGCGCTTTCCCGGGCGCGGGCTGCTGGACGCCTTTGTGCATCTGCCGCTGGTCATGCCTCCCGTGGTGATCGGCTGGCTGCTGCTGGTCATCTTCGGCATTCGCGGCCCGGTGGGTGCCTGGCTGCATGATTGGCTCGGCGTGCGGCTGGTCTTCACCACGGCGGGCGCCGCCCTGGCCACGGGGGTCATGTCCTTTCCGCTGATCGTCCGCGCCGTGCGCCTCAGCCTGGACGCGGTGGACCCGGGGCTGGAGGAAGCGGCGCGCACCCTGGGCGCCGGGCCGCTGGACCGCTTCGTCACGGTCACCCTGCCGCTGATCACGCCCGGCATCCTCTCCGGCGCCATCACCGCCTTCGCCGCCGGCCTTGGGGAGTTCGGCGCCGTCATCACCTTCGCCTCCAATATCCCGGGCGAGACGCAGACCCTGCCGCTGGCCATCTACAGCGCCACCCAGACCCCGGGCGGGGAGGCCACGGCGGCGCGGCTGGCCGCCTTCTCCTTCGCCATGGCCGTGGTGGGCCTGCTGCTGGCGGAATTCGTCGGGCGGCGGATGCAGGTGCTGCTGGGCCGGGCGCCGCGCTGATGCTGGACCTCGCCATCCGGCACAGCTTTCCTGGCGGCCAGGGCTTCACGCTGGATGCCGCCTTCACCGCGCCGGGCGCGGGCGTCACCACCATCTTCGGGCCTTCCGGCTGCGGCAAATCCACCGTGCTCTCGGCGGTGGCCGGGTTGCTGCACCCGCAGGAAGGGCGCATCACCCTGGATGGCGCCCTGCTCTTCGACAGTGCCGCGCGCCGCATGGTGCCGCCGGAACAGCGGCGCTGCGGCGTGGTCTTTCAGGATTCCCGCCTCTTCCCGCATCTCTCGGTGGAAACCAACCTGCGCTATGGCCTGCGCCGTGCCCCGCGCGGCGCCGAGGGCCCGGGGATGGAGGAGGTGGTGGCCCTGCTTGGCATCGGCCATCTGCTGGCGCGGCGCCCGGCGGCGCTTTCGGGCGGCGAGAAGCAGCGCGTGGCCCTGGGCCGCGCCCTGCTCTCCCGCCCCCGGCTGCTGCTGATGGATGAGCCCCTGGCCGCGCTGGATGCCAGCCGGAAGGCTGAGGTGCTGCCTTTCCTGGCCCGCCTGCGGGAGAGGTTCAGCATCCCCATCCTCTACGTGACGCATGCGCTGGACGAGGTGGACCGGCTGGCGGACCGGCTGGTGCTGATGGAAGCCGGGCGGGTGCTGGCCTGCGGCACGCCCGAGGCGCTTTCCGCCCGCACGGACCTGCCGATCCTGGCGGCGCGACGGGACGCCGGCGTGGTGCTGGGCTGCACCGTGCTGGGCCATGCGCCGGAGCAGGGCGTGACTCGCCTCGGCTTTCCGGGCGGCGAATTCGCCGTGCCGCTGGAAGCGGCGCCGCCAGGCGCGCCGGTGCGGCTGCGCATCCGCGCCCGCGATGTCTCCGTCGCGACGGAGGAGCCGCGGAACCTCTCGGTGCAGAACGTACTGCCGGCGGTGCTGGAGGCGGTGGAGCCCGGCCGCGCCCATGAGGCGATGCTGCGCCTGCGCCTTGGCCCCAGCCTGCTGCTGGCGCGGGTGACGCAGGATTCCGTCCGCCGCCTGGGCCTGCGCCCCGGCCTGCCGGTCTGGGCCCTCGTGAAGGCGGTGGCCTTCACCCCGGGCAATGGCGACAACCCTGCCTGAGCATTGCGCCGGCACCCGACGCGTGAAGGATCCCGCCCATGCCCCGTGCCCGACGCCCTGAACCGCAGACCGCCGGCACCGCCCCCAGGCTGATCATCCGCCTGGATCTCGGCGGAGTGCGCATCGGGCCGGGCAAGGTCTCGCTGCTGGAGGAGATCGGCCGCAGCGGCTCCATCTCGGCGGCCGGGCGGGCGCTGAAGATGTCCTATCGCCGGGCCTGGGAACTGGTGGAGGACCTCAACCGCGGCCTGGGCAGGCCCGTGGTGGAAACGGCGGCGGGCGGTCCCGGCGGCGGTGGCGCGCGGCTGACCCCGGTGGGCGAGGCCGTCATCAGCCACTACCGGGCCATCGAGGCCGAGAGCAACCACTCCGCCGGCCAGCGCCTCGCCCAGCTCGCGCGCCTCATGGCGGCTTGAGCGAGGGCGCCTAGGCGGGGGGCGCAAGAGCGCGCTAGGCTTTCCCGGCGCCTCGCGGCGCGGGCGGGCCCCGGGTCCGGCCGTCCCCTGGCGCCACGAACATCATCGAGGATACGCCATGCGAGCCTGGTCCCTGGTTGAATACGGTGCGCCGCTGCAGGAGATGGAGATGCCCACGCCGGAGCCGAAGGGCACCGAGGTGCTGGTGCAGGTTTCCCACTGCGGCGTCTGCCATTCCGACCTGCATACCTGGGAAGGCTACTATCAGCTCGGCGGCGGCCGGCGGCTGGAGCATGCGGCGCGCGGGCGTAAGCTGCCCCTGGCCCAGGGGCATGAGATCGTCGGCCGAGTCGTGGCGGCGGGGCCGGATGCCGGGCCGGTGCCGGTCGGGGAGCGGCGGATTGTCTATCCCTGGATCGGCTGCGGCCAGTGTGACCGATGCAAGGCGGAGGAAGACAATCTCTGCCCCAAGACCTGGCCCATCGGCATCCTGCAGGATGGCGGCTTCGCCACCCATGTGCTGGTGCCGCACCCGCGCTACCTGGTGGACCCCGGCAACCTGAACCCGGGCCTGGCCGCGACCTATGCCTGCTCCGGCATCACGGTCTATTCCGCCATCAAGAAGCTGATGCCGCTGCCGCCGGATGTGCCGGTGGTGGTGGTCGGCATGGGCGGGCTGGGGCTATCGGCCATCGCCATGCTGAAGGCGCTGGGGCACCGCGCCATCATCGGCGTCGATGTGGCGGAGGAGAAGCTGCAGGCCGCGCGGCAGGCGGGCGCCACGGCCACCGTGCGATCGACGGGCGATAATGTCACCGCACGCTTGGTCGAGGCCGCAGGCGGGCCGCTGCGCGCGGCGCTGGACCTGGTGAATGCCAGCGCCACGGCGCGCTTCTTGGTGGATGCCCTGGGCAAGGGTGGCACGCTGGTGCAGGTGGGGCTCTTCGGCGGCGAGATCACGCTGGACCTGCCGCTGATGGCGATGCGGGAGCAGGCGCTGCGCGGCAGCTTCGTCGGCTCCCTGCGGGACCTGCGGGAAGTGGTGGCCCTGGCCAACAAGGGTGGCCTGCCGCCCATCCCCATCGAGGAGATGCCGCAGTCCCAGGCCTATGAGGCCTTGCAGCGGCTGAAGAACGGCCAGGCGGTCGGCCGCCTGGTGCTGCGGGCCGAGGCCGTCTAGCCACCCGCCCCTGCCCTGCCGGTGCGCCGGCAGGGCGGGAAGGCTCTCAGCCGCGCATCAGGCCGGAAAGCGCGGCGCGGATGCGGTCGAGCGGCATGCCGCCGTCTTCGGGGATCACGAAGGTCTGCCCCGTGATGGCCTCGAAGGCGCGGATATAGACCGCCGCCGTATCCAGGATGAGCTGCTGCGGGATCTCCGGGATCGGGTCGTGGTAGGGGTCGCAGCGGGCGGCGACCCAGGAGCGGACGAAGTCCTTGTCGAAGCTCTCCGGCCGCTCCCCGGCGGCGAAGCGGGCCTCGTAGCTCTCCGCCAGCCAGTAGCGGCTGCTGTCCGGCGTATGGATCTCGTCCGCCAGCACGATGCGGCCCTGCGGGTCCAGGCCGAATTCGTACTTGGTATCGGCCAGGATCAGCCCGCGCTCGGCCGCCATCTGCTGGCCGCGGGCGAAGAGCGCCAGGGCATAGTCGCTGAGCTGCTGCCACTGCGCCGGCGTCAGCAGCTTGCGGCTGATGATGTCATCCGGCGTCAGCGGCTCGTCATGGCCGCCGTCGAAGGCCTTGCTGGTGGGCGTCAGGATCGGCTGCGGCAGCTTCTGGTTGTCGCGCATGCCGTCCGGCAGGCGGATGCCATACATCTCCCGCTGCCCGGCCTTGTAGAGTGTCAGGACTGAGGTGCCGGTTGTGCCGGCGAGGTAGCCGCGCACCACCACTTCCACCGGCAGGATCTCCAGCCGCTGGCCGATCACCACATTGGGGTCGGGGTATTCCAGCACGTGGTTGGCGCAGATGTCGCGCGTCGCCTCGAACCAGAAGCGGGCGGTCTGGGTCAGCACCTGGCCCTTGAAGGGAATGGTGCAGAGGATGCGGTCGAAGGCGCTCAGGCGGTCGGTGGCGATGATGACGCGGCGGCCGTCCGGCAGGTCGTAATTGTCGCGCACCTTGCCGCTGTAGTGGTTCGGCAGTTCCGGAATGGTGGCATCGGGCAGGATCCGGTGCGCCTGGGCGCGGAGAGTGGCGAGATCCATGATGCGCGATACCTGAGCAAGTGGTGGCCGGAAGGGAACGGGCGCCACCTCTAGCAGGTCGGGAAGGATGTGTCAGCCGCTCCCGGGTACCCGTCTTCGGGCGGCGCCCGCCCCGGCGCGGCACGACGCCACCGGGGCCTGAAGAGCTTCAGGGATGGTCTGGCCAGGCTCTCTTCCCTTTCATGGCGTTAGCGCCGCGCCTCATTGCGGATGCAGGCCAGCCGGGGCCGGGTGCTGGCGGGTGGCACCGGTACCGCCCGGCGCGCCCGGCGCGCTTCCGGTGTCATGAAGCGCCGCGCTTCCTGCAGCCCGCCAAAGAACAGCATCGGCGTCAGGCCCGGGGCGCAGATGTTCTGCGCGATCCGCGGGGGCAGGGGCACGCCGCCGCCCCGGCCCCAGGCCGCGCCCATCCGTGCCAGGGCAACGCGGCGGCTATAGGCCGCCCCACGCTCAGCTTCCCCGGAGTGATAGCGGGCAATAGCCTGGCCCCAGTCGCCGGTCCGGTTCCGCAGATCACGCAGAAAGCGCGCAGCGTATCTGAGATTGGCGGCGGGGTCGAAAGCTTCCTCCAGATTCGCGAAAGCATCTGGATGGTACATCAGGTTCACCTGCATGCATCCGACATCGACCGATCTCACGCCGCGCGCCAGCAGAGCCGAAACCTCGGCGATGGCGGCCGCCTTGGTTGGTGGCGCGTGCCCCACCCCGGCCACGTTGTAGGACCAGGGCCAGGGCTCCGGCGCGCCGGTCCTGGGGTTGCGCTGCCCGCTCTCCACCAGCGCGATGGCGCCAAGCAGGCCCGGCGGCACGCCGGAGCCTGGCTCCGCGGCAGCGATGGCCTGGCGGCAGCGCGCCCAATCCATGGGGTTGGTGGGCTGCGCTTGTGCGAGGAAAGGGAGGAACAGCAGGAGGAACGGCAGGACGGAACGCATCGGCCACACTTGGTTCGGCTCCTCGAACAGTCCAGTGCCGCCCTCCGTGCCGCATCGTCACGGGGCATGAGGCCGCCGGCCTGCGGCACAGGCTCCAGAAACAAGGGCGAGATGAGAGGGCGCTTGGCCGTATGCCGCGGTGGATTTGCCCGGAAGACGGCACGGGACAGGCATCGCGGCCACGCCCCGCCTGCCCGTGCCGTTCCATCAGCGGCGCCGGTTCAGGTCTTGCGCACGTTCCAGAATGTGGCGGTGGGCCCTTTTACGAAGCCGGAAAGGCGCGTGTTGTAGGCCTGTGGCGTGAAGTATTGGCCGCAGGGAAGCACCGGCGGCTCCTCCAGCGCCTGGCGCTGCATCTGTTCCGCGATGCTTCTCTGCGCCGGCAGGTCCGGCGCGTCGAACCAGGCATCCCGCAGCGCGGTCATGCGCGGATTGGTGGCGGTGCCATAGAGATGCGCGTGCATCGCCGGGTTGGTGATCCAGAGCCCGGCCCAGGCGGTCGCATAGCAGTTCCATTGCCCCTGTCCGCCCGGCAGGTTGCTGCGGCTGATCACGGTGCCCCAGTCGGCGGTCTGGTAATCCACCTTCAAGCCCACCTGCTCGAACAACTGGCGCGCGACCGGGGAAAAGGCGGCGGAAGTGGCGAGGTCGGAGGCCTCGAGCATCACCACCGGCTCTCCGGCATAGCCGGATTCCTTCAGCATACGCCTCGCCAGTTCCAGGTCGCGCGGTTTGGTCAGAAGCTCCATGCCGGCATCATTCGCCAACGGTGTGCCGGGCAGGAAGATGCCGCAGTTGCCGTTCATCATCTCGGGCTGGTCGCCCAGCAGCGACTGCAGGAAGTCGCTCTGTTGCAGGGCCGGCAGGATGGCGTGGGCCACCTTCGGGCTGTTGAAAGGCGGCACCGCGGTGTTCAACCGCACCTCGGCCCAGAAGCCCAGCGGGTCCAGCACCTCCACCTTCAGGTCGCGGCGCCGGCGCAACACCGGCAGCAGGTCGCCCAGCGGGCGCTCCAGCCAATCCACCTCGCCGGTCTGCAAGGCGGAGGCCGCGGTGGAGGGATCGGGCAGGATATGCCATTCCACGCGGTCGAAATGCACCGGCCGCCCGCCGGCCCAGAACTGCGGCGCCTCCTGGCGCGAGACATAGCGCGGGTTGCGCTCGAACAGCGCCCGCGCGCCGGCGACCCATTCGTCCTTGCGGAAGATGAACGGGCCGCTGCCCATGTAATCGGTAACGCTGGCGGAGGCGGGCGTGGCGGCCGTCTGCTCCGGCATCATGAAGCAGGCCGTGGCACCCAGCGCGAAAAGCATCTGCGGGAAGGGCCGCTTCAGGCGGATCTCGAAGCGCTTGTCGTCGACCGCGCGCATCTCCTCCATCTGCGAAGCCATGCGGACGCCGAAGCCGTCCTTCTGCGCCCAGCGCGCGATGGAAGCGACGCAATCCCGCGCCGCGACCGGCGACCCATCATGCCACAGCAGCCCGTCGCGCATGGTGAAGCGCCAGTGCAGTCGGTCTTCCGAAAGCTCGTGCCCCTGCACCATCTGCGGCTGCGGCGTCAGGCTGTCGTCCAGACCGTAGAGGCGGTCCCAGATCATGCTCGCGGCGCAGTAGGAGACCAGGGCGCTGGACCAGAGCGGGTCCAGCGTCGTCAGATTGGCATGCGGCACGAAGCGCAGCACCTTGGAGGCATCCTGCGCCAGGGCTGGCCGGCCGAGGGCGCCGGTCAGCATGGCGCCGCCCAGCGACAATGTGGCACGGCGGCTCAGGTCTGGCAGCATGGCGGAACTCCTCTTCGGCACAAAGCTGGACGGTGATGCCCCTTCTCGGGTGGAGCATGTCACGCTTCAGCAATGCTTGCACCCGCCGAGGCGAGGATCGGCGGCCTCAGCCCTGGCCGGGGGCCACAAGCCGGGCGGAGGCGCGGCGGATCAGGCTGCCGCGCAGCAGCACCACCTCATCCGGCACCTGCGCGCCGCCGATGCGCGCCAGCAGCATATCCAGCCCACGCGCGATCATCGCCTCCAGCGGCTGCGCCACAGTGGTCAGGCGGTAGGGCACCCGCCCGGCGGCGGCGATGCCGTCGATGCCCACCACCGAGACATCGCCCGGGACGGATAACCCCGCCCCACGCAGCGCATCCATCGCGCCCATGGCCAGGATGTCGCTGACCCCCATCACCGCATCCGGCCGCTCCCCGGCCGGCAAGGCGGCCATGCTCTGCCCCGCCGCGTAGCCCGCGGCATGGGAAGCGCCGCCCGGCAGCAGCAGCGGTGCCGGCAGCCCGGCGGCCAGCACGCGCCGCACGAAGCCTTCCGTGCGCTCCAGGCCGGTGGAGGTGCCGGGGTTGCCGGTGATCACCGCCAGCCGCCGGTGCCCGGCCTGCATCAGCAGCTCCGCCAGGGTCTCGCCCGCCGCCAGGTTGTCGCAGGACACGGCGGAGCCATGCTCCCGCGCCACGCGGTTGACCATGACCAGCGGCACGCGGTTCTCGGCGCAGACGGAGGCGGCGCGGGACGAGAGCCCGGCCGAGGTGATCAGGCAGCCATCGACGCGGTATTGCAGCAGGGCCGCCGCGGTAGCCTCCTCCATCGGGCCGTCGCCGGCATGCAGCAGCAGCAGCCGCCAGCCGCGCGCGGCGGCCTGGCTGACGATCTGCTGCATCATCTCGGCATAAAAGGGGTTGTCCATCGGGCCCAGCACCAGCCCGATCAACCCGCTGCGGCCACTCACCAGGGTGCGGGCCAGCGCATTGGGCGTATAGCCGGCCTCGGCCGCGAGCGCGGCGATGCGGGCGCGCACCTCGGGCGAGATGCGCGGATCGTCCCTCAAGGCGCGCGAGACGGTGGAGGCCGCGACCCCGGCCCGGCGAGCCAGGCTGGCCACCGTCGCCCGAACCGGATGTGGCATATCCTCCATGGCCCTGGCGTTAGCAGCGCAGTCCTTACCGTGCAATCGCTGGCCCGCCGCTGTGGCACGGCTTTCTGCTCAAATTCCCCTTTACCACCCGGATGTCTATGCTATCGATTGCACAACGCACCCGGCATGGCCGGAGAGAACAACTCGAGAGGGGAATGGCCATGCCGCGCGATGCCATGATGGCGCCATGAAGGACGGCACCATCACGCAGAAGATCCTGGCCGCCCATGCGGTGGGTGGCGCGGCGCCCACGGGTGCCATTGTCACCATCCGCCCCGATGTCGTGCTGCTGAACGATGTCTCCGGCCCCCTGGCCTTCGAGCAGTTCGATGCCATGGGCGCGCCCCGGCCCTTCGACCCACAGCGCATCGTGCTGGTGGCCGACCACTTCGCGCCCGCCCCTGATGTCACCGCCGCCGGCGCCATCGCCATGACACGGGACTTCGCTCGCAAGCACGGCATCCCGCACTACTACGAGCCAGGCCGTGGCGGCATCGAGCATACCCTGCTGGCCGAGCTGGGCATGGTGGGCCATGGCACCGTGGTCTTCGGCGCGGACAGCCATACCTGCACCGCCGGCGCCTTCAATGCGCTGGGCATCGGCTTCGGCTCCACCGACCTCGCGGGCGCCCTGGCCACCGGGCAGCTCTGGATGCGGGTGCCCGACAGCATCCGCGTCGAGCTGACCGGCAAGCCTGGCCCCTTCGTCACCGGCAAGGACGTGATCCTGGAGCTGATCCGCCGCATCGGCTCCGATGGCGCGGCGGATGCGGCACTGGAATTCGGCGGCCCGGGCGTCGCCGCGCTCGGCATCGATGAGCGGATGGCGGTGGCCAACATGGCCGTCGAGGGCGGCGCCGACATGTGCGTCTTCGAAGGCGACGAACAATCCACCGCCGATATGGCCAAGCGCGGTGTTCCCGCCGCGCCGCCGGTCAGCGCCGATGCCGATGCCCATTACCGCCAGCGCATCGAGATCGACCTTTCCGCCCTGACGCCCATGGTGGCCAAGCCCCCCTCGCCCGCCTCCGGCGTGCCAGTGGAGGCGCTGCGCGGCCAGAAGGTCGATCAGGTCTATGTCGGCAACTGTTCCAACGGCACCATGACTGACCTGCGGCAGGTGGCCGAGATCCTGCGCGGGCGCCAGGTGGCGCCGGGCGTGCGCATGGTGGTGGTGCCGGCGACGCAGAAGATCTGGCGTGAGGCCCTGGCCGAGGGATTGCTGGAGATCTTCGCCGCCGCCGGGGCCGCCGTTTCCACGCCCACCTGCGGCGCCTGCTTCGGCGGCCATATGGGCATTCTGGCGGCGGGCGAGACCGCCATCGCCACCACCAACCGCAACTACCGCGGCCGCATGGGCCACCCGGATTCACAGGTCTTCCTGTCCAATGCCTGGGTCGCCGCCGCCGCCGCCGTGGCAGGCGAGATCGTGCCGCCGGCCGATGTCGCCCGCATGCTGGAGCCCGCCGCATGAGCCTGACCTTTCAGGGCCGCGTCCACCGCTTCGGGGACGAGGTGAACACCGATGTGATCCTGCCCGGCCGCTACCTCGCGCTGCGCAAGCCCGAGGAACTGGGCCGTCACTGCATGGAAGGCCTGGACCCGGATTTCATCAAGCGCGTGCAGCCGGGCGACATCCTGGCGGTGGGCCGCAACTTCGGCTGCGGCTCCTCCCGCGAACATGCGGTGATCGCGCTGAAGGCGGCCGGCGTCGCCGCCATCGTGGCGCAAAGCGCGGCGCGGATCTTCTTTCGCAATGCCGTCAATCTCGGCCTGCCCGTCATCCTCTGCCCCGAGGCCGCCGCCGCGCTGCGCGAGGGCGAGGAAGCCCGCATCGACCTCGGCACCATGGCGGTGACGCAGGGCGGCGAAAGCTGGCAGGCCGCGCCGCTGGGCGACGAGGTGAATGCCATCCTGGCCGTCGGCGGGCTGGTGCAGCGCGTGCGCGCGGCCCTGGCCGCCTGAACAAGACATTCTTCAAGGAAGGAACAGAACACATGGCAGATCCCCGCCTGAAGGCCGCGCTGGCCGCCAAGCAGTTCATCGTCGCCCCCGGCATCTTTGACATGATCTCCGCCCGCGTGGCGGACCGCATGGGCTTCAACGCGCTCTATGCCACGGGCTACGGCACGGTGGCCTCGCATCTGGGCGTGCCGGATGCCGGCATCGCCACCTTCACCGACATGGTCAGCCGCATGGGCCGCTTCGCCCAGGGCTGCACGACGCCGGTGATCTGCGATGCCGATACCGGCTATGGCGGGCTGCTGAATGTGCGCCACACCGTGATGGGCTATGAGGCCGCCGGCGTCACCGCCATCCAGCTCGAAGACCAGGAAGTACCAAAGAAGTGCGGCCACACTCCGGGCCGCCGCGTCATCCCGGCTGAGGAAATGGCGCTGAAGATCGAGGTGGCCGTCGAGGCGCGCAAGAGCGAGGATTTCCTGATCATCGCCCGCACCGATGCCCGCACCAGCCTGGGCCTGGACGAGGCGATCCGCCGCGGCAAGCTCTACCAGAAGGCCGGCGCCGACATCGTCTTCATCGAGAGCCCGGAGACCGAGGACGAGATGAAGCGCATCGGCCAGGAGATCGACGCGCCGCTGCTGGCCAACAACGTCGATGGCGGCGGCCGCACCCCGATCCTCTCCGCCGAGAAGCTGGCTTCCTTCGGCTACAACATCGCCATCTATCCGGCGGTGGGCTTCCTGACGGTGGCGGCGGCGCTGGAGCGTTCCTACGCGCATCTGCTGAAGGAAGGCGACACCAACGGGCTCGACAAGGACGTCATCTACGACTTCGGCAAGATGAACGAGCTGATGGGCTTCCCAGAGGTCTGGGACTTCGACAAGCGCTGGGCCCGCGAAGAGCCCAAGCAGGCGGCGGAGTAATCGCGCCGTGCTCTCGATGAACTTCGCGACCACCCCGCGCATCGTGCTGCGGGACGGCGCGCTGGACGAACTGCCCGCCATCCTGGCGGAACTGGGCGTGCGGCATGTCGCGCTGGTGACCGATGCGGGGCTGGTGCGCACCGGCATGGTGGCGCCGGTGGAAGCGAAGCTGCGCCAGGCCGGCCTCGCCGTCACGATCTATGACGAAGTGCAGGCCGACCCGCCGGAGCAGATCATCCTGGGCGCGGTGGACAAGCTGGGCGCGGCCGGCGTCGATGGCGTCTTCGCCATCGGCGGCGGCAGCGCCATGGATACGGCGAAGCTGGTGGCCTATCTGCTCCGCTCGCCCTGCGAACTTTCGACGATCTATGGCGTGGAGCTGGCCAAGGGCCAGCGCCTGCCGCTCGTGCTGGCGCCCACCACCGCCGGCACCGGGTCGGAGGTGACGCCGATCTCCATCGTCACCACGCCGACCGAGGAAAAGAAGGGCGTCGTTTCCCGCCGCCTGCTGCCGGATGTGGCGCTGCTGGACCCGAACCTGACTCTGGGCCTGCCGCCGGCGGTGACCGCCGCGACGGGCGTCGATGCCATGGTGCATGCCATCGAGGCTTTCACCAGCAAGCGCCTGAAGAATCCACTGTCGGACGTGCTGGCGCAGCAGGCGCTCTCGCTGCTCTCGGCCAACCTGCCGGTGGTGATGAAGGACGGCAAGGATGTGGCGGCGCGCGGCGCGATGCTGCTAGGCTCCTGCCTCGCCGGCATGGCCTTCGCCAATGCGCCGGTGGCGGCGGTGCATGCCCTCGCCTATCCGCTGGGCGGCCGCTACCACGTGCCGCACGGGCTTTCCAACGCGCTGATGCTGCTGCCGGTGCTGCGCTTCAACCTGCGAGCCGCCGCGCCGCTTTACGCCGCCCTGGCGCCCTCCGTCGGTGCGGAAGCGCAGACCGCCGAGGGCTTCCTGGCCGCCATCGAAAGGCTGGTGGCGGTCTGCGACATGCCGAAGCGCCTGCATGAGTTGCAAGTGACGCGGGAAAGCCTGCCGCAACTGGCGGCTGATGCCATGCAGCAGCAGCGGCTGCTGATCAACAATCCTGTCGAGCTGACCGAGGCAGATGCGCTGCGCCTCTACGAGGAAGCCTTCTGACTCTTCGCTGCTGATTCCGGTTACATCTGAGGAAATGCCATGACAAAGACAATGAAGTTCACCCGCCGAGGTCTCGGCGGGCTTGCCGTCGGCCTGCTCGCGACGCCGGCCCTGGGCCAGGCCTCGGCGGCTTCCTGGCCCGACCGCCCCGTGAAGATGGTGGTGCCCTTCGGCGCCGGCGGCGCGGTGGACACGCTGGCGCGGCTCTTCGCGCAGCGCTTCTCCGAATTCGCCAATGGCCAGACGCTGGTGGTGGAGAACCGCTCCGGTGCCGGCGGCATGGTGGCGGGTGCCTTCACGAATACTCAGCCAGCCGATGGCTACACGCTGATGATGGCCGATATCGGCGCCAATGTCGTTGGCAAGGAGCTGAACCCCAAGCTTTCCTATGAGCCGCTGACCGGCTTCACGCCGATCATGCAGGGCGCCATCCTGCATGCCGTGATGATCGCGCATCCCTCCGTGAAGGAGAAGACGCTGGCCGAGATCATCGCCGCGGCGCGCGCCAAGCCGGATGGCTTTGTGTATTCCTCCGCCGGCGTCGGCAATATCAGCCATCTCGCCATGGCGCTGATGGAGCAGCAGACCAAGACCAGCATGGTCCATGTGCCCTATCGCAGCGGCTCGGAGGCAGTGACGGCGGTGATGCGCGGCGATGCGCAATTCTCCTTCCCCAGCCTCGCCTCCGCCTTCCCGATGATCAAAGGCGGGCAGGTGCGGCCCGTGGCTCTCGGTGGTGACACGACCGAGCAGCTTCCGGGGGTGCCCTCGGCCAGCGACGCCATTCCGGGCTTCGAGGCGGCCGTGTGGTATGGCGTCGTCGCCCCGCCGAACATGGACCCCGCGCTGGCCGACCGCATCAACGAGGTCTTCAACAAGATCGCGGCGGTGCCGGAAGTGCGTAAGGCGGTGGAGGAAGTGCAGGCCGGGCGCGTCATCGGCGGCACGCGCGCCGAATTCGCCAGCTTCCTGAAGTCCGAACACGACCGCTGGTCCAAGGTGATCCGCGCGGGCGGCATCCGCACGGAATAAGCCTCAGCCCCGCCGCACGCTCCAGAAAGCGGCGAAGCCCGCCGGGATATCCACGATGTCCCGGCGGAAAGCGGTGCGCTGGAGCAACTGGCCCAGCGGGATATAGGGCAGGTCCTGGAAGGCCTGCCGCTGCATCTCGGCGGCGATGGTGGCCTGACTGGCTTCGTCCGGCGCCGCCAGCCAGCGCTCCCGCATCGCTTCCAGCGCCGGGCTGTCCGGCCAACCGCGCCCGGCCGCGCGGCCGTTGGCGCGCAGGGAGGCATTCACCGCCGGGTTCAACTGGTCCAGCCCGGACCAGAAGGTGTGGTAGATGCTCCATCCCCCCTGCTCCACCGGCTCCGTCTTACCGATCCGCTGGATGGCGGAGCCCCAGTCCATTGCCTGGTAATCCACCTTGATGCCGATACGTTGCAGCAGGTCCGCGCCCACATCGGCCAGGGCTTTCAGGTTAGGAAAATCGGAGGGCGACAGCACCACCGCCGGCTCACCCTTGTAGCCGGATTCCGCCACGGCGCGCTTCGCGGCTTCCAGGTCGCGCGGGCCTGTCAGGGCCTCCATGCCGGCATCGCTAGCCATGGGGGTGCCGGGGCAGAAGAAGCCGATGCCCTCCCGCCAGCCGCCGGGGGCGCTGCCCGCAACCGCCGACATGAAGTCCGACTGCCGCAGCGCCGGCAGCACCGCGCGGCGCAGCGCCGGGTTGTTGAAGGGCGCCTGCAGGTGGTTCATCCGCATGATGCCGATGAAGCCGGTGGAGTCCGGCAGTGTGGTGCGCACCTCGCCGCCGCGTTCCAGCATCGGCAGCAGGTCGAAGCCCGGCGCTTCCCACCAATCCACCTCGCCATTGCGCAGCGCGGCGGCGGCGGTGGCCGGGTCGGGCAGCACCTGCCATTCCACGCGGACGAAATGCACCCGCTTGGCGCCGGCGGTGAAGGAGGAGGCATCCTCGCGCGGCAGGTAATCAGGGTTTCGGTCATAGGCCACGCGGGCGCCGGCCAGCCGCTCGGCGGCATTGAAGCGGAAGGGGCCGCTGCCGACCATCTCGGCGACGGGTTTGAAGGGGTCGGTCTGCGCCAGGCGTTCCGGCATCATGGCGCAGATGGGAGAGCCGGGCTTGCCCAGCGCCGCCGGCAGCAGCGGAAAGGGCCGCTTCAGCCGGAAGCGGATGACGCGGTCCTCCGACGCGGAGAGTTCCTCCGTCGCCTCCATCAGCGACTGGCCCAGCGCGTCCCGTGCCGCCCAGCGGCGGATGCTGGCCACGCAATCCCGTGCCAGCACCGGCGGGCCGTCGTGCCAGCGCAGCCCGGGGCGCAGCGTCAGCGTCCAACGGCGGCCGTCATCCTCGACCACATGTCCTTCCACCATCTGCGGCCGTACGCGGAACTCCGCGTCCATGCCGTAGAGCGTGTCGAAGACCATCATGGCATGGTTTCGGGTGACATAGGCCGCCGTCAGCACCGGATCGAGGATCGCGAGGTCCGATTGCGGCACGAAGCGCAGGGTGCTGGCCCGCTGCGCCCGCGCCAGGCGCGGCGCGGCCAGCAGCGTGGCGGAAGCAGCGAGGATCGAGCGGCGCGGAAAGCGCATGATGGTCTCCGTCATCGCGGTCAGGGGCAGGCTAGGCCGGTTTCGCCGTATGGCAACCCTTGGCCGCGCCCGCCGCAGCCGCCATGATCCGCTGCCATGAGCCAGACACTCAACCTGCTGACCGACATCCCTGGCATCAAGGTCGGGCATGCCACCGACCTGGCGCTGGGCTCCGGCGTCACCGCCGTGCTCTTCGACCAGCCGGCGGTGGCCGCGGTGCAGATCGGCGGCGGCGCCCCCGGCACACGGGACACCGACCTGCTGCGCGCCGAGATGACGGTGGAGCAGGTGGATGCCATCGTGCTTTCCGGCGGCTCCACCTTCGGGCTGGACGCGGCGGGCGGCGTGCAGGCGGCGCTGCGGGAGGATGGGCGCGGCATCCGGTTCGGCGGCATCAATATCCCACTGGCGCCGCAGGCCATCCTCTTCGACCTGCTGAACGGCGGCAACAAGGATTGGGGACGGTTCAGCCCCTATCGGGATCTCGGCTACGCGGCGGCGCGGGCGGCGGCTCCGGGGGAATTCGCGCTCGGCTCCATCGGCGCCGGCACCGGCGCGACCACCGCCACGGTCAAGGGCGGGTTGGGCTCGGCCAGCGCGGTGACGGCGCGGGGGCACCGGGTCGCGGCCATCGTGGCGGTGAACGCGGTCGGATCGCCACTGGTGGGCGAAGGCCCCTGCTTCTGGGCCGCGCCTTTCGAACAGGGCGCGGAATTCGGTGGCCTCGGCATGCCGCCGCACTTCGGGGCGGAGGACCTGCGGCCACGCCTCAAGGGCAGCGCCGGCACCGCCACCACCATCGGGCTGGTGGTCACCGACGCGGTGCTGACCAAGGCCCAGGCCCGGCGGCTGGCCATCATGGCGGATGACGGGCTGGCCCGCGCCATCCTGCCGGCCCATGCGCCCACGGATGGCGACACCGTCTTCGCCGCCGCCACGGGCGCCGTGCCGCTGGGGGACCCGGTTGCCGCGCTGACCCTGCTCGGCCATACCGCGACCCAGGTGATGGCGCGCGCCGTGGCCCGTGCCGTCTTCTCGGCCACCGCCCTGCCCTGGCCCGGCGCGCAGCCCTGCTGGCAGGACCGCTTCGGCGAGAGGAACAAGGCATGACGAGGCTGGACGAAACCCTTGCCGCGAAGCTGGCGCGGATCGCGCTGGGGCATGTGACGCGGGAATACCCCAACAAGCTGGACCATGTGATGGCCGGGCCGGAGGATGCGCGCGGCCCGCGTGACCTGCACCCGATCTTCTTTGGCAGCTTCGACTGGCATTCCTGCGTGCACAGCTACTGGATGCTGGCGCGGCTGCTGCGGCGCTTCCCCGGCATGGCACCGGCCGCCGAGATCCGCGCGCTGTTCGATGCACAGTTCACGGCAGCCAATGTGGAAGCGGAATGCGCCTATCTGCACCGCCCCACCGCGCGCGGCTTTGAGCGGCCCTATGGCTGGGGCTGGCTGCTCAAGCTGGCCGCCGAGCTGCCGCCACCGCATGCCGAGACCCTGTCGCCGCTGGCGGGCATGATGGCGGAGCGTTTCCTGAACTTCCTGCCGCGCGCCACCTACCCGACTCGCGTGGGCACGCACTACAACAGCGCCTTCGCCTTCTGCTTGGCCGCCGATTACGCGGCGGCGGTTTCGCACCAGCCGCTCGCCGCCATGCTTCGCGACACGGCCCGGCGCTGGTTCGGCGAGGATGCCGATTGCCAGGCCTGGGAACCCGGCGGCGACGATTTCCTCTCCTCCGCGCTGGTCGAGGCCGAATGCATGCGGCGCCTGCTGCCGGAAGGCGCCTTCCTGCCCTGGTTCGGTCGCTTCCTGCCCCGTCTGGCGCAGCGGCAGCCCGCGACGCTCTTGCAGCCTGCTACGGTCAGCGACCGCACGGATGGCAAAATCGCGCATCTGGACGGGCTGAACCTCAGCCGCGCCTGGTGCTGGCGCAGCATCGCCGCCGCGCTGCCGGAAGCCGACCCGCGCCGCGCCCTGGCGCTGGAGACCGCCGAGGTGCATCTCCAGTCCGCGCTGCCGCATGTCGCCGGTGACTACATGGGCGAGCACTGGCTGGCCAGCTTCGCCGTGCTGGCGCTGGAAGCCTAGGCCGGCGCTTCCTCCCGCACCCGGTGGGGGTGGGTGAAGACCTCGAAGCCGTCGCGCCGGCAGATGCCGAGCACGGTGATGCCGGCGGCCTCCGCCACCTCCAGCGCCAGGGTGGTGGGGGCGGAGATGCCGGCCAGCAGCGGCGCGCCCAGCATCGCCGCCTTCTGCACCAGCTCCACCGAGATGCGGCTGGTCATGATCACCATCCCCTCCGCCGCCGGCAGCGCGCGGGCGGCAAGCGCGCCGGCCAGCTTGTCCAGCGCATTGTGGCGGCCGACATCCTCGCGCAGCGCCACCAGCCCTCGCGCGGGGTGCCAGAAGGCCGCCGCGTGCACGGCATGGGTTTCGGTGTTCAGCGCCTGGCTGGGCGGCAGGGCGGCCAGGGCCTCCTGGACCTGCCCGGGCAGCAGCTCGATGCCGGGGCCCACCCTCGGCACGGCCCGCTGCGTCTGGGCCAGTGTTTCCAGCCCGCACATGCCGCAGCCGACCGGCCCAGCCAGGCGCCGGCGCCGCGCCGCCAGCGCCTCTCCCCGGTCGGACCGCAGCCAGAAGCGCAGGTCGATGCCGGCGGGCAGCGGCACGATCTCCAGGGCATCGACCTCATCGGCATGGGTCAGGATGCCCTCGGTCAGGCTGAAGCCGATGGCGAAGTCGCGCAGGTCGTCAGGCGTGGCCATCATCACGGCATGGGCGGCGCCGTCATAGGTGAAGGCCACCGCGACCTCCTCGGGCAGGGCACGGTCGCCATCCTGCCAGTTGCCGCCGCGCCAGGCGCGGCGCGGAACCTGGCGCGCGCCGCGCATCATGCCCCGCCGCCTTCCGCCACCACCCGCACGGGCACCGACTTCGCCGCCGGCACCTTGCTGCGCTCGGCGTGGTGCCAGAGTGGGATCAGCCGGTTGCACTCGGGGTAATAGGCGGCGATGCAGCCATCCGGCAGATCGTAAGGCACCACCTGCAAGCCGGAGACCCTGCGCTCCCGCCCGTCATCGGCCTCGGTTCGCAGGGCCACGCTTTGCCCTTCCTCCAGGCCCAGCCGCACCATGTCGTTGCGTCCTATGAAGACCACGTCGCGCGTGCCGCTGACGCCCCGGAAGCGGTCATCATAGCCATAGACGGTGGTGTTGAACTGATCGTTGGAGCGCAGGGTGATGAGTTGCAGCACCCCTTCCCGCTTCAGCGGAACATCCGGATCGGCGCGCAGCCCGGCGGGAGCAATGAAATTGGCCTTGCCGGTCTTGGTCTTCCACACCCGTTCCCGCGCCGCGCGGGGGCGCGGGAAGCCGCCGGGCGTCTTCAGGCGCGCATTGAAGCCGCTGAAGATATCCGGAAAGGTTTCGGCGGCGGCGTCGCGGATGCGGTTGTAATCCGCCACCCAGTCATCCCAGGGCACGCGGGCATTCATCGGCAGGGCGGCCTTGGCCAATCCGGCAATGATGGCGGGCTCCGACCTCAGGTATTCGCTGGCCGGCTGCGACTGGCCACGGGACGGATGGATCTGCCCGTTGGAATCCTCCATCGAGACGACCTGCGGCCCGCTGCGCTGGGTGTCGATCTCGATGCGCCCGAGGCAGGGCAGCAGGTAGGTCACCTCCGCCGGAACAAGATGACTGCGGTTCAGCTTGGTGGCGATCTGCACGGAAAGGCGCAGGCGCGGCCAGGCTTCTTCCATCGCCGCCGTCTCCGGCACCGCGCGCAGGAAATTGCCGCCCAGCGAGAGGAAGGCGCGCACACGGCCATCCAGCACCGCCTCGCAGGCCTCCACGGTGTTCAGCCCTTTCCCGCGCGGCGGGCTGAAGTTGTACTGCTCCGCCAGCTTGTCCAGCGGCACCAGATCCGGCTTCTCGCTGATGCCGATGGTGCGCTGGCCCTGCACGTTGGAATGGCCGCGCACCGGGCAGATGCCGGCACCTTCCTTGCCGATATTGCCGCGCAGCAGCAGCAGGTTCACCAGCATCTGCACATTCTCGACGCCACGCCGGTGCTGTGTCAGCCCCATGCCATAGACCGCGATCACCGCCTTTGATTTGCCGTAGCAGCGCGCCACGCCTTCCAGCGCCGGCCGCGTCAGGCCGGATTCCCGTTCGATCTCCGCCCAGTCGGCCGCGCGGGCGGCCTGGGCGAAATCCTCGAAGCCACGGGTGTGCTGGGCGATGAAGTCATGGTCCAGCAGCGTCTCTCCGGCATCGTCGGCCTCGATCAGCGCCTTGCAGAGCCCCATGATCGCCGCGATATCGCCGCCGGCCTTCACCTGATGATACTGGGACGAGATGCGCGTCTCCCTGCCCGTCAGCATCTCGGCCGGCGATTGCGGATTGGTGAAGCGCTCCAGCCCGCGTTCCCGCAGCGGGTTGAAGGTGATGATCGGCACGCCGCGCTTCGAGGCTTCTTGCAAGGGGTGCAGCATGCGCGGGCTGTTGGACCCGGGGTTCTGCCCAAAGAAGATAATGCAGTCGGCCTGGGAGAAGTCGGTGAGCGAGACCGTGCCCACGGGCTGCCCAATGCTTTCCGGCAGCGCCACCGAGGTGCTCTCGTGGCACATGTTGGAGGAATCGGGCAGGTTGTTGGTGCCATAGAGCCGCGCGAAAAGCTGCCACATGTAGGAAGCCTCCAGCGAGGCGCGGCCGGAGACATAGAAGACCGCCTCCTCCGGCTTCAGCCGGCGCAGCTCGACGCCGATTTCGCGGAAGGCATCCTCCCAGGTCACGGGGCGGTAGGTATCGCTGTGCGGGTCCCAGCGCATGGGCTGGGTCAGGCGGCCCTGCGCCTCCAGGTCATGGTCACGCCAGCCGCGCAGCTCGGCCAGCGTGTGTGCCGCGAAGAAGTCAGGGCCGGCGCGCTTGGCGGTGATCTCCCAGGCGGTCGCCTTGGCACCGTTCTCGCAATATTCGAAGGCACGCGGCACCGCGGGCTTCTCCCAGGCACAGGAGACGCAGGCGAAGCCGTCATGCTTGTTTTGCTTCATCAGGACGGCATTGCCGCCGACCAGACGGCCTTCCCG
This sequence comes from Pseudoroseomonas ludipueritiae, assembly GCF_014490445.1. Taxonomy (GTDB): domain Bacteria; phylum Pseudomonadota; class Alphaproteobacteria; order Acetobacterales; family Acetobacteraceae; genus Pseudoroseomonas; species Pseudoroseomonas ludipueritiae. The sequence goes on along the minus strand of NZ_JACTUZ010000004.1, from coordinate 18,800 downwards.
GTGCAGGATGCCCTCGACCGATTTCAGCGAACCCCAGCCGCCAGCAGGGCCTTCATAGGGTTCGATATGCGCTTCCTCGTCCATCGTCCTGTGCCTCGTTCTGGCCTGTGTCTCGCGGCGGGATGGCCGGCGTCAGGCCGGCAGGTTCGGTTCGCCTTGCGGCTCGTGAAGCGGGCAGCGGCCACGGCTGGCGCGGAAGCGGGAGGAAGCCTCGTAGGCCGCCTTGCGCACGCGCATCACGCCACCCAACGGCCGGTGCGCCGCCAGGCCGTGCCAGGGGCTGAAGGCATAGCCATCGTCCACGGCAACGGCCCGTGCCTCGCTCCACCCTGTCTGGCGTGGCACCCGCAGGCGCGCCACGGCGATGAAGGGGCTCTGCTCCTCCGGCCAGGGCACGGAGGCATCCTCGAGCGGCATGCTGTCGAGATCGGTGCAGAGCTGCACACGCAACTCCCATTCGGCATCCTCGCTGCGGAAGAAGCCGTTCACGGCGCGGCGCAGGGCATCGGGCTGGTCCCGCACATCCAGCGGCGCATCCTTTAGCGCCTTGAGGTTGGCGGAGACCGGCGCCACGGAGATCTTGGCCATATAGGGCCCATGCAGCAGCGGCACCTGGGAATGGAAGGTCTCACCCAGCGGATGCGTCTGCGGATGGCCGCCCATGGTCTTCAGGGTCGCGCTTTCGCCGCCCGCCGCCTCCACCAGCGCCTCGGCGCCGCGGAAGACGGTGGAGGCCAGCTTCTTCCAGGCCTGCGGCGTATCGGTCGTCCTGGCCAGCAGCTTCAGGCTGCCTAGGAACTGCTTCGGCTTGGCGACGGCGAAGGCCGGGGCATTGACCAGCACATAATCCTGCGTGTTGCCCGGCGCATCCGGCAGCCGCTCCCCTTCCACGTTCAGCACCTTCAGCGCGAGGCCGCGCGGGAGGGAGATGCTGTTGTCCAGGATATCGCCGGCATTGGTGGAAAAGCGCAGCACCACCGGGTAGCGCCCGGGGCGGGCGTAGAGCCCCTGCGCCAGCTCCGGCGGCAGCCCGTCCAGCACCTCCAGCTCCCCCTGCAGCAGGCCGTGGCTCTTGGCATGGACGCCGCGCAAGGCCTGCCCGGAATTCCTGAAGGTGGTTTCCTGGATGTCCCGCAGCGCCTCGATCAGCTCATGCGTAGTGGCGGCCTCGTCGCCATCCGGCTGCTCGAAGGAGGGCTGATAGCGCAGGGGCGTCACGGGCAGGCTGGCGGACATTCTCGCTCCGATGCAGCTGGTCGAAGCTTGAACGTCCCGGCCAGCAGGGCGTTGCCGTGCTCAGCCGGCCGGAAAGGCGCGGGCGGAACCTGGGCGCAGCAGGCAGGCATCGCCCGGGCGCAGCGGGCTGCCGGGCAGCTCGGCCTCCACCACCAGCGGGCCCAGCTCCAGTTCCAGCCGCACGCCATGGCCGGTGGGGCGGCGGGCGCGCAGGGTGGCATTGCCGGCCTCCGCCACCGGCACCACCTGCCAGTCCCTGGGCCGGATGAAGGCCAGCGCCGGCCCGGGTGCCGGCGGCGCCTGCCGCAGGGCAGCGGCCGGCAGGGGCGGCAGCGGCAGGGGGTCGAAGCGCAGCGCCGTGCCGTCCCATTGCGCCTCCAGCCGCACCGATTCTCCCAGGAATCCGGCCACAAAGGCGTCGGCGGGATGTTCGACCAGTTCCTCGGGCGTGTCGTATTGCACGATGGCGCCGCCGCGCATCACCGCCACGCGGTCAGCCAGTTCCATGGCCTCGTCCTGGTCATGGGTGACGAAGATGCTGGTGAGGCCCATCTCCCGGTGCAGGTCCCGCAGCCAGCGGCGCAGGCCCTTGCGCACCTCGGCATCCAGCGCGCCGAAGGGCTCGTCCAGCAGCAGCAGGCGCGGCTCGATGGCCAGGGCGCGGGCCAGCGCCGCCCGTTGCCGCTGCCCGCCCGAGATCTGGTCCGGCCGCCGCGCCGCCAGCTCCGGGATCTGCACCCGCTCCAGCAGCGCCGTCACGCGCCGCGCGATCTCGGCACGATCCGGACGCGTGGCGCGAGGGCGGATGCGCAGACCGAAGGCGACATTCTCGAAGACGCTCATGTGCCGGAACAGCGCGTAATGCTGGAACACGAAGCCGATGCGCCGCGCCCGCACCGGCACATCCGCCATGTCCTGCCCCTCGATCAGCACCCGCCCGGCATCGGCGGCCTCCAGCCCTGCCAGGATGCGCAGCAGGGTGGTCTTGCCGGAACCGGAAGGGCCGAGCAGCGCGACGAATTCGCCGCTTCGCACCTCCAGATCGACATCTCGCACCGCGGCGGCATTCTCGAAGCGGCGGGAAAGCCCCTGGACGGAGACACTCATGCGGGATGCACGCGCGTGGCGCCATGCCGTTCCAGCAGCGCCTTGGCCGCCAGTGTCACCAGCGCCAGCAGTGCCAGCAGCGCGGCCACCGCGAAGGCGGCGACGAACTGATACTCGTTGTACAGAATTTCCACGTGCAGCGGCATGGTATTCGTTTCGCCCCTGATGTGTCCGGACACGACCGAAACGGCGCCGAATTCGCCCATCGCCCGCGCGTTGCAGAGAAGAACGCCCGACAGCAGCGCCCAGCGGATCTCCGGCAGCGTCACGCGGAAGAAAGTCTGGAAGCCGCTAGCACCGAGGGTGGCGGCGGCTTCCTCGGCGGTGCGGCCCTGTTCCTGCATCAGCGGCACCAGGGTGCGGGCAACGAAGGGGAAGGTCACGAAGATCGTGGCCAGCACCAGCCCCGGCAGCGCGAAGATGATCTGCATGTCATGCGCCTGCAGCCAGGGGCCGAACCAGCCCTGCGCCCCGAAGAGCAGCACCCAGACCAGGCCGGAAATCACCGGGGAGACGGAGAAAGGCAGTTCGATCAGCGCCAGCAGCAGGCCACGTCCGGGAAAGGTGAACTTGGCGATGCACCAGGCGGCGGCCAGCCCGCCCAGCGTATTCACCGGCACCGCCAGGGCGGCCACCAGCAGCGTCAGGCGGATGGCGGCCTGCGCGTCGGGCTCCGCGATGGCCTCCAGCGCCGGGGCCAGGCCACGACGCAACGCCTCGGTGAAGACGGCGGCCAGCGGCAGGAACAGCAGCACCACCGCCAGCAGCAGCGCGATGCCGAGCAGGATGCGGCGGGGCCAGGGGCTTTCCCTCCTCATGCGGCGCGGCCCCGGCGTTGCAGCCAGTTCAGCAGCAGCAGGATCAGGAAGGCCAGCAGCAACATGGCCAGCCCCACGGCGGCGGCGCCGGCATAATCATACTGCTCCAGCCGGATGGTGATCAGCAGCGGCGCGATCTCGCTCACCATGGGCATGTTGCCGGCGATGAAGATGACGCTGCCATATTCGCCAAGCCCGCGCGCGAAAGCCATGGCAAAGCCGGCCAGCAGCGCCGGCATCAGGGCGGGCAGCACCACGCGCGCCAGGGTCTGCACCCGGCTGGCGCCCAGGGTGGCGGCGGCTTCCTCGGCCTCCCGCGGCAGGTCGCGCAGTACGGGCTCCACGCTGCGCACCACGAAGGGCAGGCCGACGAAGAGCATGGCGACACCCACTCCCAGCGGCGTATAGGCCACCTTCACGCCCAGCACCCCCAGCGGCGCGCCAAGCCAGCCTTCCGGGGCATAGAGCGCCGTCAGCGCCAGCCCCGCCACGGCGGTGGGCAGGGCAAAGGGCAGGTCGATGGCGCCATCCAGCAGCCGCCGGCCGGGAAAGCGGTCCCGCACCAGCACCCAGGCCAGCAGCAGCCCGACCGGCAGGTTCACCGCCGCCGCCGCCAGCGAGGCGAGGAAGGACAGGCGCAGCGCCGCCAGCACGCGCGGCTCAGCGAGGGAACGCAGAACCCCCTCCACCCCCAGTTCCCAGGGCCGCAGCGCCAGGGCCGCCAGCGGCAGCAGCACGATCAGCCCCAGCCATAGCAAGGTCACCCCCAGGGAGGTGCCGAAGCCGGGGATGGCTCCCCTAGCGCGCAGGGCGGTAGGCCTGGTCGAAGGTTCCGCCATCGTCGAAATGGCGCTTCTGCGCCGCCGCCCAGCCACCGAAATCGCCATCCACCGTTACCAGCTCCAGGCGCGGGAAGCGGTCCCCGGCGGCGGCCAGGGCTGCCTCGTCGCGCGGGCGGTAGAAGTGCCGGGCGGCCAGGGCCTGCGCCTCCGGTGTATAGAGCCCCTGGAGATAGGCTTCCGCCAGCGCCCGGCTGCCGCGCCGGTCCACCACCTTGTCCACCACGGCCACCGATGGCTCCGCCAGGATGGAGAGCGGCGGGTAGACGATCTCGAACTTGTCCCGGCCGAATTCCTCGAAGGCCAGGTGCGCCTCGTTCTCCCAGGCCAGCAGCACGTCGCCCTGGCCGTTACGGGCGAAGGTGGTGGTGGAGCCCCGCGCCCCGGTATCCAGCACTGGCACGTTGCGGTAGAGCCTGCCCAGGTATTCCTGCGCCGAGGCCTCGCTGCCGCCGGGCCGGCGCAGCGCCCAGGCCCAGGCCGCCAGGTGGTTCCAGCGTGCCCCGCCCGAGGTCTTGGGGTTGGGCGTGATCACCCCCACCCCTTCCCGCGCCAGGTCGCCCCAGTCCCGGATGTTCTTGGGGTTTCCCTTCTTCACCAGGAAGACGATGGTGCTGGTATAGGGCGCGCTGTTGAAGGGCAGCCGCTTCTGCCAGTCGGCGTTGATCAGCCCGCGCTCGGCGATGGCATCCACGTCGTAGGCCAGGGCCAGTGTCACCACATCCGCCGGCAGCCCGTCGATCACGGATCGCGCCTGGCGGCCGGAGCCGCCATGGGAGGTGCGGATCTGTACCCCCTGCCCGCTCTGCGCCTTCCAGCGCTCGGCGAAGGCGGCGTTATAAGCGCGGTAAAATTCCCGCGTGGGATCGTAGGACACGTTAAGAAGCTGCGTCGGGGCCTGTGCCCGCGCATGGCCGGCCACCAGCCCTGCCAGTGCCATGCTGCCGAGCAGCACCCGGCGTGGGGTCCGTATCGAGGTCATGCTTCGACACTCCTTCCGATGCGGTTCGCCGAGTGTTTCCCGGCGGGAGGGTCCGAGACAACACCAATCGTCGGTCGCGGCGCCCTCCTCGCGCGGAGCTTATTCCACAATGGTGAAGTGGATAACAAAAATTCCACTTGATGATATCCAGGTTTGGCGCCAACTAGTGGGTGCCAATCACGGCTCATCGGGCCTACGGGCCCCGCGGGATTTGACCCATGCAGCTTGCACCGCGTCACCAAATGCTAAAGCGCCGCTCCGTATGCCGGACCCTGGCGCTGCCCGACCGGGCGCGAATGCGCTGTTGGCGCTGAACGCCACAGCCTTCTCACAACCTTAAATTTTTTACGAGTGTTCTGGCGCCATGATGCGCGCCAGCCAGGGATGCCTCATCATGATCGCTTCTCGCCCCATCGACGTCGCGGGCCGCTTCGTCGGCGTCGCCGTGTCTCATGCCACCGGCTGGCGCTTCCGCGCCGTGGACCCCGTGGTGGACGACCTGGACGGCGCCACCTTCCCCAGCCCAGCGGAGGCCGCGCGCGTCGCGCGCTTGGTCGCCGCCCGCACGCAGGACTGGGCGCAGCAGCCGGGCCCCGCCAGCACGCACTGACAGCCCGGCCACCCGCCACGAAGGAACAGGGCGCCGGCCTCGCCGCCGGCGCCCTTTCCATGTCAGGCCTTATGGATCGGGTCGATCCAGGGCACGCTTTCCGGCTTCTCCACCGGCTCGATATCCAGGTTCACCACCACGGCCTCGTTGTCGCTGCGCACCAGCACGCATTCCAGCGTCTCGTCGGTGGAGGCATTGATCTCCTGGTGCGGTACATAGGGCGGCACGTAGATGAAGTCGCCCGGTCCGGCCTCGGCCACGAATTCCAGCTTCTCGCCCCAGCGCATACGGGCGCGGCCCTTCACCACATAGATGACGCTTTCCAGCGGCCCGTGGTGATGCGCGCCGGTCTTGGCATTGGCATGGATGTGCACCGTGCCGGCCCAGATCTTCTGCGCCCCGACACGCGCCAGGTTGATGGCGGCGGCGCGGTGCATGCCCGGGGTCTGGGCTGTGTTCTCGTCCAGCTTGTCGCCTGGGATCACGCGGACGCCGGAATTCTTCCAGCCATCCGGCGGCCCTTGCAGCGAGGAATGGTCGTGCCCGTCATGTGGCATCTGGCGCTGTCCTTCTTCCTAGCCCGCCTTGCGGCAGGGCTTCGGCAGGATGATAAATCACTACTCCGTTTAGGTCTATTCTGCAAAAACCCCAATTCATCGCGGCCAATTAGCTTGTCATGGTGGCGCGGATATCGCCTTCCCGTGCCAGCACAGCCATGCCGACCTCATCCTCCACCTGGAGGAAGCCGATATCCATGCTCGCTTCCCTCAGCCGCAGGTTCCGCAGCGTCACTGTGCGCAGGAAGGGCGGCAGGGCGGGACGCTGGAAGCTGATGCAACCGATATCCGGCGCGAAGCTCATGCCGAGGCAGGAAGCGACCAGCGAAAGCGGCGTCACCGCCGCCCAGGCCTGCGGCGCGCAGGCCACCGGATAGGGCGTCGGCCCGTCGCCATCTCGGCGAGGGAAGCCGCAGAAGAGCTCCGGCAGCCGCCGCAGCTCCAGATGCTCGGCGGCGGTGAACATGCCCTCCAGCACCCGCGCGGCCTCGGCCCGGTAGCCGTAGCGGGAAAAGCCTGCCGCGATCAGGGCATTGTCGTGCGGCCAAACGGAGCCGTTGTGATAGCTCATGGGGTTGTAGCGCACCTCCCCCACCGCCAGGGTGCGGATGCCCCAGCCGGAGAAGCTCGCGGGATCCATCAGCGTCGCGACCAGCCGCGCCGCACGCTCCGGCTTCGCGATGCCGGCGAAGAGCGCGTGGCCGGCATTGGAGGACCGCACCCGGCAGGGCCGCTTGGCGCCATCCAGCGCCAGGACATAGGTGCCGAGCTGCTCATCCCAGAAGGCGGCATCGAAATCCTCGCGCAGGCGGGCGGCGCGGACCTCCAGGGCGTCGGCACGCTCCGCATGGCCCAAGGCGCGGCCGATCCGTGCCGCGGCCTGCCAGGCGCCATAGACATAGGCCTGCATCTCCACCAGCGCGATGGCCCCCTCCGCCAGGGTGCCATCGGCATGGGAGATGCTGTCCCCGCTGTCCTTCCAGCCCTGGTTCACCAGCCCCTGCGGGGTGCGGCACTGGTACTCCACGAAGCCATCGCCATCCAGGTCGCCGGAGGCATCGATCCAGCCCAGCGCGGCCTCGATATGCGGCCAGAGATTCCGCAGCGTCTCCAGGTCGCCGCTGCGGTCCAGGTAGGCGCCGGCCAGCATCACGAAGAGCGGCGTGGAATCGACGCTGCCATAGTAACGGCCATAGGGAACCTCCCGCAGCCGCGCCATCTCGCCCGCCCGCATCTCATGCAGGATCTTGCCGGGCTCGGCGTCATTGGCGGGGTCTTCCTCCCGCGCCTGGGTGGTGGCCAGGAAATGCAGCACGCCACGCGCGATGGCGGGGTCGAACCACAGCGCCTGCCAGGCGGTGATCAGCGCATCCCGGCCAAAGGGGGTGCTGAACCAGGGGATGCCGGCATAAGGGTAAGGGCCGCCGGGCTTGTCCGTCAGCAGCATGTCGAGATCGGCGGCGGCCCGGCGCAGCACCTCGTTGAAGATCTCGTGCGAGCTTTCCACCCGCGCCGCCCGCGCCGCCACCTGCCGCGACGCCCTGCGGGAGGTGCGCAGCGCCGCATGGAAGGCGCGGTCCGCCGTCATGGACGAGCAATCGGCCGGGGCATCCGCTGTGGCTTCCCGCACCGCCACGGACAGAAACAAAACGCAGCGCTGCCCGGCCTCCAGTTCCACCAGGAAGCTGGCGCTGTCGGGCCCGATCAAGGCGGGGGCCGGCGCGAAGGTGAGCGTGGTGCTGCGGGTGACGGAATCGAGCCCGGTATAGCAGAGGGTGACCTGCGATTCGCCCACCACCGGCTGGTGCGAACGGCCACGGGCCGGGCGGTTGCGGCCACGCACCTCGAACAGGTCGGCGAAATCGGCGCCGAAGGTGAAATCCAGCCGCACCTGCCGCTTATGGTGGCCATAGTTCCGCAGCGCGACGCGCTCATGGCAGGCGCCGTTCCAGACGAATTTGGTGCGGCGCAGGTGCAGCCGGCCACGGGGCATCGGCCCGCCCGCATCGCCCGGCATCTCCGGGTTGGTCAGGTCGCAGGTCAGGGTGATGTTGTCGGCACTGACGGCCGAGCCCAGCAGCACCGGCGCCTGCCCGTTCACCCGCAGCCCCAGTTGGGAGAGGTAGCGGGTATCGAGGTGGAAGAGCCCTTCCGGGCTGCCCGGCAGGCCATCGAGGTCGCCAGCGCGGTCGAACAGGGCGAAGCTGTCGCCATGTTTCAGCGTGCGTGGCCTGCGCTCCTGCAACGAGATCTGGGCCGCAGGAGCGGGCTCCGTTTTCACCAGGGGTTTGGGCTGCACGATCAAAACAGACTCCCGTCGCTACAACAGCATGTCGAGCCCGGCGGCGGGATGTCCAGCCCCCCAGCGCCTTTACGCTGGGGGCTGATTTATTTTCACCAGGTGTAGCTGACGCTGCCCAGGACGTTTAGCCGGTTGCCATAGAAGCAACCCGTGGTGCCGGAGCAGCGGGACACGTAGCGGGTATCCGCCAGGTTGCTGGCGGTGACGTTCAGCATCAGCCCCCTCATGCTATCGCTGAGGCGGGACAGGTCATAGCGGATGCCGGCGTCGAAGAGGGTGGTGGAAGGCACCACCGCGCCGCCGGTATTCACCGCCGAGGTATTGCCCAGGTAGCGCACGCCCGCCCCCACCGTCAGGCCACCGATGGGCCCGGCGAGGCGCGCGAGGCTGTATTCGGCGTAAAGCCCGGCATTGTTCTTGGCCACGCCGGCAGGGCGGTGGCCGATCTCGGCGGCGGTGTTGCTCTCGGTGATCTCGGGGTCGAGATAGGTATAGGAGCCGGTGAGGCTGACGCCGTTGCCCAGTTCGGCGGTGGCTTCCACCTCCACGCCGCGCACCCGTATCTCGCCCACAGCGATCTGCTGGGTCACGTTATCGGGGTCCGGCGTCAGCGTGTTCTGCTGCGTCAGGTGGAAGGCCGCCACCTGGATGAAGGAGCGCAGGCCGTCCGGCTGGAACTTGATGCCGACCTCATACTGCTCGCCCTTCAAGGGGCTCCAGCCCCGAGCGATGCCCGTGGTGCTGTCTGTGCCGATCTGCGGCTGGAAGGAGCGGGCATAGCTGACATAGGGCGCGAGGCCATTATCGGCGAGGTACAGCGCACCGACCCGCCAGGTGAAGGCCTTGTCGTTCTGGTAGCTGTGCACCCCGCCGGCGTCGCGGTCGTCGATATCCGAATAGGCCCAGTCCTGCCGGATGCCGCCCAGCAGGATCAGGTTGCCGACGCGCGCCTGGTCCTGCAGGTAGAGGCCGTACTGCGTATTGACCTGCCGCACGTTATCATAGGGCGCTGGCAGCACCGGCACCGGGGTCCCATAAACCGGGGCGAACAGGTCTAGGCCGCTGGCGAAGGCGAATTGCTGCGCGTTGCGGTAGAACACCTGGCTGTAGTCGAAGCCGCCCAGCACGGTGTGGCTCACCGGGCCTGTGGTGAATTGCGCCTTCACCTGGTTATCCACCTGGAAGGTGTTGACGTCGATGTTCGCGCGATAGGCGAAGCGGTCCAGCGTGCGCTGGTCGGCCCGCAAGCCGCCGCCATAGACCTGGTCCCAGTTGATGCCGGTGTGGCCGTAGCGGAGGTTCTGCTGGAAGGACCAGACATTGTCGAAGCGGTGGGACAGCTCGTAGCCGACGCCGTATTGCGTGCGGTTGAAGCGGTCGAAATCCTCCTCGCCGGTGAAGCGGCTGCGGCTGACGCGGCCGAAGGGCGTGCGCTCCACCGTCGCCTCATAGGGCAGGAACTGGTTCCCCGAGGTGCGGTCCCGCTGGTAGTAGCCCAGCAGGGTCAGCGAGGTATCGGCAGTGGGGCGCCAGGTCAGCGTCGGCGCCAGGAAGATACGGTTGTCCTTGACCTCATCCACGGGGGTATCAGCATCCCGCACCAGGCCGGTGAAGCCGTAGGTCCAGGTGCCGTCGCTGGTCAGCGGGCCGCTGGAATAGCCCTGGCCCTGCAAGCGGCCATAGCTGCCGGCGGTCAGGCGCACCTCGCCCATCTGCTGCTCGGTCGGCCGGCGCTGCACCATGTTGACCAGGCCGCCCGGCGCGATCTGGCCATAGAGCACCGAGGTCGGGCCACGCAGCACCTCGTAGCGCTCCAGGCCATAGGTCTCGAACATGCTGCCGGCATAGCCGGTGTTGTAGCGCAGGCCGTTGAGGAAGATGCCGTTGTCCTGGGCATTGAAGCCGCGGATCTGGAACCAGTCGGTGCGGCTGTCGGTGCCGTAGTTCTCGCCCCGCACGCCGGCGGTGTAGCGCAGCGCCTCGCCCAGCGTCTGCGCCTGGCGCGCGTCGATCTGGTCGCGCGGCACCACGGAGATGCTCTGCGGGCTTTCGATCAGCGGCGTGTCGGTCTTGGTGCCGGTGATCTCCTGCTCGGCCACGAAGCCGCGCACCGGGTCCAGCGCGCTTTCGGCGCGGCCGGTGACATCCACCATGGGCAGCACCAGCGTGCCGGCGGGCGCATCGGCGGCCTGGGCCCAGGCGGCGGCGGGCGACAGGGCCGTGGCGCCCAGCAGCCACAGCAGGCGGCCGGCGCGGGGGCCGAAGGAAACGGGCGGCATGCGGCGATCTCCGGAATGGGCCGGGACCGCACGGACGAGCCCGAAGCCTTTCCGCCCCCTTAATGAGAATGCCTCGCAAATGCAAGGGATGGCGTGGGCCCTGCCGCGCCTTTCACCCCAGGCGTGGCCGCCATGCCAGCAGGCGCAGCGCGTTGAGCGTCACCAGCACCGTGGCACCGGTATCGGCCATGATGGCAGGCCAGAGCCCCGTGATGCCCAGCAGCGTGGTGACCAGCAGCACCAGCTTCAGCCCCACAGCCACGGCCACATTCTGCTTCACATTGGCCAGCGTGGTGCGGGAGAGCTGCACCAGCTCCGCCACCCCCACCACCTTGCCGCGCAGCAGGGCGGCATCGGCGGCTTCCAGCGCCACATCCGTGCCGCCGCCCATGGCGATGCCGACGGAGGCCGCCGCCAGCGCCGGGGCATCGTTGATGCCATCGCCCACCATGGCCACCGGCCCCGCCTGCTTCAGCGTGCCGATATGCCGCAGCTTGTCGGCCGGCAGCAGCCCGGCTTCCACCTCCATGCCCAGTGCGCTCGCGATGGCGGCGCCGGTGCGGGGGTTGTCGCCGGTCAGCATCACCGGGCGTAGGCCCAGGCGCCGCAGCGCGGCGATGCCGGCGGCGGCATCCTCGCGCGGCTCGTCCCGCATAGCGATCAGGGCCAGCGGCGCGCCATCGGCCAGCACGGCCACCACGGTCTTGCCCTCGGCCTCCATCGCGCCGATGCGAGGATCGTCCAGGGCGGCGCCGGCCTCGGCGGCATGGCGCGGGCTGCCAACGGAAACGCGCCGGCCTTCCACCACGGCCTGCGCGGCGAGGCCGGCCACGGCACCGGCCTCCATCGCCGACGGCAGGGAAAGCCCGCGCGCCTCGGCCTCGGCCAGGATGGCACGGGCCAGGGGATGGGCGGAATCCTGCTCCGCCGCCGCCGCCAGCCGCAGGGCCTCCGCGGCGTCGGCATCGCCCAGGGGGATGAGGTCGGTGACGCGCGGCTGCCCCTCGGTCAGCGTGCCGGTCTTGTCGAAGGCGATGGCCCTGGCATCGCCGATGGCTTCCAGCGCCGCGCCGCCTTTCACCAGCAGCCCGCGCCGCGCCCCGGCCGAGAGCCCCGAGGCCATGGCCGCCGGCACCGAGATGACCAGCGCGCAGGGGCAGGCCACCAGCAGCAGCGCCAGGCCGCGATAGAACCAGGTGCCCCATTCCCCGCCGAAGAGCAGCGGCGGCAGCAGCATGGTCAAGGCGGCGGCGGCCATGGCGCCGGGGGTCCACCAGGCGCTGAACCGCTCAATGAAGCGCTGGGTGGGGGCGCGGGAGGCGGTGGCCTCCTCCACCAGCCGCACGATGCGGGCCAGGGTGGTATCCGCCGCCCCGCGCGTGACGCGCAGGCGCAGCGCGCCATCGGTGCTGATGGAGGCCGCCACCACGGGCTCGCCCGGGCCACGCGGCACCGGCACGCTTTCGCCGGTGACAGGGCTCTCGTCCATGGCGGAGCGGCCTTCCAGGATCTCGCCGTCGCTGGGCACGCGGTCGCCGGGGCGCAGGCGCAGGATGTCACCCGGGCGCAGCGCGGCGACAGGCACTTCCTCCAACTCCCCCGATGCGGTTTCCCGCCGCGCGGTGCTGGGCATCAGCGCGGCCAGGGCCCGGATGCCGGCGCGGGCGCGGCCAGCCGCCACATTCTCCAGCAGCTCGCCCAGCGCGAAGAGGAAGACCACCAGCGCCGCTTCCTCCGTGGCGCCGATGACGATGGCGCCGAGCGCGGCGACGGACATCAGCGTCTCGATGGAAAAAGGACTGCCGGCGCGGGCCAGCAGCAGCGCCCGGCGCCCGAAGGGCAGCAGCCCCGCCAGCGTCGCCGCCAGCCAGAACCAGCCGGCCAGGGCGGGCAGCAGATGCGCCAGCACCCAGGCCGCGGCGACCAGCCCGCCGATCAGGAAGACCAGACGCGCCTTGGCGCCGCGCCACCAGGGAGTGCCGGGGGGCAGTTCCTCTTCCTCTCCATGCGCATGCGCGATGCCGCCGTGGCCATGGGCATGGCTGTGCCCATGGTCATGGTCGTGGTCGTGATCGTGATGGGCGAGCCCGCAGCCAGAGCCTTCATGGTCATGGGCCGGAGGCGGCCCCTCCGCCGGAGCGACAGGGCGGGCGCGGTAGCCAAGGGCGGTAACCTGCCGCTCGATGGCTTCGGCGGTGGCGCCATCTTCCGCACGCCGCAGGCTCAGCCGCTCGGCCATCAGGTTGACGCGGATGTCGGTGATGCCTGGCAGCCGGCTGACCGCCTTCTCCACCTTGGCGACGCAGGCACCGCAGTCCATGCCCTCCACGCGCCAAGCGAGTGTCTCTGCCTCCGTCTTCCGTGCCATCGGCGGCCTCCGTTCTGTTCGGCTGTCCTTGTTATGCGACCTCCAGTCACTGGAGGTTCAAGGGGCAAGCATCAGGAATTCTGGCTGGCCCTGACCAGGCATGAAAAAGCCCGGGCCGCGGACTATCTTTATGGGCGCATGAAGCAGGTTCCAGGCATGACCACTTTCTCCATTGGTGACCTCGCGCGCCTCACCGGCACCAATGTCCGCACCATCCGCTACTACGAGACGGTCGGCCTGCTGCCGGCGCCGCCCCGCACTGCCGGCAACCAGCGCCTGTATGCCGAGCCGCACCGGCGCCGCCTGGCCTTCATCCGCCATGCGCGGGACATGGGCTTTTCCATGGAGGCCATCCGCGACCTGCTGCGGCTGGCCGAGGCCGGCCCTGACACTCCATGCGCGGATGCCGATGCCATCGCACGGCAACAGCTTGCCGCCGTCAGCAGCCGCATCACCCGGCTGCAATCCTTGCAGGCCGAGCTGGAGCGGATGCTGGAGACGCATGGGGATACGGTGGGGCAGTGCCGCGTCATCGAGGTGCTGGCCGATACCAGCCACGCCCATTGCCTCGACCCCAACCACGGCCGCGTCGCAGCGGATATTGATTTTCCGTAATCTTACCCGATCTGAATGGCATGATAGACGCCAAATCCCTCCTTGACCGTTTCCTCGGCCCCGGCGGCAAGGGAGCCAACCAGCTTGGTGGCCTGCTGAAGCAGGCGGCCGGCGGGCGTGGCTCGCCGACAGGCGCCGGAACAGGCCTGCAGGGCGGCATTCCCGCCGGCTTCCTCGGCGGCGCCGGTGCCGGCGGGCTGATCGGGCTACTGCTGGGCGGCAAGAAGAAGAGCAAGGGCGTTGGCGGCGTGCTGAGCCATGGCGGCGCCGCGGCGCTGGGCGCCCTGGCCTACCGCGCCTACCAGAACTGGCAGCAGGAGCAGGCACGCGGCGCCCCGCCGGCCGATGACAGCTTCCTGCCCGAGAGCCCCGCCGCCGACGGCCACCCCTTCGCCCTGGCGCTGGTGCGCGCCATGATCGGCGCCGCCAAGGCCGATGGCCATATCGATGCCGCCGAACAGCAGGCGATCTTCGCCCAGGTGGAACAGGCCGGGCTGGATGCCGAGGCCAAGGCATTGGTCTTCGACGCCCTCTCCCGCCCCACCGACCTCGATGCCATCGCTGCCAGCGCCCGCACGCCGGAGCAGGCGGCGGAACTCTACCTGGCCAGCCGCCTGGCCATCGACCCGGACCAGCCGGCCGAGCGCGCCTATCTGGACGCCCTGGCGCACCGGCTGAAGCTGCCGCCGGGCCTGCCCGAACGCCTTTCCGCCGAGGCGGCGCTCGCCACCGGCGGCTGAGCCGTCTGGTGCGGCCGGGAAAGCTCTGCCAAGCTGCGCCCTCCAGCTTCCGGAGCGCGAGCCGCGATGACCGACCTGCCCCCTGCCCCCCAGCCTGACCCCGAGGTTCTCGCGGCGCAGGAGATCTTCCGGCAGCGCGGGCTGGCCAATGGCGACATCCTCACCCAGCCCATCGCTGAGGCCCGCGCCACCACCTACCGCTACCAGGCCTTTCTCAACGAGGGCGGGCCGGAGGCGGAGATTTCCAACCACACCCTGCCCACCACGCCGCCGACCCCGGTGCGGATCTACCGCCCTAAGGGCAAGGATGGCGTGCTGCCGGCCTATCTGCATGTGCATGGCGGCGGCTTCGCGCTCGGCAATATCGACACGCTGGACCGCTGGAAGCGCGAGGTGGCCGAGCAGGCCGGCGTGGTTGTGGTCGGGCTGGAATATGCCCTGGCGCCGGAGCATCCCTACCCGACGGCGGTGGAGCAGATCGTCGCCGTGCTGCGCTGGCTGTGGTCGGAAGCCGCGAACCTGGGCATCGACCCGGAGCGGATCGGCATCGGCGGCGAGTCCGCCGGCGGCAATGGCGCGCTGGCGGCGCTGCTGCGGCTGCGCGATGGGGGCGAATGGCAGCCGCGCCTCGGCGTCATCATCTACGGCATGCTCTCCACCGACCATGACACGCCCTCGCATCACGAGCTGGGCGACGGGCGCTTCGGGCTTTCCACCGCCCGGCTGGAATGGTTCTGGAAACACTACCTCGCCGGCACGCCGCGCGACGATGCCGGGGCCGCGCCGCAGAACGCGCCGGTCGAGGGCCTGCCGCCGCTGCTGCTGATCGCCGCCGGGCTGGACCCGTTGCTGGACGATACGCTGAAGCTGGACCAGCGCCTGACGGAAGCCGGCATCCCGCATGACCTGAAGGTCTATTCCGGCGTGCCGCACGGCTTCCTGGGCCAGACCGGCCTGCTGACCAAGGCGCGGCAGGCGCAGGCCGATGTGGTGGCGGCCATCAACCGCCACCTGAAGTAAGGGCTAGCTCCGCGACGGCTTGTTGCCGTGCGAGACATCGGGCGTGCCCCGGAACAGCGACATATGCGTATGGGTCGCGATCCAGGGCTCGCCCACCTTTTCCCGCGCGAAGGAACAGGTGGCGCGGCCCTTGCGGTCGAAAGGCTTGCCATCCGGCAGGTAGCCGGTGGAATCCCACACTGCCATGCCGACGGCGAAGAGCCGGTCCGGCGAGACCAGCGCCTGCACGTCGTCCAGCCGCCAGGTAAAGCCGTCGATGGTCGGCCAGACCTTGCGCCACTGGTTGGCCTCGGCATTCTCCCGGCCCGGCACGAAGTTGCTGTAGGTGCCGAAGGCGATGAAGTCATCGGCGAAGAGATGCCGCGCCGCCGCGAAATCCACGGCCTGGACATGGTCCGACAGTTGGCGGAACCAGTCGCGCACCAGCGCGTGGTCCTGCGGATCGACGGGGGCGGCGGCCTGAATGGTCATGCGGTCTTCCTGAACATGGTTATTGTGGCTCGAACTTCGCGATGCGCAGCAATTCGGCGCTGTGCTGGACATCCCGCGCGATGGCGGCCTCGATTTCGGGAATGGTTTCGCGTACCGGCTCGAAGCCCTGCCCCGCCAGCCGCCGCACCATCTCCGGCTCGTGCAGCCCCTCGACGATCGCCGTGTTGATGCGCGCCGCAATCTCCGGCGGCAGGTTGCGAGGCCCCCAGACGCCGTACCAGGAGTGGAATTCGAAGCCCGGCAGGCCGGATTCCGCCAATGTCGGCAGTTCCGGCGCCAGCGGCGTGCGCGCGGGCGTGGCGATGCCGAGGCCGCGCAACTGCCCGCCCCGGATCATCGGCAGCGTCGCCAGCACGGGGTCGAACATCAGTTGCGCATTGCCCGCCGCCACATCCGTCAGTGCGGGGGCGGAGCCGCGATAAGGCACGATCTCGATCGCGGTGCCGGCGGCGCGGTTGAACTCGATGCTCGCGAGATGCCCGGCGGCGCCGAGGGAGGAGGTGGCGAAGGACCACTTCCCCGGCTGCGCCCTGGCGGCGGCGATGACCTCGGCCAGGGTGGTTTCGGGCCGGCGCGGGTCCATCACCAGCACGCAGGGGCCCCGCGCGCTGCGCGCCAGCGGCAGGAAGTCCCGCACCGGGTCATAGGGCACATCCTTCATGACGTGGCGCGCCATGGGGTGGATGGAGGCGGAGCCCATGATGGTATAGCCGTCCGCCGGCGCCTGCAGCAGAAGCTGGCCGCCCAGCGTGCCGCTGCCGCCTGGGCGGTTCTCCACCACCACGGTCACGCCCAGCCGCTCCTGCAGCTTCAGCGCGGCCAGCCGGGCCATGGCATCGGTGGCGGCGCCGGGGGTGTAGGGCACAATCATGCGGATGGGGCGGTTGGGCCAGGCGCCGCCCTGCGCCCACACGACGGGAGCCGCCAGGGCCGGTAAGCCAGCAGCAAGGCCGCCCCTCCACAAGATGTCACGACGCTTCATGGTCCGGCTCCCGGGCTGGTTGCGCCATGGGCGCGGCGGAGAGCCGCATCGTTGCCGAGACTCTGCCAAATGCGCAACACGATTCGTTCTATGGAAAATTCCACGGAACGTTTCGCATGAAACTTTCAAACTAACATGGGTCTGGACATGGCAGCCGCCGTGACGGAAGAGCAGCCCCCGAAGCCGCCCCCCTGACAGGAGAACCCCTTCCATGGCCGAGACGCCCGCCCAGATGCCGAAGCAAGTGACGGTCATCGGCCACCCGCTGGTGCAGCACAAGCTGACCTTGATGCGGCACAAGGAGAGTTCCACCGGCAAGTTCCGCCAGCTGGCGCGCGAGATCAGCCTGCTGATGGCCTATGAGCTGACCCGCGACCTGCCGCTGGAGATGCGCGAGATCCAGACGCCGATGGAAACCATGCAGGCGCCCATTCTGGCCGGCAAGAAGCTCTGCATCGTCTCCATCCTGCGCGCCGGCGACGGCATCGCGGAAGGCATGCTGGACCTCGTCCCCTCCGCCCGCGTCGGCCACATCGGCCTCTACCGCGACCCCAAGACGCTGGAGCCGGTGGAATACTACCTGAAGCTGCCCGAGGATGTGGGCGAGCGGCTGGTGATCGTGGTGGACCCCATGCTGGCCACCGGCCATTCCGCCGCCGCGGCGCTGACGCGGTTGAAGCAGGCCGGGGCCACACAGCTGCGCTTCGCCTGCCTGCTGGCCGCGCCGGAAGGCATGAAGGTCCTGACCGAGGCGCATCCGGACGTGCCGGTCTTCACCTGCTCCATCGACCGGGAGCTGGACAGCCATGCCTATATCCGCCCCGGCCTGGGCGACGCAGGCGACCGCCTCTACGGCACCAAGTAACAACCGACACAAAAATTCTGCGTTTGATGGCATGGGTTGCGCGTTGGCTCGCCGTATCACCGGGGAGAACAACGGCAGCCCATGTTTCTTTCCCTCCTCCTGGACGCGGCCCCTGGCCGGATCGAGCCCGCCATCGCGCCTCGCGCCGAGACATCCGCCATCCTGCAACGTGACCGCAACGCGGCGAGTGACGAGACGCTGATCGCCTGGGCGGCGGCCGGCGACCGGCTGGCTTTCGACCAGCTCTCGCTGCGCCACCTGCCCCGGCTCTACCGGCTGGCCCATCGCGTCACCGGGGATGCCGCCGCCGCCGAGGACGTGGCGCAGGAGGCCATGCTGCGCGCCTGGCAGGCCGCCGGGCGCTTCGACCCCTCAAAGGCGCGCTTCTCCACCTGGCTGCACCGCATCGCCACCAATCTGGCCATCGACCATGCCCGCGCCGCCGGCCGTGTGGCCCCCGCGCCTTCCGAGGATACCCCGGCCCCCGAGGCAGACCCCGAGCAGCGCGCCGCCACCCGCCAGCAGCGCGCCATGCTGGCCGGGGCGCTGGACGAGATGCCAGCGCGGCAGCGGGCCGCCCTGGCCCTGTTCTACGACGCGGAGATGCCGGGCGCCGAGGCGGCGGCGGCGCTGTCCGTCTCCACCCGTGCGCTGGAAGGGCTGCTGCGGCGCGCGCGGCACTTTCTGGCGGCACGGCTGGGTGGCGGCTGAGGAGGCCCCGATGCGCATCGCCCGTTTCGAGCACCTGCTGGACACCCATGGCGCCGATCTCGGCCGCTGGCCGCCCGCCGAGGCAGAGGCCGCGCGTGCCCTGCTGATGGCATCGCCCGAGGCGCAGGCGCTGCTGCACCGCACCGCCACGCTGGAGGATGCCCTGCGGGGCAGCCGCGCCATGCCCGATGCCGCCACCCTGGCCCGGATGCGGGCGCATGTGGCCACGCGGGTGGCCCGCATGCCGCTGCCGGAGCGCCCGGGCGCCCTGGCCTGG
>NZ_JACTUZ010000394.1 GCF_014490445.1 Pseudoroseomonas ludipueritiae | reverse complement strand
GGCGCCGCCAGGGCATCGCGGGCGCGTTCCAGCACCGCGAGCACGCCCTGCGCCGCCCCTTCCAGCCGCGCGGCCTCGCCGCCCGCGGCCAGCACCAGGGCGGCGCCGCTGGTATCCAGCGCCGAGACGCGGGAAAGGTCCACCACCGCCACGCCCCGCGCCGCCTTCAGCATCGGGTTCCATAGATCGCCAATGCGTTCGGTGGTCAGGGCGCCGTGCAGCGCCAGCCGGTCTCCATCCCTTGCGAAGCCCGGCTCCTCCTCGGCCTCATCCCTCATCAGTCGTCCCGGTCGGTGGGGGTGCATCTGTTGCGGGGGCGGCATAGCGCCAAGCCAGGGCCGGTGTCAGCGGCTGTCGCTCTTTGTCACGCTCCCTGTCACGCAAGGCGCGGGCCGCATGGGCGGCGGCGGCCTCGCCGGTTTCCCAGGCGCCGCCCAGCGTGGCGGCGAGGCTGGGGTGGCAGGCCTCGCCGGCGAAGCAGAGCCGGCCTTCCGCCAGCGGCGCCGCCAGGATGCCGCG
>NZ_JACTUZ010000393.1 GCF_014490445.1 Pseudoroseomonas ludipueritiae | reverse complement strand
CCGCCGCCTGCGAGCCGGTCAGCTCGGCAATGCCGGCCAACGTCGCCAGCGCCAGCTGCGCGTAGTCGCCATCCGTGTGGCTCCAGCCGTCGCCGTTCGACCAGTCATAGGCGGCGGTGGTGGCGCCGATCTCCGCCCAGGTGTTGAACACCCGCCCCGTCGCCGGGTCGCTGATCGCCAGCAGATAGGCCGCGCCGTCATGCTCGGCAAAGCCGTCCGCCGCGTGCTGGAAGCGCCCCACCAGGAAGTTCGAGGCCCATTCCAGATAGGTCAGCGCATCCTCGTTGCCGTGCCGCGCCGCCGCGATGGCGGTGGAGGCGAAATAGTCCTGCTGCCACGGCGGCAGCGCGCCCTCGGTGCCGTATTCACCCGGCAGCCAGCCATGCGCCTCGCCCTGCTCCGCCGTCCAGGCCGGGATCTGCTCCACGATCCAGGACCAGTTGGCTTCCGAGACCTTGCTGAAATAAGCCTGCTCGACGCTGCCGTCCGGGCTCGCCCAGGCCGCCTCGTCGATCTGCCGCAGCGCCCAGGCCGCACCGCGCACCTGGTTGCCCTGCACCACGAG
>NZ_JACTUZ010000392.1 GCF_014490445.1 Pseudoroseomonas ludipueritiae | reverse complement strand
CCACGCGCTCACCGGCGCGGGCGGCCAGCAGGCGGGCCGGCAGGGCGGCGGCGGCATCCTGGGCCCAGGCGGCGCCATCGATAAAGGCGGGCAGCTCGGTGATGCGGGTGCCGGCCGGCAGGCGCACGGTGCCGGTAGGCAGCAGGATGGCGCCTTCCGGCAGAGCGGTGCCGGCCTTCAGGGAAAGGTCCAGCGGCGCCGGCAGGCGGTGGGCGCGGGCAATGGCGCGCACGCCGGGGCCATAGGCCTTGTGCCAGGCGGTCCAGAGCCAGCCGGGGGTGTCCAGCCGCTCGCCATCCAGGTCTTCCAGGGCGGCGGCGCCCTCGGCGCCCACCTTGCGCAGCACGGCATTCACCAGCCCGGCGAAGGGGCGGGGCACCAGGTCCACGCAGCTCGCCACCGCCGCATGCGGGGGCGTGGCCAGCAGCAACAGCTCGGCGGCGCCGATGCGCAGCACCTGCCGCACTTCCGGCGGCGGCTCCCGGCGCAGGAAGGGCTCCAGCACCGCGTCCAGGCTGCCCAGGCGGCGCAGCACGGCGGCGGCGATGCGATGCGCGGCGGCACGG
>NZ_JACTUZ010000391.1 GCF_014490445.1 Pseudoroseomonas ludipueritiae | reverse complement strand
GCCGCAGCGGCCTGCGGGCTGCGCGCCGCCGGTGCCGCGACCGGTGCCTCCGGGGTCGGGGCACCGGCATCGGCAGCAGCCTGGGGAACATGCTCAGCCGGAGCGGTGGTTGCGGCGGTCGCGCTGGGCACCGGCAGGGCATCAACGGCGGCAGGAGCCTGCTGGGCATGCTCCGCCGGGGCGGTGATGACCGCCGTGGCGCCAGGCACTGCCCCGGCCTCGGCGGCCACAGGAGGCTGCTCGGGCCGCTCGGAACTCGCGGCCACCGGGGCGGCATCGGCGGGCGTGGGCGGCTGCGAGTCCGCCGCCGCCCGGATGGGTTCAGGGGCGCCGCCCGGCAGGGTGGCAACCGGTGCCTCGGTGCTGCCGGCAGCGGGCGGCTGGACCAGGGCGGCCTCCGGCGGCGGGGCTTCCGCATCCGAGGGCGCCAATTCGCCCAGCTTGCCGGGCAGCATCTCGGCCAATGGTGGGTCCTTGGCTTCGCTGGCTTCGACCGGCGCCGGGCTGGCGGCCGCTGGTTCCGGCGCGGCCATGGGCGCTGCCTCCGGCGCGGGGGCCGGATCGGCGGCGGCG
>NZ_JACTUZ010000390.1 GCF_014490445.1 Pseudoroseomonas ludipueritiae | reverse complement strand
CCGACGGACCATCTCGGCCATTCTCTGGCGGCACCAGAACGGCGCCAAATGGCGCAGCATTCCTGACGATCTCGGTCCTTGGTGGCTGGCGGCGCAGCTCTTCATCCGCTGGGCCAAGGCTGGTGTTTGGGAGCGCCTGCTGGCGCTGGTGCAGCAGCGGGGTGTAGCGCTCGGCATGACCTTCCTCGACGGCACCAGTATCCGCGCGCACCACAAGGCAGCGGGCGCGGAAAAAAGAGGGGCCATGGCAGAGAGCGAGATCTCCGCGAAGCACTTGGCCGCTCTCGCGGCGGCTATGGCACCAAGGCTTGCGTGATCGCCGATGGGCGCGGACGGGCCATCGCCTTTGCTCTTGCGCCTGGCCAAGCGCATAAACTGCCGCTCGCACCTGGTCTGCTCAACAGCCTGCCGGACGTGCCAAGGTGGATCATCGGTGACCGCGGCTATGCGTCCGATGCCTTCCGCGAGCGGATCTGGAACATGGGCGCACGTCCTGCCATCCCACCCAAGCGCACGGATGCGCCGGTCGCCTGTCCCACCTGGATCTACAACAACCGCTCGCGGGTGGAGAACCTCTGGGCG
>NZ_JACTUZ010000039.1 GCF_014490445.1 Pseudoroseomonas ludipueritiae | reverse complement strand
CGCGCGCGCGGGCCGCAGCCTGCGCCCCCGCGCCTGGCCCGGTGGCGCGCGCTGCGCCGTGGCGCTCTCCTTCGACGCGGACCACGAGACCATTCCGCTGCGCGATTCCGACGAGAGCCCGATGCGCATCAGCCAGGGCCAGTATGGCGCACGGGCGGCCATGCCGCGCATCCGCTCGCTGCTGGCGCGGGAGGGCGTGAAGGCCACCTTCTTCTACCCCGCCGTTTCCGCCCTGCTGCACCAGGACGAGGTTCGCGGCGTGGCCGAGGAAGGCCATGAAATCGGCATCCATTCCTGGATCCATGAGCGCAACACGGCGCTGCCCTACGAGGTCGAGCGCGACCTCGCCTTCCGCGCCGCGGAGACGCTGGAGCAGGTTTCCGGCCAGCGCCCGGTGGGCATGCGCACGGCGAGCTGGGATTTCTCCCTGCGCACGCTCGACATCATCCGGGAGATGGGGCTGCTCTATGACAGCAGCCTGATGGCCGATGACGACCCCTATGAGCTGAATTCGGGCGGCACGCCGACCGGCATCGTCGAGCTGCCGCCGGAATGGATCCGCGATGATGCGGTCTATTTCAACATGAACCGCTTTGGCGGGCTGCGCCCTTATACGCCGCCCTCGGGCGTGGCCGAGGTCTTCCTGGCGGAATTCGAGGGCGCCTATGCGGAGGGCGGGCTCTACCTGCTGACCATGCACCCGCACTACATCGGCCACCGCAGCCGCATGCCGGTGCTGGAGAAGGTGATCGCCGCCGCCAAGGCCAAGGGCGACTGCTGGTTCGCCAGCCATGCCGAAGTGGCCGCCTGGTGCAAGGAGAATGCGGAAGCGCCGGCTACCTGACCGGCGCCGCGCGGCGGCCCGGCGCTAAGGCAGCCGGGCCAGCCGCGTGAGGAGCAGCTCGAAGAAACGGTCCGCATCCGTCTCGTTCAGCCAGAGAGCGTTCTGTGGCCGGCCGGTGACATGGAACCAGTCGGCCACGGTCATGCCCAGCGAGACCGGGCTGGCGGTTTCCACCGCCACATTGATCCGGCGCCCGGTGAAGAGCGTGGGGTCCAGCAGATGGGCGATGACGCAGGGGTCATGCAGCGGGATGCCATCCTTCTCACGCTCCCGCTGCGGATTGCCATCGGCATCGCCGAACATCACGGCGACGGCGCGGGCGGCGGCGGTATCGACCTTTCGCAGCGCCAGCAAGCGGTCCCGCGTCATCAATACCTGATGCGTCAGGTCCAGCGGCAACATGGTCAGCGGCACGCCGCTGTCCAGCAGCACGGCGGCGGCCTCCGGGTCGGCATAGACATTGTATTCGGCGGCGGGGGTGACATTGCCGCCCTCGCTGCGCGCGCCGGCCATCCAGATCACCTCGCCGATGCGCGGCGCGATCTCCGGCGCCTTCACCAGCGCCATGGCCAGGTTGGTGGCGGGGCCCAGCAGGCAGAGGGTGATGCTGCCGGCGGGCTCGCGCAGCAGCGCCTCGATCAGGTGGTCCACCGCATGCTGCGGCCGCGCGGGCGCCTGCGCTTCCGGCAGCACCAAGCCTTGCAGGCCGGTTTCGCCATGAACATGCTCCGCCGTGATGGGCAGGCGGATCATCGGGCGCGCGCAGCCGGGGAAGACCGGCACACCAGCGCGGCCACCCAGTTCCAGCAGCGCCAGCGCATTGGCCGTGGTGCGGGAGAGCGGCACGTTGCCAGCTACGGTGGTGATGGAGACCAGTTCCAGTTCCTCCGGCGCCGCCAGCGCCAGCAGGATGGCCACGGCATCGTCCTTGCCGGGATCGGTGTCGATGATGATCCGGCGCATCAGGCCATCTTCCCCATGTGGCGCGCCGCCAGGGTGGCGCAGGCTTCGAACATCTGCAGTGAATCGAAGGCGCGGTCGCGCCCGTCGGTCGGCACAACCATCGGGTAACCACCGGCCTGCAAAACGGCGCCAGGGATCATCAGGTTGTCTGGCAGGCCGAAGCCCTCGACGCTGAGGCCGGGGATCGGGTCCGGCAGGGCGGCGCCATAGGCGCGGCAGCGTTCGGCGAAGGAGGCGGCGCTGTTGGAATAGCCAAACACCGGCTTGCCACGCCCCAGGAACCAGCCGATCTCGATCAGGGTGCCACTGTCGGCGGACACGCCGCGAAAGGGTGTCAGGTTGGCGATGACGATGTCGCAGGCCTCCATCATCGCCACGTCCTTGCGGTAGATGGTCCGCCAGGCCTCGTCCTCAGTCATGCTGGAGAGGGCGGCGACATCCTCGTTCAAGGGCGGCTGGCCCTCGAAACCTAGGCGGGCGCAGATTTCCACCTTGCGGCGGGCATGTTCGACGGCATTCGGCAGGAAGACATCCGGCCCGGCGAGATAGGCTTTCATGCGCCGCTCCCTGCCAGATTGTCGGGGCCAAAGGAATGCGGCAGCAACGCCTCCAGCGTCGTGGTCAGCAGTAACCGGCCGGAGGGGTCCACCATCCGCACCGGCGTATCCGGCGCCGCGAATTCGCGGATCTTCTGGCGGCAGCCGCCGCAGGGCGTGCAGGGCATCTCGCCGCCGCCTGCCACCACAACCTCAGCGATGCGGCGACCGCCGGCCATCACCATGGCGGCAATGGCGCCAGCCTCCGCGCAGGTGCCTTCCGGATAGGCGGCATTCTCGACATTGCAGCCCGCATGAATGGCCCCCTCCTCCGTCTGCAGGGCGGCGCCCACCAGGAAGCGGGAATACGGAGCATAGGCGCGGGAGCGGGCGGCCAGAGCAGCGTCGATCAACGCTTCGGACATCAGCGTTCCTTCACATATGGGGTGCCGCTGGCCTTGGGCGGAATGGCGCGGCCGACGAAGCCGGCCAGCAGCACCACCGTCAGCAGGTAAGGCAGGGCCTGGATGGCCTGCACCGGAAAGGCGCCGATGCCCGGCAGCACCACGCCTTGCAGGCGGATGGCCACCGCGTCCAGCAGCCCGAAGGCCAGGCAGGCCAGCAGGATCGGCCAGGGGCGCCAGCCGCCCAGGATCATGGCCGCCAGCGCGATATAGCCACGCCCCGCGATCATGTCCCGCTGGAAGCCGGCGCCCTGGGCCGTGGCGATATAGGCCCCCGCCACGCCGCAGAGCACGGAAGCGATCAGCACCCCCGCATAGCGCAGCCGGGCCACGGAAATGCCGGCGGTGTCGATGGCCGCCGGATGCTCGCCACAGGCGCGCAGGCGCAGCCCGAAGCGGCTGCGGTAGAGCACCCAGGCGGAGAGCGGCACCAGCAGCAATGCCAGATAGACCAGCGCCGTCTGGCCGCCGAGCAGCGCGCCATAAACGCGGCCCAGCACCGGCACGCCCGCCAGCGCCTCCGTGCTCGGCAGCGTCAGGGGCAAAAAGCGTGCGGCGGCGGGCAGCGGCGGCGTCTGCCCGCCCATGGAGAACCAGGCCAGCGCCAAGGTCACTGTCAGGCCGGAGGCGAGGATGTTGATGGCCATGCCGGACACGACCTGGGAGCCACGCAGGGTCACGCAGGCATAGGCATGCACCAGCCCCAGCAGGCAGGAAGCGCCTATGCCCGCCAACAGGCCGACGACGACATTGCCGCTGACGGAGGCGGCAGCGGCAGCGGCGAAGGCCGCCACCAGCATCTTACCTTCCAGCCCCACATCGATGATGCCGGAGCGTTCCGAGAAGAGCCCGGCCATGGCCGCCAGCAGCAGGGGCGTGGCGACGCGCAGCGTGGCGGACAGGATGGGGACGAAGTCGAAGCCTTCCATCACGCCGGCTTCCGCTGGAGCAGGCGAGACAGGCCCGGCCGCAGCATATTGCCCAGCGCCCCGGCGAAGAGGATCACCAGCCCCTGGATCAGCACCACGATCTCGGAAGGCACGTCTGGCACCTCGAAGGCCATTTCGGCCCCGCCCTGGGTCAGTGCGCCGAAGAGCAGCGCCGCCAGCAGCACGCCACCGGGGTGGTTCCGCCCCATCAGCGCCACGGCGATGCCGGTGAAGCCATAGCCGCCCGTGAAGCCCAACAGCAGCTTGTGCTGCGCGCCCAGCAACTCGTTCACCGCCACGCCACCGGCCAGGGCGCCGGAGAGCGCCATGACCAGCACTGTCATCCGCCCCTGGTCAATGCCGGCGTAGCGGGCAACCTCCGCGCTCTCGCCCATCACGCGCAGGGCGTAGCCCCAGGGCGTGCGCCAGATCAGCAGCCAGACGGCGCCCGCCGCCAGCAGCGCGAGCAGCAGCGCGAGATTGACCGGCGCCGAGGACGGAAAGCCGAAGGACGCCAGCCCCGGCAGATCCGCCGCCGTGGTGAAGCGCCGCGTCTCGGGCGACATGGAGCCCGGCGCGATCAGCACATTGACGATCAGGTAGACCATCAGCGAAGCGGCCAGGAAGTTGAACATGATGGTGGTGATGACGATGTGGCTGCCGCGCCTCGCCTGCAACCAGCCCGGAATGGCGGCCCAGAGCGCACCGCAGCCTGCCCCAGCCAGGATGGCCAGCGGCACCAGCAGCGCGGGCGGCAGGAATTCCAGGTTCAGCGCCGCCAGCGCAACGCCAAGCCCGGCCAGATAGGCCTGCCCTTCTGCGCCGATATTGAACAACCCGCCCTGGAAGGCTACGGCCACCGCCAGCCCGGTGAAGGCCATGTTGGTGGCGTAGTAGAGCGTGTAGCCGATGGCATCGGTGGAACCGAGGCTGCCCACCGCGAGCGCCTTCAGCGCCGCGACGGGGTCGGAACCGGTGGCCAGCACGATCAGCGCCGTCAGGCCCAGAGCCAGCAACAGGTTGATCAGCGGCAAGAGGATCAGGTCGGCCCAGCGGGGCAAGGCCGTGCTCATGCCGCCGCCTCCTGCACGCCGGCCATCAGCAGGCCCAGGCGCTGTTCCGTGGCCTCGGCCGCCGTCAGCTCACCCATGATCCGTCCATCGAACATCACCAGAATACGGTCGGCTAGCGCCAGGATTTCATCCAGTTCCACCGAGACCACCAGCACCGCCTTGCCCGCCGCGCGGCAGGCCAGCAGGCGCTGGTGGATGGCGTCGATGCCGCCGATATCGACGCCGCGCGTGGGCTGCCCCACCAGCAGCACGGCGGGGTCGCGCTCGATCTCCCGCCCCAGGATCAGCTTCTGCTGGTTGCCGCCGGAAAAAAGGGAGGAGCGCAGCGAAGGGTCGCCAGGCCGCACGTCGTAATCCCGCATCAGCCGCGCGCCATGCGCCGCGATTTTTTCCCGCGACAGAAGGCCCAGGCCGGTGCGATAGGCCGGGTCGTGCTGATAGCCCAGGATGGCGGTTTCCGCCGCCCGCGCGCTGCGCACCAGCCCGCTGCGCAGCCGGTCCTCCGGCACATGACCCAGGCGCTGGCGGCGCAGGCTGGCGGCATTGAAGTCACGGCCTGGGAAAACGGTGCGGCCGTTCAGCCGGATCTCGCCGGCCGAAGGGGTGCGCATGCCGGCCAGTGCCTCCAGCAGCTCCCCCTGCCCGTTCCCGGCCACACCGGCGATGCCCAGCACCTCGCCGCCACGCAAGGCCAGATCGACGCCCTTCACCCGCTCCACCCCCGCCGCGTCGCGCACGGAAAGGCCCCGGGCCTCCAGCAGCGTCTCGCCCAGGCGCGGCGCCGGGCGCGGCGCGGGGGCGGCAAGGCGGCGGCCGATCATCAGCTCACCCAGTTCGGCGGTGGAGGTTTCCGCCGTATCCCGGTGCGCCACCATCTGCCCGGCCCGCATCACGGAAACCCGGTCCGTGATGGCCATGATCTCGCGCAGCTTGTGTGTGATCAGCAGCACCGTGCGGCCCTGGTCCCGCAACGCGCGAAGCACGCGGAAAAGGTCATCCGCCTCCTGCGGCGTCAGCACGCCGGTTGGCTCATCCAGGATCAGCACCTCGGCGCCGCGATACAGCGCCTTCAGGATTTCCACGCGCTGCTGCGCGCCCACGGGCAGATCCTCGATGCGCGCATCAGGGTCCACCGTCAGCCCGTAGGTCTCGCCCAGGCGCCTGAGTTCCGCGCGCGCCTTGGCGGCGCCGGGGGCCAGCCGGGCACCGCCCTCGGCGCCCAGCATGACGTTTTCCAACACCGTGAAGCGCTCCACCAGCATGAAGTGCTGATGGACCATCTCGATCCCAAGGCGGATAGCGTCGCGGCTGTCGCGGATCGTGGCGTCATGCCCGTTCACACGGATGGTGCCGGCATCGGCCTGATAGAAGCCATGCAGGATAGCCATCAGCGTCGATTTGCCGGCGCCATTCTCACCGATGATGCCGTGGATGTGGCCGCGACGGACCAGGAGGTCCACCGCCCGGTTGGCATGAACGGCGCCAAAGCGCTTGTCGATGCCAACCAACTCGATGGCGGGAGCCGCCGCGTCCGGAGGCGTCATCAGTTCGGGCAGGAATTGTTGCTCATGTAGTCGTGCACCCGCACCTTGCCGGCGACGATATCGGCCTTGGCCTGGTCAATGCGCGCGCGCATCTCGGCCGTGACGATGGAGGCATTGTTGCTGTCGAAGGCCAGGCCCACGCCATCTTCCGCCAGCCCCAGCACCTGTGTGCCCGGCTTCCAGCTACCGTCCCGAGCCTCCACCAGTGTCTTGTGGGTGGCGACATCCAACTGCTTCACCATGCTGGTCAGCACATGGCCCGGATGCAGGTGGTTCTGGTTGGAATCGACGCCGATGCCGAACTTGCCGGCATCCGAGGCCGCCTGGAGAACGCCGATGCCCGTGGCGCCCGCCGCGTGGAAGATCACATCCGCGCCACGCTCGATCTGCGACCGCGCCAGCTCGCCGCCACGCACCGGGTCATTCCAGGCGGAGGGCGTGGAGCCGGTCATGTTCTGCAGCACCTCGATGCCCGGCCTGCCGGCCTTCGCGCCCTGCACATAGCCGCAGGCGAACTTGCGGATCAGCGGCACGTCCATGCCGCCGACGAAGCCCACCTTGCCCGTCGCGCTCTTCAGCGCTGCCAGCATACCGGCGAGGTAGGAGCCCTGCTCTTCCCGGAAGACAATGGACTGCACATTGGGTGCCTCCACCACGGAATCGATGATCACGAACTGCAGCTTCGGGAACTCCGCCGCCACGGTCTTCACCGCGCTGGCCTGGTTGAAGCCGACCGCGATGATGGGCGTCTGGCCGCGGCGGGCGAAGTTGCGCAGCGCCTGCTCCCGCTGCGTGTCGTTCTGCGGCTCGAATTCCCGCACGGCGACGCCGGTTTCCTTGGTGAAGCTTTCCGCGCCGGCATGCACGCCCTCGTTGAAGGACTTGTCGAACTTGCCACCCATGTCGAAGACAACGGCAGGGTTGATCTCGGCAGCCTGGGCGGCACTGATGGTCAACAGGGCGGCGGCCAGCGCCGTGGCGAGCATCTTCTTCATGGTGGAGTTCCGTTTCCTGTGCTGCGCCGCGTCAGCCGGCATGGCCGAGGCGATACTTGGTGAAGCCTTCCGGCGTGTTGCCCATGGGCTCCACGTTCAGGCCGGCGGGGCGGAAGGCCGTGGCACCGGGGCCGGTGACATAGCTAACCACGGCCGTGTTCGGCCAAGGTGCAAAACTCCAGTTGCCATCTGCCGAAGGGTCGATGGTCTTCTGCTCGACGATGTAGCGCACCACAACATCCCGGTTCAGGTCCGGCGCCTCGATCACGATGGTCTTGCCATCGGCGCCGGGGAAGTTGCCGCCGCCGCCCGCTCGATAGTTGTTGGTGGCGACCAGGAATTCCTGCGCGTCATCGATCGGCTTGCCGTTGAAAGCCAGGTCGCGGATACGATGCGCCTCGGGCGCCACCACCTTGCCGTCATTGTCGTAGCGGGAAGGCTGAGTGACATCGATCCTGTAGGTGACACCATCAATGATGTCGAAGTTATAGGAAGGGAACTTCGTGTTG
This sequence comes from Pseudoroseomonas ludipueritiae, assembly GCF_014490445.1. Lineage (GTDB taxonomy): Bacteria > Pseudomonadota > Alphaproteobacteria > Acetobacterales > Acetobacteraceae > Pseudoroseomonas > Pseudoroseomonas ludipueritiae. The sequence goes on along the minus strand of NZ_JACTUZ010000039.1, from coordinate 23,850 downwards.
ATCAGTTCCTGCTCGGCAGTCAAGGCCGGGTCGATGCGGTTGAAGAGGCCGGCGGAGCGCTCCAGCCATTCCCGCACCTGCGCGCCCTTCACCTTCACCACCCGCAAGGTGTTGGGGTAGAGGTAGATATCCGCGACATCCTTGATGGCGACCGGCCCCGGCTTCACGTCCGTGAAGTAGTCCGGCCCGCCGCGGCCACCGGCCTTGAAGGGCGCGGCGGCGGAAAGCAGCGGGATGTCGCCCATGCCGGCACTCCTCGCCAGCTCCCTCACATACCAGCTTTGTGCATTGGAGACGATCTGGACCGAAGGGTCATCCGCCACCAGCGCCCAGTAGCTGTTGATGGAACCTTTGGTCTCGCCGACGGGTTGGCGCACATAGGCCAGCGTCGCCTCATGCTCCGTGCGGGCCGCGGCCAGTACAGCGGGAGCGGCATCGACCTTCGAGACGATCTTGCGGTCCGGCGCACGTTCGTAGATCGGGCGCGCCTCGGTACCGAAGTCGGCAACCTTCCAGGCACTGCCCTCGCGCTCCAGCACCAGGTCGATGACACCGAGGTGGCTGCCCCAGAAGCCGGCCATCACCGCCGGCACGCCATGCAGCGTGCCGCGTTTGGCGTCCACGCCCGGGATATTGGCGAAATCACCGCCAGGGAAGACAAGGTGCTGATGGCCGGCCAGAATCGCGTCGATCCCCGGCACCTGCGCGAGATGGAGCGCCGCGTTCTCGGCGCCCGCCTTAGGCTCGCCGCCAGCGATGCCGGAATGGCACAGGGCCACCACCACGTCCGACTCTGCCCGCAGCTGCGGCAGGTACTGGCGGGCGGCCTCCACGATGTCGATGGTGGTCAGCTTGCCATTCAGGTTGGCCTGGTCCCATTGCACAATCTGTGGCGGCACGAAGCCGATGACGCCGATACGCAGGCTGTGCTTCTGCCCGGCCTCATCCACCATTTCACGCGTGAAGACGCGCGTGGGCGGCACCAGCGTGGTGCCATCGGGCTTCAGGGCATTGGCGCAGACACTCGGGAAGTTCTGCCCGGCCAGCGAGACGCCAAGATAGTCGAGCCCGTAATTGAACTCATGGTTGCCGAGCGTGCCGCAGAGATAACCCAGCTCATTCATCGCGGCGATGATCGGGTGCACCTGCCCCGGCTTCAGGCCATGCGAATAGGCCATGTAATCGCCTAAGGGGCTGCCCTGAATGACATCGCCGTTATCGAACAGCAATGCATTCGGAACCTCTGCCCGCGCGGCGGTGATCAGCGAGGCGGTCTTGGCCAGCCCCACCGTATCGTCCGCTCGGTCCCGGTAGTAGTCATAGGGATAGACATTGACGTGCAGGTCCGTGGTTTCCAGCAAGCGGAGTCTGAGCTTTGCAGGAGCCTGGGCCGCGGGTGCCTCGGATAGCGCCAGTGGAAGAGCGGCGGCGCTCAGTAGCAAGGCACGGCGGAAGATAGACGGCATGGGAACTGCCCAGATGTGTTGACTGCGCGGCGGCATTGTCGCCGCCGCAAGCCTGCCGATCAACCATCAAGGCGTGAGAAGACTAAGCCGGATCGGATAGGAAACGGAAAAGCTCCGCATTGAAAGTCGCCGGCGCCACCACCGTGAAGGCATGGCCTCCCTCCGCCGCAAGCCAGAGCCTGGCTTTTGGCAGGACGCGAGCCATGGTCTGGGAGGCTGTCCAGGGCACCAGCACATCGTCCCGTGCGGCAGCGACGAGTACAGGTGCGGAAATGCTGCTGGCGACAAGGCTGGCGTCATAGGCCAGCAGGGCATCGATGCGCGCCCGCAGATTGGCCTCGCCCTGGAAGTGCGCGAGGCCATGTGCCTCCTCCGCCTCCATGCGGTCCGCATGGGCCGAAAGCCAGGCAGCGGGGTAGAGGAATATCGGCTGCGCCCGGACATAGGCCGCCGGCCCGCCTCCGCGCAGCGCCGCCAGGCGCGTGTCAAAGCAGCGGCGGGTATGGCTGTCCGCCTTCAGCCAGCCATTGACGACGACGATTCGGCCAACACGCCCAGGATGGCGCAGGGCCAGTTCCAGCGCCACCAGCCCACCCAGTGCATGGCCAAGCAGATGCGCCTTCTGCGCCCCCAGGGCATCGAGGATCTTGATCACGTCCTCGGCCATATGCCCGATGGTATAATGCTCCGGCAGCGGCTCCGCATTGTCGCCGGTGCCGCGGTGGTCGTAGAGCACCACGCGGTACTCCCGCGCCAATGCCTCAACCTGCGGCATCCAGAAGCTGCCGGCGCCGCCAAGCCCCGCCGAGAGCACCACCGTTTCCGCCGCATCGGCGCGGCCCAGAAGCTGGTACTTCATGTGCGCGGCAGATGGGCGATGCTGGCGATCTCGACCAGTGCATCCGGCTTCACCAGCCCGCACTGGATGCAATAGCGCGCGGGCTTATCGCCCGGGAAATATTCAGCATAGACGCTGTTGATGGCAGCGTAGTTCGCCCAATCGGTGATAAAGATCGAGTTGAACGCCACGTCCGCCATGCCGCCGCCGGCAGCTTCGACAACACCTTTGATGATCTCCAGCACATGGCGCGTCTGCGCGGCGGCATCGCCGGCATGCACCACGTTGTTGTCCTTGTCGAAGGGCAGCGTGCCGGAGACATAGAGTACGTTATCCGCCATCGCGCCGGGGGAGAAGGGTGCGATGGGCCTGCCGCTGCCAGGTGGAATGATGGGCTTCATGGGCATGGACGCCTTCTTCCCCTTCAGGCTGAGGGTTGCTGGCCAAGGGCGCCGCAGAAATCGGCCACGGTGGAAACCCATCCAAAGAAGGTTTCCACGTTATAGACCGTGGCCTTTCGGATATAATCGGGCCCCGCGTGATGCGTGGCGTCCTCCAGCATCACCGGGAAGTATTCGAGGTGGAAGGCGTCGCGCAGCGAGGATTCGACGCAGACATTCGTGGCGATGCCGGTGAAAACCAGGTTCCGAATGCCGCGCGCCCGCAGCATGCTGTCCATGTTGGTGTTGAAGAAGCCGCTGTAGCGCGTCTTGGGCACCACGAAGTCCCCGGGCTGCGGCGCCAGCGCATCCACCAGGGCATAGTCCCAGCCGCCCTTGGCGAGAAACCGGCCTTCCAGCTCGGGCCGTTTGCGCATGGTCTTCAGCGCATTCGACTTGTGCCAGTTGGGCGAGCCCGGGCCACCCGCCTCGGCATAGCCGGCGTCCCAGCCGTTCTGGAAGTAGAAGACAGGCATGCCGGCGGCCCTGGCCACGGCGGCCGCCTTGGCGATGGCGGCGATGGCACCCGCCGCGCCGGAGATATCGAAGCCCGCGAGGTCGAGGTAACCCCCTCCCGAGGCATAGGCATTCTGCATATCGACGATGATCAGCGCCGTCTCGGAAGGCTGCAGGCGCAGCGGCTCCGGCCGCGCAGGCAGGGTGACAGCGGGGCGGGTGGTGGTCTCCGGCGCATGGCCAGCACGGGCCTGCGACATCAGGCCAGCTCCATCACATGCCTGCGGCTTTGCATCAGCGGCTGGATGTGCTGCCCGAAGGCTTCAATGCCGTCCAGGAAGTCATCGAAGGTCAGCATCACGCCGCCGGCGCCTGGTACTTCCGCGATCTCATCGAGCAACCGCGCGCAGGTGGCATAGGAGCCGACAATGGTGCCCATATTGAGGTTCACCGCCGATTCCGCGCGCGCCATGTTGCGGACATTGGCATCCTTGCCCGCGTTCTTGTCCGCCTCCGTCTGCGCCACCATCCATTGCAAGGCCTCAGTATCGGCGCCGGCCTTGTAGTGCTCCCACTTGGCCATCGCGGCCTCGTCCGTTTCGTCGGCGATGACCATGAACAGCGGGAAGGCCGGCACTTCCCGCCCTTCCCTGGCCGCGGCGGCGCGCAGGCGCTCCGTCGTGGTGGCGAAGGCCTTCGGGGTGTTCAGGCCAAGCCCGAAGCAGAAGTTGTAGTCGGCATACCTGGCGGTGAAGGCCATCCCGGCCTCGCTGGTGCCGGCGCAGATGATCTTCATATCTGCCTGCGGCCTTGGGCTGAGGCGGCAATCCTCCATCTGGAAGAAGTCGCCCTTCAGGTCGCTGCGTCCGGTTTCCCAAAGGTCACGCAGCACCTGCACATATTCCGCCAGATATTGGTAGCGCGTCCGGAAGAATTCATCTCCCGGCCAGAGGCCCATCTGGCTGTACTCGGGCTTCTGCCAGCCGGTGATGACATTCAGCCCGAAGCGGCCATGGGAGATGCTGTCGATGGTCGAGGCCATGCGTGCCACGATCGCCGGCGGCATCACCAGCGTAGCCGCCGTGGCATAGAGCTTGATGCGGGAGGTCACCGCCGCCAGCCCCGCCATCAGCGTGAAGGTTTCGAGGTTGTGGTCCCAGAACTCGGTCTTCCCACCAAAGCCGCGCAGCTTGATCATGGAGAGCGCGAAATCGAAGCCGTAACGCTCCGCCTTCTCCACGATGGCGCGGTTGAGGTCGAAGCTCGGCTTGTATTGCGGCGCCGTCTCCGAGATCAGCCAGCCGTTATTGCCGATGGGAATGAAGACGCCGATTTCCATATCCGCTCCTCCGTCATCCGATCCACGCGCCTGGCAGGCGGGCGCCTTCCGGCACTGTGCATGCGGCGTGCCAGAGGTTCGCCTGGAGAAGCAGCTCAGGTCGTTTGTTCTGAATCAGAACAATCCGCCCATGCTTCGGCAGTTGGTTGCCTTCTTCTTGGGCGAATGCCACAAATATCCGTCGGATGAGATGTGGCGGAAGCAACGTATCGCGGATGCACGCTCCTGCTTCCAAGGCCCTCACGCGGCCGTGGCCGGCAATGCCTGTGTGGATGGCTTGAGCAGGCGGCGGCAGGCCCGATATCATGTGGCATGCGCAAACCGAGAGCGACATCGACACGACGGCAGGGCTCCCTTGCCCCACGCCGCCGCTGGCGATGGATGCTCGCGGCGGCTGTCGTGGCGACAGGCGTCGGGGCTTATGTGCTTTCCCAGCCGGTGAAAGCCTTCGAGGATGCCGATGCGGATCGCTTCGAGCATGGTGATGCCGCGCGTGGCCAGGTGATCTTCGCCCTCGGCGATTGTGCCTCTTGCCATGCCACGCCAGGACAGGGAGACAGGCTGCGGCTGGGTGGCGGCATGGCGCTCAGCTCGCCCTTCGGCACTTTCCGGCCGCCGAATATCTCACCCGATCCGCAGGACGGCATCGGCCACTGGCGCGGCATCGACCTGGCGAATGCGCTGGTGTCGGGCGTCTCGCCCGCGGGGCAGCATTATTATCCTGCGCTACCTTACACCAGCTATTCCCGCATGCGGCCTGAGGATGTGGCCGATCTCTGGGCCTACCTGCGCAATCTGCCGCCGGTGCAGGGCCGCGTGCCGCCGCATGAACTGCCGCTGCTCTTCAAGCTGCGGCGCGCCATCGGCTTCTGGAAGTTGTTGTTCCTGGAACACGATCCCATCGTCGAGGACCCTTCCATGGATGCCGCCTGGAACCGCGGCCATTACCTGGTGGAAGCGGTGACGCATTGCGCGGAATGCCATTCCTCCCGCAACATCCTCAATGCCATCAAGCCGGAAACACGCTTCGCCGGCGGCCGGGACCAGGAAGGCGTCGGCTTCGTGCCCAATATCACGCAGGCACGGCTGGCGGGCTGGTCGCGCGAGGATATGGTGACGCTGCTGACCACCGGCTGGACGCCGGACGGGCGCAAGGTCGCATCCTCCATGGCGGATGTGGTGGTCAATACCGCCAGCGTGCCGCGTGAGGAGCGGGAGGCGATCGCGGCCTATATTCTCTCCCAGCCCCCGCGTCCGACGCCGAAGCCCTGAGGCTCAGTGGGCATACAGCCAGGCGGCGACATCACGCGCCTCGGCCTCGGTGATGCCGGTGGCCGGCATGGCGGTGCGGGGTGAGAAGGCGCGTGGGTCGATCATCCAGGCCACCAGATTCTCCGGCGTGTTGCGCAGCACACCGCCCAGGTAGACCCGCTCCCGCAGGCCAGCCAGTGGCGCGGCCACGCGGCCATCGGCGCCAGGCGCGCCGGGAATGACATGGCAACCGCCGCAGCCATAGCGGGTGATCAGCGCCGGGGCGCGTGACGGCTCTCCGCCCGTCAGAGCCCGGGCGATGCGCTCGGCCTCCCTCCCCGCACTCCATTGCGCGAAGGCCGCGGCGGCCAGGGCCAGCACCAGCACGCCGCCCAGGCTGATCAGCCAGCGCCGGCGGTTGCGCCAGGGCAGCGGCACGGAACCTTCCACGGCGGGCGCCATGGCAGGGCGATGCCCGCGCAGCCGGCGGTCCAACGTCCAACTGATCGGCAGCAGCACCGCCAACAGCCGCAGGAGGCTAAGAAACACGGAGGGCATCGCCGCCATCCTTCCACCCGCTGCTGCGCCGTATCCAGAGCGCCACGAAGGCCAGCGCGGCACCGACATAGACGATGCCGCCCGGCACCCACATGACCAGCCCGGCCAGTTGCTGGTCCTCCAGCGGTGTCAGGCCCCAGAGGGCGGCCTGCGCGGTCTGGGCATGGAACAGGACGCGCGGTGCGAAGCAGAGCACCGCGCCCAGGATGCCGGTATGCACCATGGTGGCGAAGAGATGCGCCGCCGCCGTGCCAGGATGCGCCCGCTGCAGCATGGCCCACCAGAACAGCAGCGCGCTGAGCAGGAAGCTGAGATGTTGCAGCCGGTGTATGGCGGTGCTGGTGACCGTGGCATCGAACAGCGCCGGCACGTGCCAGGCCCAGATGGCCAGCGCATGCAGCAGGGAGGCCACCGCCGGCCGCGTGACCAGCCGCCACGGCAGCCCGGCAAGGCCACCGCCCTGCGCCAGCCGCCCCATCCGCCGCCGCGCCGCCACCGGCCAGGCCCAGAGCCCCGCCCCAAGCGGCCGCCCCAGCACCAGCAGCGGCGCGGCGACGATCATCACCACCTCATGCTCGATCATGTGGGCGGTGAAGAGATGCTCGCCCCACCAGTGCAGCGGTGAGAGCAGGGCCCCCGCCAGCGCGAGCCACCCCGCCAGATAGCAGCCGGCCTGCCAGAAGCGGATGCCATGCCCCGGCCCCGCCCGGCGCCACAAGGCAGCCAGCCCACCCAGATAAAGCGCCAGGGCCACCACCAGGGGCACCACCACCCAGGGGTCGAATGTCCAGACAGGCACTTGGCCATGCGGATCGGCACCATGGGCCAGCGCGGCGGCCGGGGCCAGCAGCAGCGCCAGGAGCGCGGCGGGGGCTAGCGCTCGCATGCGGAGATCACCAGGGTCGCGGCCGTTTGCAGCAAGAGCGCGAAGGCCACCAGCAGGCCCATCAGCGCCGAGAGCTGGCCGGTGAAGCGCAGAGCCTCCTGCCCCCGCAGGCCGGCGGCGGCGCGCCAGGACATCCAGGCCGATGCCAGCGCCATCAGCACGCCAGCCGCGCCGAGGAAGGTGCTGGGCCGGATGCTGGCGCCGCACTCGGCATAGGGCAGGATCTGGCCAAGCTGCGTGCTGAGCGCCCAGATGCCCGGACCAACGCCCAGCCCGGCCAGCAGCGCCAGCAGGCGCCAGATTCCCACCCGCGCCGTCACAGCCGCGGTATCCCGTAAAGGACGGCATAGATCGGCAGCCAGGTCAGCACCACGAAATACCAGTAAAGCACGCCATCCTGCACGTCACCGAAGCGGCGCGGATTGTTGGCGTGGCGGCTGAACATCATGGCGCAGAGCACGAAGGTCTCGCCCAGGTCTGTGATGATATGGGTGGTGTGCAGGCCCAGCAGCACCCAGACGGTGGAGCCATAGGCATTGGCATCCCAGGTCACGTTGAGGGCAGCGAATTCCCAGATGCGCAGCACCATGGGCGCGGTGCCGAAAGCCGCCATCACCAGCAGCCCGATCCGCACCCGCCGCAGGTCCTCCGCCGCCGCCCAGCGGCCCAGCAGCCAGTTCGGCACCAGGCTCACCAGCAGCAGCAGCGTGACACCGGTGCCGGGGCCGAGGTCTGGTGGCGCGGCATTGATCGGCCATTCCGGCGCCAGGCTGCCGAGATAGAGATACACGCCGATCATCAGCGCGAAGCCGGTGCCTTCGATCAGCATGAAGGCCAGCGTGCCCCACCAGGTCATGCTGGCGGTCTTCTGGCCATGGAGAGGAAGGTCGCCGAGATCGGCGACGATATGCTGCCTCATGCCTCTTCCTCCGGGCTGCCTTTGGGCCAGAACCAGGCGACCAGCGCGGCCGAGACGGGAATCATGCCCCAGACCACCGCCCAGGGCGTGAAGATGGAGCCCAGCAGCATCGAGCAGGTGCAGATGGCGGCCAGCAGCGGCCAGATGGAATCCGTGGGCGAGGATTCCCGCGCCTCGGGCTTCGCCTCGGTGATGCTGGTGACCAACAACTCCCGCCGGTCCACGCGAAGGCCGGTGGCCACGGGCAGGCTGTCCGGCGAATCCCAGAGCGGATTGGCGCTGCTGACCACCGGAATGCGCGCGAAGTTATAGGGCGGCGGCGGAGAAGCGGTGGCCCATTCCAGCGTGGCGGCGCCCCAGGGATTCTCGCCCGCCTCAGGCCCATGGCGTGCGGCGCGGAAGGCATCGATGAAGAAGAGCAGGAAGCCCGCCGCCAGCAGCACGGCGCTGAGGCTGACGAAGAGGTTCAGGCCGCCCCAGCCCATGTCCTCCGGATAGGCATAGATGCGCCGCGTCATGCCCTGCAGCCCCAGAATATGCATGGGGAAGAAGGTGAGGTTGAAGCCCACCAGCAGCAGCCCGGCCACCCAGCGGCCGATGCGCTCGCTCATCATCCGCCCGACGATCTTGGGATACCAGTAATAGACAGCCCCGATCAGCGGGAAGACCGCGCCGCCGACCAGCACGTAATGGAAATGCGCGACCACGAAGTAGCTGTCGTGCAACTGCGTATCCAGCGGCACCGAGGCGACCATGACGCCGGTGAGCCCGCCGGGGATGAAGGTGAAGAAGAAAGCCAGGATCATCAGCATCGGCGTCTTCAGCACAGGCCGGCCGTACCAGATGGTCGCCAGCCAGCAGAAGATCTGGATGCCGCTGGGCACCGCGATGGCCATGGAGGAGGCGGTGAAGAAGCTCTCCCCCACCCGTGGCAGGCCCGTGGTGAACATGTGGTGCACCCAGAGCCCGAAGGCCAGGATTCCCGTGCCCACCAGTGCCAGCACCAGCGGCAGGTAGCCGAAGATCGGGCGGCGGCAGAAGGTGGGCAGCATGGAGGAGATCATGCCCACTGCCGGGATGAAGATGATGTAGACCTCGGGGTGGCCGAAGAACCAGAAGAGATGCTGCCAGAGCAGCACGTCCCCGCCTTCCGCCGGGTTGAAGAAATGCGTGCCCACCAGCCGGTCCAGGATCAACGCGCTGCTGGCCACCATGACGGCGGGCATGGCCAGGATGACGACAAAGGATGTCACCAGCATCGCCCAGACGAAAAGCGGAATGCGGTTCAGCGACATGCCAGGGGCGCGCTGCTTCAGCACCGTCACCACGATCTCAACCGCCACCGCCAGCGCCGAAATTTCAGTGAAGGTGATCATCTGCGCCCAGATATCGGCGCGCTTGCCGGGGGCGTATTGCGGGCCCGACAGCGGCACATAGGCGAACCAGCCGACATCCGGCCCGACATCCAGCACGAAGGCGACCCAGAGCAGGGTGCCCCCCGCCAGATAGACCCAGTAGGAGAAGGCGTTCAGGCGCGGAAAGGCGATGTTGCGCGTGCCCACCATCAGGGGCACGAGATAGACGGCGAAAGCCTCCATCACCGGCACGGCGAAGAGAAACATCATGTTCGTGCCGTGGACGGTGAAGATCTGGTTGTAGAGGTCCGGGCTGACCACCCTCGCCTCCGGCTGCGCCAGCTGCCAGCGCATCAGCAGGCCCAGCACGCCACCCAGCGCCAGGAAAACAAAGGCCGTGGCGATATAGCGGCGGCCAATGATCTTGTGGTCCACCGTGGAGAGCGCCCCCAGCAGGCCGCGCGGCGTCTGCCAGGTGCGCGTCAACCCATGCGCCAGCGGTGCCTCCGCCAGCATGGTGTCGCGCGTGTCATGCGGCGGGCGCTCGTTGCTCATTTCAGGCTCACCAAATAGGCCGAGAGGGCCTGCAATTCGTCCGGCGTCAGCGGCACCATGGGCATGTTGTTGCCCGGCTTCACGCCCTGCGGGTCCGCGATCCAGGCCGCCATCGCGCCGCGGGTCATCGGCAGCATCCCGGCGGCGAGGTATTGGCGGGAGGCCAGATGCGTCAGGTCCGGCCCCAGCGTGCCGGCGGCAGTTGTGCCACGCACGGTGTGGCAGGCGCCGCAGGCCTTGGCTTCCAGCAACCGCTGGCCTTCCGCCTCCGCCTCATCGGCCGGGGCGCGGGCCTCGGCGATCTGCGCCTCCCGCCAGCGCTCGAAGGCCTCGGGCGGTTCGGCCACCACCAGCAGGGCCATATGGGCGTGTTGCAACCCGCAGAACTCGGCGCATTGGCCGCGCCAGATGCCGGGCTGCTGCGCGGTGAAGGTGATGGCATTGTCCCGCCCCGGGATCATGTCCTGCTTGCCGGAAAGGTTGGGCACCCAGAAGGAATGGATAACATCGGCGGCGGCCAGCTCGATCCGCACCGGGCGGCCCACGGGAATATGGATCTCGTTGGCGGTCAGGAAGCTGCGGTTCGGCGCTTCATCCTGGTAGGTGACTTCCCACCACCACTGGAAGCCACGCACCCGGATGACCAGCGCATCCGCCGCATCATTCGCGAGCGTGCGGGTGGCGAGGTAGCTGGCCAGCGTCAGCCCGCTGATGATCAGCACCGTGGCGGCCACGGCGGCGCCCACAGCGATACCGGCGCGGCGGTCGGCCACCGCCTGCGGCGCCTGCGCCCGCCGCCAGAGCCCCAGCAGCAGCACCAGCATCACCGCCAGCCAGATCACCCCGGCAGTGATGGTGAAGAGCCAGAACAAGCTGCCCAGGTGCCGCGCCACATCCCCCTGCGGCGCCAGCGCCGATTGCCAATCGGAGGAGCAACCGGTGCAAAGCAGGCCCAGTGCCAGAAGCCAGAAACGGCGCATGGCTAGCGTGGCGCCGGCGTGGTGGCGGGGGCCCGGTTCTCGGCCGGGCGGGAGTGCATGCGGTCGTTGCGGGAGGGTGCCGCAATCGAGATGGAGGTGGCGCCCATCGACTGGATATAGCCGGTGAGCTGCCAGATCTGCTCGGTGGTCAGGCGGTCGCGGAAGGCAGGCATGCCGTTGGGGCGTCCGTCGCGGATGGAGACAAAGATCGAGACTGCATCGGGGCCATAGCGCCACCAGCCGTCGAGCAGGGCGGGGCCGGTATGGCCGCCGCCATCGGCATGGCAGCCCCGGCAGTTGAACCACTCATAAAGACGCTTCCCCTGGCTAAGCTGATAGGCGTTGTTGCGATAGGGATTGCCCAGCGCGGGATAGACCTCCGGCGGGCGGCCGCCAATGCCGATGGGCAGCACAGCCACCTTGTCCAGCGCCTCGGCCACCGGGGGGTCCAGCCGCGTGGAGCGCTCCTCCCGCTTGCAGCCGGCCAGGGCCAGCGCCAGCAGGACCAGCGCGGCGGTGCGGGGGCTCGTCATGGCAGCGCGAAGATATAGAGCATGCCGCCCGTCTCCGGCGGCTGCGGCAGGCGGCGCATGGCCAGGGCGCGGCCCTCGGCGGCGGTTGCGTCTCGGATGTCGATCTCCCTGCCCGCCGCGGCGCCCAGGAAGCCGCCTGTGCCAGCCAGCACCGCGACATATTGCCGCCCATCTGGTCCCTGGTAGCTGACCGGGGGCGCGATGATCCCCGAGGCCGCCTGGAACCGCCAGAGTTCCGCACCGGTGGCGGCATCCAGCGCCTTCAGCACGCCTTCCATCGTGCCGTAGAAGACCAGCCCGCCGGCAGTGGCCAGGGCGCCGCCTTCCAGCGGCAAGGCCTCGTCATGCGTCCAGGCAACGCGGGCGGCGCCCAGGTCCCAAGCCACGAGGGCCCCGGGATAGAGGCCCGGTGCCGGCATCTGCCGCAGGTTGGCGCCGGTGAAGGGCGTGCCGGGGATGAAGGTCGTATCCCGCGCCTCCAGGTCCATGCAGAGCCGCCGGGCAGGAATGTAGAGCAGGCCGGTGCGGGGCGAGTAAGCGGCGGCACCCCCGACCGCACCCGGATGGGCCGGGCAGATGCCGGTGGTGGTGCCGCCGGAGTGGACCTCCTTCGCCGGGTTCCGCCGCAGCACGCCCCGCCCGGGGTCCAGCCCCTGGGTGGCATTCACCGGCAGGAAGGCTTCCGCCGAGAGCAGCGCGCCGCTGAGCCGGTCCAGCACATAGACATGCCCATTGGCGTCCGGATGCACCAGCAGCGGGCGCTGGCTGCCCTGCCATTCCCGGTCCAGCAGCAGGTTGGGCGTGGTGCTGCCCAGGGCATAGAGGTCATGCGGGCTGACGGGCAGGAACCAGCGCGCCGCGCCATCCTCCAGCGCGCGTGCGAAGAGGCCAGAGGTCCAGCGGTTGTCGCCGCGGCGCTGGTCCGGGTTCCAGGGCGCCGGATGGCCGGTGCCGTGGAAGACCAGCCCCGCCGCCGCATCCCAGAGGATGGGGCCGGAGACACCGCCGCCGCCATGCTGCCAGGCGGAAGGCGACCAGGTGGTGACGCCGAGATTCTCGCCCTGCCCCGCCGAGGCGAAGCCGGGGCCGATGCCCACCGCCTCATCCGGCCCGGTGCTGTAGCGCTTCCAGAGCAGCGCGCCGGTTTCCGCGGAAAGCGCGGCGATCCAGCCGCGCGCGCCGAAGTCATCGCCGCCGCTGCCCAGCAACACCGTGCCGCGCGCCAGCAGCGGCGGCGCCGGCAAGCTCTCGCCCTGCGACGGATCGGCCACCCGGATGTTCCAAAGAAGCGCGCCAGTCGCGGCATCCAGCGCGACGGCATGGCCGTCGAAGGTGGTGAGGAAGACGCGGCCGTCCTCCACCACCGGGGCGTTACGCGCGCCGCTGCCCTGCCCGGCCGCCATGCTGTCGGCGGCAGGGCGGTGGCGCCACTTCACCCGCAGGCCGGGTGCACGGAGGTCCAGCGCCAGCAGCTCATGCGGAAAAGGCGTGAGGATGAAGGCCGTATCGCCGACGATGACGGGTGCGGCACCATGCGCGCCGCGGCTGCCGGTGGGCAGGCTCGCCACGGGTTGCAGCCCGCGCACGTTGGCCGGCGTCAACTGGCCCAGCGCGCTGAAGCCCGGCTGGGCTTCGGGCGCCGTGCTGGCCTCGGCGGCAGGTGCCAGCGCCAGGATCATCGCGATGCCGAAGAGCCCCGTCAGCCGGAAGAGCATCTCCATGACCCCCTCAGGCGCCGGCGTCCGCCTCTTCCTCCAGCACCTGGTCTTCCTCCGCCTCCAGCGCCGGGGCCGCCGAGGGCTCCAACCCGAAGCGCAACGCCACATCGGGGGCATAACGCAGCAGGTCCGGGCGCAAGCGAATCAGGGCGAGGTCCTTCACCTTGGCTTCCAGCATGACATCGAACTCCAACCCTTCGGCGAGACGCATGAAGGTGATGAACTCGAACGGATTGCAGAAATCGGCATGGCCGGTATTCACCGGCGCCACGAACACGGTCTTCAGCTTCCGCGTGCCCTTCTCCTTGCGCTTCATCTCGCGCATCTCCGTGCGGGGAGAGGAGAAATGCACCTTCGGCCGCTGCCCTTCCGGCCAGGTGCGCAGCACGCGCTCCAGCGATTGCCGCATATCCAGCCGGTCCGGGTTCAGGCACCAGAAGTGCTGGTGGTCGAAGATCAAGCGCACGCCGGTATGTTCGTGAATCCAGAGAATATCGGAAACCGAGAAGCGCAGGTCGTCATGCTCCAGCACCAGGCGGCGCTTCACATGCTCTGGCAGCTTCTTCTGCCAGGTTTCCACCCAGCGGGCATTGGCGCTGGGGCGGTCGCCATAGGTGCCGCCGACATGGATCACCATCACCGCCTCCGGCCCCAGTTCCATGCGGTCCAGCATCTCGGCCTGGGAGGAGAGATCCCAGATGCTCTTCTGCACCAAGGCATCATCGGGGCTGTTGAGTACGATGTACTGAGAGGGATGGAAGCTCAGCCGGATGCCCAACCGCCGCGCCTTGGCGCCGAGCGCGCGCAGTTCCGCATCGCTGTCGCGCACCATGGAATGGAACTGCGGCATGTCCGGATGGGTGGCATAGGGCGCGAGGTCGGAGGACATCCGGTACATGCGGATGTCGTGCTTATCGAGATAGTCCAGGCCTCGGTCGATGTATTCCAGCGACACCTTCAGATGCGGGTTCTGCTGCCAGCGCCGCGTGTCGTTGCTCTTGATCTCCGGGTCGCCCATGAACTTCACGGGAAAGCCCAGGCGCAGCGGGGCCGGGCCCGCCGGGCGGGCAGGTGCCTGCTGGCGCGGGGCACGGCGGCTCATGCCGGCACCCGCGCATCGGCGCCGAAGCCGAGGTCCGAAATAAAGCGGTTCCATGCCTCGGGCGGCAGGGCGCCACCGGAGGCCTGCGCATGGCCATTGCCATATTGCTCAGGGTCCGCCCCTTCCGGCCGATGCTCACGGAAGAAAGCGATCAGGTCGGTGCCCTGCGCGGCGCGGGCGGCGAAATGCACCCAGCCAGGGCGGTAGCCGGTATTCGCCGCGATCACGATCTTGCCCTTCAGCCGGGTCCTCCATTGCTGCGCCACCAGCGGGTGGATCTGACAGGCAGAGTGCAGCGGGATCAGCGCGACCTCCCCCTGCACCTTTGGCGCCACGCGGCGCCCTGCGGTCAGCGCTTCCTGCACTTCCACCTTGGCGGCGCGCAGCAGCGCGGTTTCCGGGTACTCACCCGACAGCACGGCTTTGGGGCCATCGGCCTTCAGCAGGAGTGCCAGCGCGGGGCTTGCGTCGCCCGAGCCGGCCCGGCGCGGCGCATTTACCAGGGATGTCGCATCGCGCAGCGCGGTGATGCCCCAGCGCTCCCGCGCCCGGGTCAGCTCCGCGAAGCCAGCCTTCTCCTCCAGGTCGCCGATGATGCCCAGGGCGGCGAGCCAGAGCAGGTCCTCGGCCTCCGTTACCGCCGCCGCGCACCACCAGGCCAGCAGCGAGGTGGTCGGCACCGGATGCAGCCCATGGCCGCTGATCAGCAGGGCCGCTTCTGGCCTGCCAGTGGGAACGTGGTGGTCCAGCATGATCGTGGGCGTGCCCTGGCGCAGCAGCGCGGCCCGGCTGCCGAGGTCCGCGACGATCAGCCCGCCCATCTCGCGGGCTTGCAACTCGGCGGCCATCTCGGGCGTCCAGGCGTTCTCGCCACGGCCAACGATGCGGGTCTCCGCCTGCCAGCCGGCCTGCCGCAGCGCGCGCGTCAGGATGGCGGTGGCGGAAAGGCCATCGGCATCATGGTGCCCGAGCACCAACAAGGGCTTCGACCGGTCGAATTGCGCCAGCGCCGCCTGGAATTCGGCCTGCCGTGCCGCCACCCAGGCCACATCTGGCCCGGCTTCGCTGGCGTATTGCTCTGGCATGGACCGCGTTCCTCCTGCGCCGCGCCGCATGGTCAGGATGCCACGGCGCCACCGAGCAAAAAGCCCGAGGCCAAGGCAGGGTTTCCAGCCGCACGCGAAAGCGAAGCCGGTTGCCCTCCCCCTGTTCTCCCACCGGCTGCCCTGGCCTAGAACCATGGCCTGGATGAGGAGAAGCAGGCCCATGGCGAGCCAAAGCAACAGCGCGCAGGTCTGGCACGAGGTCGAGGCGCGGCGGGAAGATTATTTCGCCCTCAGCGATCGCGTCTGGGCTACGCCGGAACTGAACTATGCGGAACACCGCTCCGCCGCCGAGCATCGGCGGATGCTGGAGCAGGAAGGCTTCCGCGTGACCGAGAATGTCGCGGGCATCCCCACCGCCGTGATGGGCGAGGCGGGCGAGGAAGGGCCGGTGATCGCCATCCTCGGCGAGTACGACGCGCTGCCGGGCCTGTCGCAGGAAGCCGGCGTGGCCGAGCACCGGCCGCTGGAGGCCGGCGGCAGCGGGCATGGCTGCGGCCATAACATGCTGGGCTCCGCATCGCTGCTGGCGGCCACGGCTGTGAAGAACTGGCTGGCGGCCAACGGGCTGAAGGGCCGCGTGCGCTATTACGGCTGCCCGGCCGAGGAAGGCGGTTCCGCCAAGGGCTTCATGGTGCGCGACGGCGCCTTCGACGACGTGGATGTCGCCATCTGCTGGCACCCGGCGCATTTTTCCGGCGTCAACCAGGCCTATTCGCTGGCCTGCATGGAAGTGGACTTCGCCTTCACCGGCCGTTCCTCCCATGCCGCCGCGGCGCCGCACCTGGGCCGTTCCGCCCTTGATGCCGTTGAGCTGATGAATGTCGGCGTGAACTACATGCGCGAGCACATGCCGAGCCATGCGCGCATCCACTACGCCATCCAGGATGCCGGCGGCATCGCGCCCAACGTGGTGCAGGGCAAGGCGCGGGTGCGCTACCTGATCCGCGCCCATACCATGACCGAGGTGCTGGGCCTGCTGGAGCGGGTGAAGAAGATCGCCCAGGGCGCCGCGCTGATGAGCGAGACGCAGGTGGAGGAGCGCGTGCTTTCCGCCGATGCCGAGCTGGTCGGCAACCGCCCGTTGGAAGAGGTGATGGAAGCCAATTTCCAGCGCCTCGGCCCGCCGCGCTTCGACCCGGCCGACCATGACTTCGCCAAGCAGATCCAAGCCACGCTCTCCCCCGAGGATATCTCGGCCGCCTACAAGCGCGCTGGCATCCCGCCGATGAAGGACGAGGCCCTGGCCGAGCGGCTGATGCCGCTGGACCGGCCGCTGAGCGAGGGCATCGGCTCCACTGACGTGGGCTCGGTCTCCTGGAAGGTGCCGACGGTGCAGGCGCGCGGCGCCACCCATGCGGTGGGCACGCCGGGGCATTCCTGGCAGATCGTGGCGCAGGGCAAGGCCGGCGCGGCCCACAAGGGCCTGGAGCATGTGGCCAAGGTGATGGCCGGCACCGCCGCCGACCTCTTCAAGGACCCGGCGCTGGTGGAGAAGGCCAAGGCGGAACATGCCGCCCGCACGGCGGATTCGCCGAGCGTCTTCCCGATCCCGAAGGGCGTTCAACCGCCCTTCGACATGGCCGGCGGTCACTGAGAAGCCGGCGCGGCGCCTTCAGGGGCGCCGCGCCAGCCTGCCGCCTCAGGCGCGGCGGATACCCATGGCGAGCGTCAGCTCGTCCGCCCGTGCCTCGTAGCGCAGGCCCTTCTGCACCGCCCAGGCATTGGTCAGCATGACAAGCGGGATGATCGGCAGGTCATCCGCCACCATGGCCACGCCCTGCTGGATCAGCTTCTCGCGCTCCGCATCGTCGATGGTGGAGAGCACGCGGTCGGTCAGCGCATCCAGGTCCGGGTTGGAATAGCGGCCGTCATTGCTGGCGCCGCGGCCCCTGGCCTTGTCATAGGTGGCCAGCACGCCGCTCAGCACGTTGCTGCCCTCGCCCGTGCCGCTGCCCCAGCCCCAGAGGCACATGGAGTATTCCTGGCCCGCCGCGCGGGGCACATAGGCGCTCCAGGGCATGGCCTCCACCTTGGTCTGCACGCCGGCGCGGGTCCACATCTGCGCCACGGCCTGGGCGGTCGCGGCATCGTTGGGGTAGCGGTCGTTGGGCGTGCGGATGGTGATGCGGAAGCCCTGCGGGAAGCCGGCCTCGGCCAGCAGCGCCTTGGCGCGCTCAGGGTCGAAGGCGGGCACCTTCACCTCTGGCGCATAGCCGAACATGCCGGGCGCCATCCATTGCGTGGTCGGGCTGGCCATGCCCTGCATCACCCGCTCCGCCAGCGCCTGGCGGTTGATGGCGACGCTCAGCGCCTGGCGCACGCGCTTGTCCAGCAGCGGGCTCTTGGCGAAGGGCTTGCCCTCGTTGTCCGTGACCTCGGGCGGGTTCTCCGCATGGCTGAAATCCGGGCCGAGATAGATGACGCGCAGGCCCTGGGTCTGCACCAGTTCCAGGTTGGGCGCGGCGCGCAGGCGCGGCAGGTCGCTGGCCGGCGGGTTGTCGATCACCGCGACCTCGCCCGAGAGCAGGGCGGCGGTGCGGGCCGGCGGGGCGGCGATGTGGCGGATCACCACCTGCCGCCACTCCTGCTTCGGGCCCCACCATGCGTCGTTGCGGGTAACCTCGAAGCGGTCGCCGGGCACGTAGCGGACGAACTTGTAGGGGCCGGTGCCGATGGCCGCCTTGCCGCTGTTGTAATCGGCCGTGGTGGCGTTCTCGCCCACGTGGCGGGAGACGATATGCACCGAGGTGAGCTGGCGCGGCAGCACCGGCGCGGCAGTGAAGGTGGTCAGGCGCAGCGTCAGCGGGTCCACCGCCTCGGCCGTCTTGATGGAGGCGAGGTAGGAACCGAAGCCGCCCGGGCTGTTGGGCACGTTGCGGGCACGGGTATAGGTGAAGACCACGTCATCGGCCGTGAAGGGCTTGCCATCGTGCCACGTCACATTGGGCCGCAGCTTGAATTCCCATTCCGTGTCCGAGACCGCGCGCCAGGATTCCGCGAGCCCGGGCTCGATGCCGGCATTGGCCGTGCGGTTCACCAGCCGGTCGAAGAGATGGAAGGCGGCGGTGTGGTTGGGCGAGGCCGCGAAGAAATGCGGGTCGACCGAGGTGATGCCGCCGCCGATCGCGATGTTCAGCGTATCGCCAGCGGCAGCCTGCGCCCGCGCGCCGCGGGCCACGAGGGGCGCCGCCAGGGGTGAAAGCAAGGCCAGGCGGGTCAGGTCACGGCGCAGCATCGGGTCTCTCCGGAAGGTCGTATGAAGTCAGTTGCCGGCCGGCTCGGCCTGGGCACGGGCGGGAACGGGGGGCTCGAAGGCGCGCACCGGCGGCAGGTTGCCAGTGAAAAGCTCCACCTCCGCGACCGTGAGCTGGCCGGTGCAGCCCTGGGCGAGGCCGGAGGTGCCGACATCGCGCGTCAGCACATTCGGGTTGCCGTGGACGCAGAGGGGCTTTTCTTCCTCCGGGTCCACCGGGTCGTACCAGGCGCCGGTGGGCAGTTGGATGACGCCGGGGCGGATATCCTCGGTCAGCCGCACGGCGGCGAGGCAGGCGCCGCGCTCATTGAAGATGCGGATGATGTCGCCATCCGAGATGCCGCGCGCCGCCGCGTCATCAGGGTGCAGGCTGGCGACCTCGCGCCCCCGGCGCTTGGCGCCGGCACTGTGGCCGCCGAAGTCGAGCTGGCTGTGCAGGCGCGTGGCCGGCTGGTTGGCGACCACGAAGAGCGGCGCCTCAGGCGTCGGCACGTGCCGGGGCGTCAGCCAGGTGGCATGGCCGGGGCAATCCGGCTCCCCATAGCTGGCGATGGTCTCGGAGAAGATCTCGACCTTGCCGCTGGGCGTCGGCAGCGGCTGGCCTTCCGGGTCGTTGCGGAAGCGGCGCTGCTCGCCGCCGTCATCCGGCGCCTGGGGCAGTTCCAGGCGGCCAAGCTGCCAGAAGGTGGCGAAATCCGGCGCGGGCAGGCCCTTCTCCGCCAATGCGGTGCGGGTGCGTTCGTAGAGGTGCTCCAGCCACTGGCGGGAGCTGCGGCCCTCGGTGAAGGCCTCCCCCGCGCCCAGCCGCTCGGCCAAGCCGGCGAAGATATCGTAGTCGTCTCGTGCCTCGCCGAAAGGCTCCGCCAGCTTGTGCATGGCGACCATCAGCGGGTCGTGGGAATTGGCGCCCACGTCCTCGCGCTCCAGCGTCATGGTGCAGGGCAGGACGATGTCGGCATGGCGGGCCGTGGCGGTCCAGGCCAGCTCATGCACCACCAGAGTATCCACCTGCGCGAAGGCGCGGCGCAGGCGGTTGAGGTCCTGGTGGTGGTGGAACGGGTTGCCGCCGGCCCAGTAGACCAGCTTGATATCCGGATAGGTGCGGGTCTGGCCGTTGTAGCGGTAGGGCCCGCCGGGGTTCAGCAGCATGTCCGCGATGCGGGCGACGGGGATGAAATCCGTCACCCGGTTGCGGCCCTGGGCCAGCGTGGGCAGCGGCACCGCATTGGCACGCCGGCCGTAATAGGCGATGGCGCCCAGCGCATAGCCATAGCCGCCGCCAGGGAGGCCGATCTGGCCTAGCGCGGCCGCCAGCGCGGCGCCGGCCCAGACCGGCTGCTCGCCGTGCTCGGCGCGTTGCAGGGAATGCGCCACCACGATCAGCGCCCGCTTGCCGTGCAGGCGGCGGGCCAGGGCCACGATTTCCTCGGCCGGGACGCCGGTGATGGGCGCGGCCCAGGCGGCGGTCTTCGGCTGGCCGTCGGCCTCGCCCAGCAGGTAGCGCTCGAAGACCGGCCAGCCGGTGGTGTAGCGGTCCAGGTAGGCGCGGTCGTGCAGGCCCTCGGTGACCAGGGTATGCATCAGCGCCAGCATCAGCGCGGTATCGGTGCCGGGGATATTGCTGATCCATTCGGCGCCGGCTTCCTCCGGCAGGTCGGAGCGCAGCGGGCCAACCAGCACGAAGTCGCAGCCGCGGGCCTTGGCGCGGGCCATGCAGCCGCGCTCCACATGCTGGCTGACGCTGCCGCCGGCCACCATGCTGTTCTTCAGCGCCATGCCGCCGAAGGCGAGCACGATATCGGTATGCTCGGCGATCTGTTCCCAGCTGACATTGTTCTTCGTCACCTCCTCGTAATTGCCGAGGATATGGGGCACCAGCACCGAGGAAGCGCCGGAGCTGTAGCTATTGACCGAGCGCACATAGCCGCCCATCGCCATGTTGAGGAAGCGATGCACCTGGCTCTGCGCATGGTGGAAGCGCCCGGCGCTGGCCCAGCCATAGGAGCCGCCGAAGACGGCGCTTGGGCCATGGGTGTCGCGCACGCGGCGCAGCTCGCCCCCCAGCAGGTCCAGCACCGCGTCCCAGGACATGGGCACGAATTCGTCGCGCCCGCGGCGGTCATCGGGACCAGGGCCGCGCTCCAGCCAGCCGCGGCGGACCATCGGCTGGGCGATGCGTGCCTGGTGGCGCAGGGCGGCGGGGAAGTTGTCGATGATGCCGTTGGGGTCCGGGTCCCCCGCATAGGGGCGAATCTCCAGCGCGCCACCCTTCCAGCGGGCATCAAAGACGCCCCAGTGGGAGGTATGGGGGCGGTACTCAGCCTCTGCGCCTCGGGAATCGGCAGCTTGGTCGGTCATGGCATGGGCCCCAAGAACATCTCTGGCACCATGGGTGCCGATAAGGTCCAGGATTTAAGACGGTTTACCGGCCAATGCCAGAACTAGACCGGCCGCGAAGGGTGAGCTTCGCGGCCGGCAGGCGGGCTACTTCGCCAGGCTCATGCGGTCGGCGCCCTGCTCGGTACCTTCCTCCCGCTGGCCGCTGGTGTAGGTGGGGCCACTGCGGCGCTCGCCCGGGGCGGGCTTGCCCGGAAGTGGCGGCAGGGCCAGGGCCTTCTTCAGGTCGATGCCGGCGCCCTCCGCGACGCGGCGGCCATAGTCCTCGTCGCAATGCCACCAGTGCCAGACCATGCGGAGGGCAATTTCCTCCGGGCAGGCCTTCATGTCGGCGACCATGTTGTTGATCAGGTCGTCGCGCTCCCAGTCCTCGAAGGACCGGTAGCGGTCTCCAGCCTGCTTGTAATCCGACTGCGTATAGGTGGTCTGGTACCGGCCCAGATGCCCCTTGACATACTGGTGGTAGTCTTTCTCCGGCTGCGGGGCTTCCTGCAGCCCGCCTTGCGAGCTGGGCTCGTAATTGACGTGCTTGTTGCTGCCCGCGTCATCCACGCGATAGGTCATCTGCCCGTCCCGCTGGTTGGTGCGTGCCTTCGCCTTGGGCGCGTTGACCGGCAGTTGCAGGTAGTTCGGGCCGACGCGGTAGCGCTGCGTGTCCGAGTAGGACAGGGTCCGCCCCTGCAGCATCTTGTCGTCCGAGAAGTCGATGCCATCCACCAGCACGCCAGTGCCGAAGGCTGATTGCTCCGTCTCGGCAAAGAAGTTGTCCACGTTGCGGTCCAGCACCATGCGGCCGACCGGCAGCAGCGGGAACTGGTCCTCAGGCCAACGCTTGGTGTCGTCCAGGGGGTCGAAGTCCAGTTCGGGATGCTCACCGTCCGCCATGACCTGGACGCAGAATTCCCACTCCGGATAGTCGCCGCGCTCGATAGCCTCGTAGAGGTCCTTGGTGGCGTGGCCGACTTCCTCCGCCTGGATCTTGGCGGCCTCAGGGCTGGTAAGGTTCTTCACGCCCTGCTTCGGCACCCAGGAGAACTTGGCCAACACGGCTTCGCCCTCGTCGTTCACCAGCTTGTAGGTGTTGACGCTGGAGCCTTCCATGTGGCGATAGTCCGCCGGGATACCCCACGGACTCTTGACCCAGGTGACCATGTGCAGCGCTTCCGGATGGTGCTGCACGAAGTCGTAGAAGCGCCAAGCCTCCTGCCGGTTGGTCACCGGGTCCGGCTTGAAGGCGTGGATCATGTCCGGAAACTTGATGGCATCGCGGATGAAGAAGATCCGCAGATTGTTGCCCACGAGGTCCCAGTTACCGTCCTCGGTATAGAACTTCACGGCGAAGCCGCGCGGGTCCCGAGCCGTCTCGGGGCTGTCCTTGCTGCCGATGACGGTGGAGAAGCGGACGAAAAGTGGGGTCTTCTTGCCAGCCTGCGTCAGCACTTTGGCGCGGGTATACTTCGTTGCCGGCTCGCCACCAATGGTACCATAGGCCTCGAAATAGCCATGAGCACCGGTGCCGCGCGCGTGCACAACTCGCTCCGGGATCCGCTCCCGGTCGAAATGGGTAATCTTTTCGATGAACTGGTAGTTCTCAAGCGTGGCGGGACCACGCTCGCCGACGCTTCGCAGGCTCTGGTTATCCCGAACCGGATGGCCTTGCCGGGTCGTAAGGATGGATTTCTGCGACGGGTCAGTCATGCTCGCCCTCCTACGTACCTGTTGGATAAGAACCAACAGAAGAGTAGCAGGACAGTTCCAGGCAGATAAAAGTGAAATGGTGCGAAAACACCAACAGCTTGGCTGTTTTGAGGGCCAAGCTAATTGTTGCGACGCGGCAATCTGCCAGATGTAGAAAGATGATAGATTGGGCTGCTCCACCCCGCGTGGGTGATGTGTGTATCTGTGTGGTGTTGTTGGGTTTGATCCGGCTTGGTGGCCCGGCGGCGACCTACTCTCCCGTGCCTTGAGACACAGTACCATGGGCGCTGGGGCGTTTCACGGCCGAGTTCGGGATGGGATCGGGTGTAGCAGCCTCGCGATGGCCACCGGGCCACCGAGCCGGATCGAACCTTGTTTCAACATCAGCACAGATTGTGGTGAGGATGAGTTGGTGATGGGATCGAGTGTTGTGTTGAGTGTGTGTCGCGGATGGATGCTGCGTGCGGTGAGGTTTTGAGGCCTCAGCGGTGCAGTGAATGAGATCGATCGGGCTATTAGGACCGCTCGGCTGCGTGCATTGCTGCACTTCCACCTGCGGCCTATCGACGTGCTGGTCTTGCACGGCCCTTGGGGAGACCTCGTTTAGAGGCTGGTTTCCCGCTTAGATGCCTTCAGCGGTTATCCGTTCCGTACTTAGCTACCCAGCGATGCGCCTGGCGGCACAACTGGTACACCAGAGGTACGTCCATCCCGGTCCTCTCGTACTAGGGACAGATCCTCGCAAGTCTCCTACACCCATGGCAGATAGGGACCGAACTGTCTCACGACGTTCTAAACCCAGCTCACGTACCGCTTTAATCGGCGAACAGCCGAACCCTTGGGACCTGCTCCAGCCCCGGGATGCGATGAGCCGACATCGAGGTGCCAAACCTCCCCGTCGATGTGGACTCTTGGGGGAGATCAGCCTGTTATCCCTAGAGTACCTTTTATCCGTTGAGCGATGGCCCTTCCACGCGGGACCACCGGATCACTAAGGCCG
>NZ_JACTUZ010000389.1 GCF_014490445.1 Pseudoroseomonas ludipueritiae | reverse complement strand
GCCGTGGCGCCGCCGCCGCTGGGCAGCAGCCCGGCCCATACGCCGGCCAGCGTGCCCAGCGCCACCGCCGTCAGCATCGGCCCCAGGCGGCGCAGCAGGGGCGGCAGGGCGGGGCCGTCCATGAACTGCCAGAAGTTGGTCACCAGGGAGGGCAGCACCAGAAGCGCCGCCGCCTCGGCAGGTGGCATGAGAGTGCCGAGCAGCCCCATGGCGATGGTGGGCAGGCCAAGGCCGATGACGCCTTTCACCAGCCCTGCCAGAAGAAAGGTGCCCAGGATGGCACCGAGAGTTGGAAGCGAATGCAGCAGGTCCATGCGCCGCAGCCTGCGCGAGCCAACCCGCCGATGCTACGGTGGCGGGCGTAGCATTCCTGACCGCCGCCGCGCAGGATGCCGCCCTTCGTCGCCGGGAGAACCTTGCCATGGTCAGCACCGCCGCCCTGGCCGGCACCGCCGCCGCCATTGGCGACCCCGCCCGCGCCAATATGCTGGCCGCCCTGATGGACGGCCGGGCGCTGACGGCCACCGAGCTGGCGCGCATCGCCGGCGTGGCGCCGCAGACCGCCAGCGGCCACCTGGCCCGGCTG
>NZ_JACTUZ010000388.1 GCF_014490445.1 Pseudoroseomonas ludipueritiae | reverse complement strand
CCGCCCGCCGCCGCCCGAGGCCGCGCCGCCCCTGCTGCCCCGCCCGCTGCGCGCCGGGCGACCCTTTGTGCTCTTCGTGGCCACGATCGAGGGCCGCAAGAACCACCTGATGGTCTTCCAGGCCTGGCTGACGCTGCTGCGCCGCCTGGGTCCGGCGGCGGTGCCGGACCTGGTCTGCGTCGGGCGCCCGGGCTGGCGGGCGGAAGCGGCGCTGGCGCTGCTGGAGAACGCACCGGACCTGCGCGGCCGCGTCCACCTCCTGCAGAACGTGGGCGACCCGCTGCTGGCGGCGCTGTACCGGGACTGCCTCTTCACCCTCTACAACAGCCATTACGAGGGCTGGGGCCTGCCGGTGACGGAAAGCCTGGCCGCCGGCCGCCCGGTGTTGGCACCGGCCCATTCCGCGCTGCTGGAAGCCGGCCAGGATGGCGCCCTCTTCTTCGGTGGCTCGGAGCCTGAGCTGGTGGCGAAGCTGGAGGCGCTGATCACCCAGCCCAACCTCCTTGCCGCCGCCAGGGCCCAGATCGCCGCCCTGCCCCCCCGCCCCGGCTGGGACAGCGTGGCCGCGCGGCTGCTGGAACAGGTGG
>NZ_JACTUZ010000387.1 GCF_014490445.1 Pseudoroseomonas ludipueritiae | reverse complement strand
GCCTGGCGCCTGGCCGCCCGGCGGCTGGTGGGCCGGTGCCGTGCCGGGCGCCGTGGCCTCCCTGCTGCTGGCCGGGCTGCCGCTGCGCCTGCCGCAGCAATACCTGCGCTTCGTGGCGCTGAAGGACCTGGTGGGCGTCATCGGCGCCAGCATCGGGGGCGCCGCCATCTTTTCCGTGGTGTCGCATGCGGCGGGCGCCTGGGTCTCGCCCAACCCGGCCTTTCCGCTGCTGCATGCCGGCATTCTCTCCGCCGCCCTGCTGATCCCGCGCGTGCTGGGGCGGCTGAGCCAGACGCACCGCGTCGGCCGCCTCTCCGAGGCCCCGGCCCAGCCGGTGCTGCTGCTCGGCACCGGCGATGCCGCCGACCTCTTCATCCGCGCGCTCATCCAGCAGCGGGCGCCGGGCTACCGCGTCATGGGCATCCTGGCGCCGCGCTCCCGCGCCGCCGGGCGCCGCATCCATGGCTACCCGATCCTCGGCGCCATCGAGGATGCCGGGGCGCTGCTGGACCGCCTCCGCGCCGCCGACCGCCTGCCCGCCGCGCTCGTCCTGGCCGACCCCGACCTGCATGGCGAGGCGCTGGAAGACGTGCTGGACGCCGCCGACCGCCACGGCGTGCCGGTCA
>NZ_JACTUZ010000386.1 GCF_014490445.1 Pseudoroseomonas ludipueritiae | reverse complement strand
CCGCCACGGCCGCCGAGGCCGGCGCCGAGCCCTGGTCCGCCGCCCGCGTCGCCGCCGCCCAGGCGGAGGGCCGCCCGGTCTTCGTCAACCTCACCGCCGCTTGGTGCATCACCTGCAAGGTGAATGAGCGCGTGGCGCTGGACAGCGCGGCGGTGCGGGAAGCCTTCGCCGCGCGCCGCGTCGCTTATCTCACCGGCGACTGGACGCGCGGCGGCGACGAGATCGCCGCCCTGCTGCGCGCCCATGGGCGGGAAGGCGTGCCGCTGTATCTGGTCTATCCCGCCGGTGGTGGCGCCCCGGCCGTGCTGCCGCAGATCCTGACGGAATCCATCGTGCTGCGCGCCCTGGAAGCCCAAGCGCCGCGCACAGCCGCCGCCACGCCTGCTTCTCCGGGCTGATCCTTCTCCCCCGCCTTCGCATCACAGCCGCATCCCACCCGGGCAGCCCCTGCCCGGCCCGCTTCGCCAAACCGGTGGCGGGGTCCGGGGTGACCCTGTCACCCCGGCGGGGGTTCCAGGGGGCGGCGCCCCCTGGCCTTCCGGCTGCCCGGCGCCCGTGGCAAACTACCCCGCATCATGAAAACGCCTTCGGGCCGAGCGCCCGCGCGCCCGCGCCGCGACATCCCCGCCGGCCCCGCCCCCGATG
>NZ_JACTUZ010000385.1 GCF_014490445.1 Pseudoroseomonas ludipueritiae | reverse complement strand
GGCCTGGCCCTGGGTCAGCACCAGGTCCACGAGCGCCGCGCCTTCGTCCCGCGTGCCGTTGAAGAGCGCGAGCCCGCCGTCGCCGTGGCGGAAGAGCCGCAGCGCCGGGGCGGCGCGGTCCAGCGCCAGGCCCAGGTGTGGCGGCGCCTCCAGCCCGGCGCCGTGGACGAGGTTGCGGATCTCGATCAGGTCCTGCACCGCCAGCAGGAGCTGGGCGGGGCTGCGCTCGGCATGCGCGCCATCGGGCAGGATCTGGCGGTCGATCTCGGCCGGCAGCAGCCGCAGGCAACGGGAGATCCAGGCTTCCTCGGCCAGCGCCACGGCGGCGGCGAGGCCGCCCTTCAGCGCCGCCAGGGCGCCGCGATGGCCGCATTCATCCGGCAGGCCTGCCACCAGCACCCGCGCATCCTGCGCCAGCCGCACCATGATGGCGCGGCGGAAGCCATCCTCGGCCGTCGCGGCCAGGAAGTCCCAGTGCCCAAGCCAGGCGGAGATGCGGGTGCCCGCCACCTCCGGCACCACGGCCATGGCTTCCTGCGCGCCATTGGCCAGCCAGTCGGCGGCCAGGTCGCGCGCGCGCAGCCGGGCGCCGTCGGTGCCGAGCGCGCGCAGGTCCCGCAGCCAGGTGAAGCCATGCACGGCGGCGCG
>NZ_JACTUZ010000384.1 GCF_014490445.1 Pseudoroseomonas ludipueritiae | reverse complement strand
CGGGCTCCGGCGCAGGGCCGGGCGCGGCGGCTTCCGGCGGCAGCGGTGCCGCGGAAGAGGGCTGCGGCGGCGCGTTGCGCCCCTTCTCCCGCCGTGCGTCGCCGCCCTTCGACGGGGAACGGGCGGGGCTGTCCTTCGGCGTATCGATCATCTTTCTCCTGCCCCTCGCTGTCAGGCCCTCGCGGCCGGGTGGGGCGCCGGGCCCAGCAGAGCCAACAGCGCCATCGGTTCGGGCGTGGGGGTAGCACGGATCTCCTGCCAAGGCAGTCCCGCCAGTGCCGTCGCAATCCGCGCCGAGAGCGCCAACGCCTTCACGTAATTCACAGTTTCGGCCAGCCCTGCCTGCCGCAGCAAGGCCATGGTCACGCCAGCGGAGCGCGGCGAAAAGAACAGGGCCGCCCGCACCTCCCCTGACCGCAGGGATGCCAGCGCGGGCTCTGGCAGCGAATCGGCGGGGCGGGCGGCATAAACGACGCGGCGGCGCACGCTGAAGCCATGGCCGCGCAGGGCATCGGCCAGCGCGGTGCTGTAGCCCTGCCCCACCGCCAGCAGCAGCGGCCCGGCGCGCGGGTCCAGCGTGGCGGCGGCCTGGGTGGCCAGGGAAGCGGCATCGCCCTCGGCCGCGGTGACATGGCGGAAGCCGGCCGCGCTG
>NZ_JACTUZ010000383.1 GCF_014490445.1 Pseudoroseomonas ludipueritiae | reverse complement strand
GCGAGACGGCGTGTATCACCGTGCGCCTTCCTGGAGGAGGACGACGCGGATGGTGGCGACGAGGATGAGGAGGTCGAGGAAGAGGGATCGGCGGCGGACGTAGTAGAGGTCGTAGGCGAGTTTCATGCGGGCGTCCTCGACGGAGGCGCCGTAGGGGTAGTTGACCTGAGCCCAGCCGGTGATGCCGGGCTTGACGCAGGCGCGGTCGTGGTAGCGGGGGATGATGCGGCCGAGTTCCTCGACAAAGGCGGGGCGTTCGGGGCGTGGTCCGACGAAGGCCATGTCGCCGCGGAGGACGTTGAGGATCTGGGGGAGTTCGTCGATGCGGGTGAGCCGGATGAAGCGCCCGACGCGGGTGACGCGGCTGTCCTGTCGGCTGGCCCACTGGGGCTTGCCGGCGGCTTCGGCGTCGGTGCGCATGGAGCGGAACTTGGTGAGGGTGAAGACGCGGCCGTGCAGTCCGACGCGTTCCTGTCGGTA
Organism: Pseudoroseomonas ludipueritiae; assembly: GCF_014490445.1. Lineage (GTDB taxonomy): Bacteria > Pseudomonadota > Alphaproteobacteria > Acetobacterales > Acetobacteraceae > Pseudoroseomonas > Pseudoroseomonas ludipueritiae. Next base: position 173 of record NZ_JACTUZ010000383.1, on the reverse strand, counting down.
GAAGATGGGGCCGGGGCTGTCGAGTTTGATGATGATGGCGGTGGCGAGCATCACGGGGAGGGTGATGAGGAGAAGGGTGAGGCTGACGGTGATGTCGAAGGTGCGGCGGAGGGCGGCGGCGAGGCGGCCCTCCGGCCGGGCCTGCACCGTCTGCAGCCAGTCCGGCGCCAGCA
>NZ_JACTUZ010000382.1 GCF_014490445.1 Pseudoroseomonas ludipueritiae | reverse complement strand
GCCGCCTGGCTGCCGCCGCCGGCCGCGCCCAGGCCCACGGCCACGACGCGGGAGAGATGCCCGCCGGGCGCCCAGAGCGTGGTGGCCTGGCCCTTGCGGCCCTTGAAGCCCGCGGCTTCCAGCCCGCGCGCGATGGCGCCCCCGGTGGCCTCATCCGCCTGCTTCGCCAGGCCATCGAGCACGAATCCCTCGGCCAGCGGCAGCACCAGGGCGCCGGCGCGGGGAAGGACGGGCCTGACGAAGAGGATATCGGTCATCGGCGGTTCCATCTTTGGGGGAAGAGCGGGAAGGGAGGATGGATCGGGTCCGCCCGAAGGATAGCCATGGCGGTGCCGATGCGCCATGGCACCCGGGCGGGACGGGCTTGGGCGCGGCCGGAAATGGCGCGATAGTGCGCGGGGGCCGCCGCCGTGGCGGGCCGGAAGGCTGAACCAGCAAACGCCCTTCGCGTTGATGGCAGACATTCCAGCAATCAGAGGAAGGAAGGCGGGTGCGAGATCACCAAAGCCCCGCCACGCCCGTGGCGAACGAGAATGGCTTCATCCGGGCAGTGGAGAGCGGTGCCACGCCGGAGGCGGAGAGTGGCGGCGGTGGGGCGCCGCCCCACAGCCCGCCGCCGCCCGGCGCCTCGGCCAGCGAACGTGGCCCGCGTGGCGTGCCGGGCG
>NZ_JACTUZ010000381.1 GCF_014490445.1 Pseudoroseomonas ludipueritiae | reverse complement strand
GTAACCGTCAGCCGAAAGCCGCCTTGTGCTGAGGCTGTCGGATGGTCGAAGTCGGCTGCATGACGGACGAGATCACAACGACACCGCTCGCTGACCCCTCTTACGACGGTCGTAAGAGCGTTTCCGGATCCCGCGGGCGCCGCGGGGTAGAGGTCCGGGTGCGAGAAGTGCGGCGGCGGAACTGGTCGTCCGAGGAGCGGCTGCGGATTGTGCGGGAGACACTGGAGCCTGGCGTGATCGTGCAGGCGGTGGCCGACCGACATGGCGTCAGCACGGGCCAGCTCTACACTTGGCGCAAGCAGATGCTGGCGACGGCGATGTCGGGCTTCGTGCCGGTGGAGGTGGTGCCTGAGATCCCGCGGCTGGAAACACCCGCGCCACCCACCGCACACATCCCTTCGGATACGCCTGGTGCGATCGAGGTCACCCTGCGGTCTGGTGCCAGCATCCGCATCATGGGATGCGTCGACGTAGCGGTGCTGCGCGTCGTGTTGGCCGAGCTGGGTGGCCGCTGATGTTGGGTCTGCCGCCCGGTACACGGGTCTTTCTCGCCTGCGGCGTGACGGACATGCGCAAGGGCTTCGACGGGCTTGCCGCGCAGGTGCAAGCCGTGCTGGCGCAGGATCCCTACAGTGGCGCGATGTTTTGCTTTCGTGGACGCCGCGG
>NZ_JACTUZ010000380.1 GCF_014490445.1 Pseudoroseomonas ludipueritiae | reverse complement strand
GCCCCCTGGATGGAGATGGTGAGGGTGGAGGAGACGAGGAGTTCGGTGGGCTGGGGGTTGGCGATGGTGAGGGGGGTGCTGGTGGTGGCGAGGTAGTCCTGCGCGGTGGTGCCGGCATTGAGCTGCGCGCCCCAGACCTCGAAGACGCCGGTGGCGGCCTGGGTGAAGTCATGCATCAGCGCGACATTGCCGCCGGCGGCGCCATTGCCGGTGAAGGTCCAGGTGAAGCGTTGCCACTCGCCGGTGGCGAGGCCGGCTTGCAGGTTGTTGCTGCCGCCATCGTAGTAGTTGAAGCTGAAATGGCCGTCGCCGCTGACCAGGCGCATCCAGACGCTGAAGGTATGCTGGCCGCTGACGGCGACATTCTGGAAGAGGCCGGAGGCGGTGCCGGACAGCGTCAGGCGGTCGGCGGTGGTGGTGTTGCCGAAGGGATCGGCGGCGACATTGGCGGCCACGGCCGGCAGGGTGCCGGGCACGGAGAAGCGGCTCCAGGCGGTGTTGTCGAGTGCTTCGGAGAAGCTCAGCAGGTTCTGCCAGGGGCCGGGGCGCTGCACCAGATGCGGCTGGCCGTCGGAGAGGGTGTAGTGGAAGGTCTCGGTGACCACCTGCCCGGCGCCGAGCGCCTGGACATTGGCTTGGCCGCTGGCCAGGGTGTAGGTGTATTGCCC
>NZ_JACTUZ010000038.1 GCF_014490445.1 Pseudoroseomonas ludipueritiae | reverse complement strand
CGGCCCCGCGACTTCCACCGGCGGCAGCGGCGCGCAGCCGGCGGCACCCAGCCAGCCGGCCAGCGCCGCGTCGTCGAAGCCGGGCCAGCGATGCGCCAGCCCGGTCAGCAATTCGCTCCGCTCATGCGGGGCGAGGTCGATCACCACCAGCAGCCCCTCGGGCTTCAGCACGCGCGCGGCCTCGGCCAGGGCGGCCTGGGGGTCCTCGGCGTAATGCAGCACCATCTGCAGGGTGGCCAGGTCGAAGCCGGCATCGGGCAGCGGCAGGCGGTACATATCGGCCAGGCGCACGCTGGCATTGGCCATGTCGCGCTCAGCCAGGCGGGCGCGGGCCAGGGCCAGCATCTCCCGGCTGGCATCCAGGCCCAGCACGGCATCGGCGCGCGGCGCCAGCACATCCAGCAGCTTGCCGGTGCCGGTGCCGATATCCACCGCCCGCGCCACCCGCTTCGGCACCAGTTTTACCAGTGCCGCTTCGATGGCCGGCGCCGGCAGGCCGAGCGCGCGCATCTCATCCCAGTCGGCACCATGGCGGCGGAAGCTCTCGCTGGCCACGCGGGCACGCTCGGCGGCGATGCGGGCGCTGGCACGGCGGTCGGCGGCGATGGTGGCGTCATCTTCCGGCAGGCGGGCCAGAAGCTGGCGCGCCAGGGCGCCGTCGTGCCCCACCTGGAAATAGGCATTGGCGCCTTCCGGCAGCCGCTCCAGCAGCCCCGCCTCCACCAGCAGCTTCAGGTGGCGCGACAGGCGAGGCTGGGACTGGCCCAGGATGGCGCAAAGCTCGCTGACGCAGAAGGCGCCACGGGCGCAGAGGGCCAGCAGGCGCAGGCGCGTCGGCTCGGCCGCGGCACGAAGTTGGGTGAGCAGAGGCTCCATGGGGTTGCCGATGACATAAAGACATCTTTATGTCTAGCGCCATGACGTGGTCCCTGGATGCCCGCACCCCTGTCCGTCTGCTGGCGCATGCCGCCGAGGCGCCGCCCGGCGCCGTGGTGCTGGCCGAGGATGGCGCCGCCCTGCCCCCCGCCCCAGCGCGGGTGGAGCGCTATGCCACGCCGGTGGCCACGGCCCATCCTATCGGCTGCGCCTGCTGCCAGCCGCGCAGCCCCGCCGCCATCGCACTGGATCGGCTCTTCCTGGCCCGCACCCGTGGCGAGGCACCCTGGTTCAAGGAAGTCGTGGCCCTGACCGCCACCGCCGCCGGGCGGGAGGCCATCATGGCGGCGCTGGAGCAGGATAGCGTGGTCTCGGCGCGGTTCCGCGCTGTGGCGTGAAGGCTGGGGAATGAATTCCCCAGGCCCCTTCTTTTTTCTTCGAATTCTGGTTCAGCTCAAGGCCGGAAACAAAGCTTTAGGCGGCCTGCCGCAAACTCGAAGAAAAAGAAGGGGGTCCGGGGGAATTCCTTCCCCCGGCTTTCCCGCCCCTTCAGCAGAAATGTGCCCCGCGTGTCTCCACCGGCACCACGTAGAGCGACTGGCTGGCGCACATGAAGAGCAGGTTGCGCCGCGTGCCGCCAAAGCAAAGATTGGCGCAGATTTCCGGCAGCTTGATCTGCCCGATGCGCTGGCCATCCGGCGCGAAGACATGCACGCCGTCATAGCCATCCCCCACCCAGCCGGCGGCGACCCAAAGGTTGCCGGCTTCGTCGCAGCGGATGCCGTCGGCCATGCCGGTCTTGCCATCCATCTCCATGCTGCAGAAGGTGCGCGGGTTGGTCAGGCGCGTGCCTTCCACCGTGAAGGCCCAGACGATGCTCCTGGCCTCGGGGTAATGGCTTACGCCGGTATCGGCGACATAGAGGGTGCGGTAATCGGGGCTGAAGCAGAGGCCATTGGGCTTGAAGGGCTGGTCCGCCACCTTCTCCACCTGCCCATTGGCGGGGTTGAGGCGGTAGATCGCTTCCTTGATCAGCGGGCGGGGTGAATTGGCGGCCTCGGGCAGGCGGTTGCCCTCATAGTCCATCAGGGCGCCATAACCGGGGTCGGTGAACCAGATGGCGCCATCCTGCGGATGCACCACCGCGTCATTGGGCGCGTTGAAGGCGCCATCGGGGCCCCGCGCGGCCAGCACCGTCAGCTTCCCGTCCGGCTCGTAGCGCACCACGTCCCGGTAGTAGTGGCGGCAGGCGATCTGCCGGCCCTCGCGGTCGAAGGTATTGCCGTTGGAATAGCCGGAATGGCTGCGGAAGCGGCGGGAGACGTGGCGGTCTTCCTCCGTCATGCGCAGGCATTCGTCATTGGGGATGTCGGACCAGATCAGGAAGCGGCCGGTGGCGTGCCAGGCCGGACCTTCCGCCCAGCTCATGCCGGTATGGAGGCGCTGGATGCGGCTATTGCCCAGCCGGGCGGTGAAGCGCTTCTGGTCCAGCGCCACGATATCGGCATCGGGGTAGCGCACGGGGGGCGCGCCGCGCCCGTAGTCCCGCGTCTGGCCTTGGGCCAGGGCGGGCAGGGCCAGGGTGGCGAGCGCTGAGGCACCGAGGATGGCACGGCGGCCGGTGGCCGGCAGATGCGGCATGACGTTTCTCTCCCAAGCCGGCGTCCTTGCATCGCGCCGGTGGCGGGAGATTGTCATGGTGCAACCGAGGCGCGACTACACGCCTCGGCGAGCGAAAGGTTGGCCGTTCAGGGGAGGGTCTTGTCGCCGGCGCCCAGGCTGCGCTGCAGGTAGACCACATCCACCCAGCGGCCGAACTTCAGCCCCGCCGCGCGCAGCAGCCCGACCTGCTTGAAGCCCAGCGAGAGATGCAGGCCGATGGAGCCGACATTGTCGGAATCCCCCACCACAGCGAACATCTGGCGGAAGCCGGCGGCCTCGGCACGCTCCAGCAGCGCCGCCACCAGCGCCTTGCCGACGCCCTGGCCGCGCACGTCATCCCGCACATAGATCGAATCCTCGGCCGAGAAGCGATAGGCCGAGCGGTCCCGCAGCGCGGCAAAATAGGCATAGCCCTTCACCTCGCCCTCATCCTCCGCCACCAGCCAGGCCCAGCCATGCCCCTGCACCTTGGCGAGGCGCGCGGCCATCTCGTCCTGGTCGGGCGGCACCTCCTCGAATGTGCCGGTGCCGTGCAGGACGTGGTGGGCATAGATCGCGACCATGGCCGGAAGGTCGGCGGCGGTGGCGTCGCGGAAGATCATGCGGAAGGGTCTCCACCACGGGGAAGCGACCTCCCCGAGGCGGGGCGGCGCGGGCCGCGAATCAGCTCGGCCCAGGCCAGGGGTAAGCGTGCCGGGCGCGGACCGCAAGGCCCCCACCCGGCGGCATGGGCTCAGCGGGCCCGCAGCAGCGCCGGCACGTGCAGCAGCAGCAGCTCGTTGTCATCCGCCCGCGTCAGGTGGCGGCCGGCGCTGAAGGGCAGGTTGTTGTCGTTGCCCAGGATGATGTGCTCCTCATCCACCATCGCCACGTTCTCGATGGTGAAGAAGGGGAAGCTCAGGCGGTCGGGCGCGGTGCCGGGGCCGCGGTCGCCGCGCGTGCGGGCCAGCTTCTCGGGGTCCTGGATGTCCATCAGGTCGATATGGCCAACCTTGCGCACGAAGCCCTCGGCATCCGGCGCGCCCAGGTCCACCAGCGTCACGCGCTTCACCCGCGCGGGGGTGGCGAAGCAGGCCGGCGGCCGCTGCCCGTCGCGGCAGGCCAGGGAGGGATCGCCCTCGCCATTGTCGCGCTCGATCACCAGGGCGCGGCGGTCGTCGATCATGTTGAAGTCGCCGATGGCGGCGGCACCCTCGGCCAGGCGGAACTTCAGGCTGCGGCCGGTCCAGTCGCCCTTCTGGGTGTCGAATTCCATCATGCGGATAAAGGCGCCCTCGGGCTGGTCGCCGCCCTCGGCCAGCAGCGGCTGCTCCAGCAGCGCCCAAAGGCGGCTGCCATCCGGCAGCATCGCCATGCCCTCATAGCCGCCGGAGCGCCGGACGCGGAAATTCACCCGTGCCGTTGGGGTGGCACCAACAGCAAGCGCGGGATGGTCCGGCCCCATCAGCGGCTTGCCGTCCAGCACCGTCGGCACCACACGCTGCACCCGGCCCTGGGCATCAACGCGCAGGATAAAGGGGCCGAATTCCTCGCCGATCCAGAAGCCGCTGCCATCGGGGGCGGGCTGGATGCTCTCGGGGTCGAAGTCGGCGCCGGTCAGGTAGCGCGCATCCGTGCCTTCATTGGCGATGCGGAAGGGCACGCGGCGGTCGGGGTCGGTCAGCCAGACGGTCTGCAGCACCGCGACCTGGCCGGAGCGGAAGTCGGGGCGGATCTTGCGGAAGGCGAGCAGCGCGTCGCCGCTGTTGCGCTTGTTGCCGAAGCCATTGTCGGTCAGCACCCAATAGGCGCCGGGCTCGCCGGCCACCGGCTTGATGCCGGAGAAACCCTGCACGGGCTGGCCAACGAAGGGAAACGACAGGCCGGTGGGGCGGCCATCCGGCGCCGGGCCGGTGGTGCCGGCAACGGAGCCGGCGAGATCGTTGCGGTCGGTGCTGGCGCCGGCGAACTTGCCGGAGAGCATGGCATCGCGCGGCGCATCGGCCGGCGGCAGCGCCATGGTCATGGCCGGCAGCACGGCATGGCCGGCGAGCTTGGCCTCGAAGCGCTGGTCATCGGCGGCCTGGGCGGCGCCGGCCAGCGCAACCAGGGCGCTGGCGGCAAGAAGAAGGCTGCGCATGGGCGGGATCTCCGTTGATCGTCGCCCGGGCTGTTACTGTTGCCGTGTTGCCCGCCTCTGACAGCGGCGTGACGAAACGGCGTCAGTGCGCATCGCCACCGCCGCCTTGCCGCGGCCGGCGCAGGAAGGGCACCAGCGGCAGAGAGACCAGGAAACAGAAGGCCATGACGATCAGCACGTCGTTATAGGCCAGCACCAGCGCCTGCTGCGCCACCATGGCCTTGATCCGCGCCAGAGCGGCGAAATGCGAGGCGCCTTCCCCCACATGGCGGGCCATGGCGGCGGCGATGCTGTCACGGGACTGCAGGGCTTCCGGGCGGGCCCAGTTCACCGCCTCCCCCAGATGCACGCGGTGCAGGAAGGAGCGGTCCTTGACCAGCGTGTTGATCACCGCCAGCCCGACCGCGCCGCCCAGGTTGCGCATCAGGTTGTAGAGGCCGGAGGCGTTCTTGAGCCGGGCCGGCGCGATGGTGCCCAGCGCGATCTGGTTCACCGGCGCCATGCACATCATCATCGCGACGCCGCGCAGGCCGAGCGGGAAGGCCATGTCGGGAAAGGCACTTTGCACCGTCAGCCGCGCCGTCAGCCACATGGAGAGGAAGAACAGCATCAGGCCGCAGGCCAGCAGGATGCGCGGGTCGAAGCGCGCCAGCGCCTTGCCCACCCAGGGGGCGGCCAGGAACATGCAGAGGCCGGTGATGAACATCACCTCGCCGATCTGCATGGAATTGTAGCCGCGCACCCGGCCCAGGAAGAGCGGGATGAGATACACCGCACCATAGAGGCCGATGCCCATGGTGAAGCTGAAGAGGCAGCCGATGGCGAAGTTGCGGTCGGTGAAGGCGCGCAGATCCACGATCGGCTCCGGCCGCGTGGAGGCGCGCCAGAAGAAGACGATGCCGGAGACGAGGCAGACCGCCGCCAGGTTGCGCACGGTCTCGTCCGCCAGCCAATCCCAGCGCGGGCCTTCCTCCATCACATATTCCAGGCTGCCCAGGAAGGCGGCCATGGCGGCCAGCCCCCACCAGTCGAACTTGGCCAAAAGGGAACGGTCGGGCTTGTCGATATCCACCGTCAGCCAGACCGCCGTGGCGATGGCGATGCCGACGGGCACGTTGATCAGGAAGAGCCAGTGCCAGGAGAAGCTCTCGGTCAGCCAGCCGCCGAGCGTCGGGCCGATGGTGGGCGCCAGCGTCGCGGTCAGGCCGATGATCACGGTGGCCCCCGCCCGCTTGGCCGGCGGAAAGAGCATGAAGGAGGCCGCGAAAACCGTCGGGATCATCGCGCCACCGATGAAGCCCTGGGCGGCGCGGAAGACGATCATGGTGCCGAGGTTGGAGGAAAAGGCGCAGGCGAGCGAGAAGATGGTGAAGCCGGTGGCCGAGGCCGTGAAGAGCACGCGGGTGGAGAGCAGGCGCGACAGGAAGCCCGACAGCGGGATCATCACGATCTCGGCGATCAGGTAGGAGGTCTGCACCCAGCTCGCCTCATCCGGGCTGGCGGCGAGGCCGGCCTGGATCTCGGAAATGGAAGCCGAGACGATCTGGATATCCAGGATCGCCATGAACATGCCGAAAACCATCGCCATGAAGCCCAGGCGGACCTTGGGGGTCATGGCGGGCACGGCGGCGGCCGGCATCGTGGTGGCGCTCATGGCGCGGCGGCTTTCAGAACAGGTTGCGGACCGCGGCCCAGAGGCCCCGCGGCGCATGCGGGTCGGCGCGGGTATCGACCTCGGCCACCACCGACAGGCCGGGGCGCAGCCGCGCCAGGGCGGCGGCATCCTGCCCTTCCTCCAGCACCAGCTTCACCGGCACACGCTGTACGATCTTGGTGAAGTTGCCGGTGGCGTTCTCTGGCGGCAGCAGGCTGAACTGGCTGCCGGTGGCGGGCGCGAAGCTGTTCACCCGGGCATGGAAGACGGTGCCGGGAATGGCATCCACCGTCACCTCCACCGGCTGGTCCGGCTGCATCCGCGCCAACTGGGTTTCCTTGAAATTGGCCACCACATAGAGCTGCGCCCCCGCCGGCGACACGGCGATAAGTTGCTGCCCCGGCTGCACATGCTGGCCGATCTGCGCCGCGCGGTTGCCGGCGATGCCGTCCACCGGCGCCCGGATGCTGGTGTAGGAAAGGTTGGTCTCGGCCTGGGCCAGGGCGGCGGCGGCCTGGCTGCGGCGCGCCTCGGCCTGCCGCAGCTGCGCCGCCAGCACGCCCAGCGACTGCCGCTGCACCAGCGATTGCGCCTGCGCCGCCCGCACGGCGGCCTCGGCCTTGCGCTGGTCCGCCACCGTCTGGTCGGAGGACTGGCGGGAAGCGAAGCCGCTGCCCACCAGGGACTGGGTGCGGCGGGCATCGGCGGCGGCGCGGGTCTGCTCGGCCCGCGCCTGCTCCACCTGAGCCGTGGCGGCGTCGATCTGGGCCTGCTGCTGGGCCAGTTGCTCCCGCGCCGTGGCAATGGCGGCATCGGCCTCGGCCAGGGTGGCGGCGGCCTTGTCGCGGGCATTGCGCAGGTCGCGCTCATCGAGCGAGATCAGCAGGTCGCCGGCCTTCACCGCCTGGTTGTCGGCCACCGGAATGGCAACCACATCGGCGGCGACGCGCGGCCCCAGCACGCTGATATCGCCCTGCACATAAGCGTCGTCGGTCTCGATCAGGAAGCGGCCGGTCTGCCAGTACCAAGTGCCGCCCAGGGCGGCGGCGATCAGCAGCACCACCGGCCCCACGCGCAGCAGCACCCGCCGCAGCGGCCGGCCTGGCCTGGCATCGGTGGCGGAGGAATGGCCGGTATCCAGCGGCGCCGGCTTGGTCACGGGAGCATTCATCGGGAGTCCTTGAACTGAACGGTACAGTTCATTTCTGTCTTGCAGCAGATGCGCCTGGCCTGCACAAGTGTCAAGACTGAACCGTTCAGTTCAGTTCACCTCTTGAAGCGCAGATACCGTCACCTTACTGAAGTGTCATGTCCTCTCTCCTCGAGATGCTGCCGGAGCAGCAAAGCCCGAAGTGCCGCGCCGTCATGGTCGCGGCGGCGGAGCTGTTCATGGCCGAAGGCTATGCCGCCGTGTCGATGGATGCCGTGGCGCGCACCGCCGGTGTCTCCAAGGCGACGCTTTATGCCCATTTCTCCGGCAAGGAAGCGCTTTTCGAAGCCATCGTCACCCATGCCTGCGCGCAGATGCGGCAAAGGGCCGATACGCTGCTGGCCAGCCATGACTTGCCTCTGCGGCAGGCGCTGACGGAACTGGCCTTGCACTGGTTGCGCTTCCTGCTGCGGCCGCAGATGCGGGCGCTGCACCGGGTGATGATCGCCGAAGCCGTGCGCTTCCCAGCCCTGGCGCGCGCCTTCTACACCGCCGGGCCGCAGGCCATGCGGCTCTGGCTGACGGCCTGGATGGCGGGGGAACAGGCGCATGGCCGCCTGCCCGCCGACACCGACACCGCCCGGGCGGCGGACCTGTTTCTGATCCTGTTGCGCGGCGACCTCTTCCTGCGCGCCACCCTGGCACTGGTGGATGAGGCGGAGGTGGAGCAGAGCCTGCCCGGCGTCGCCGCCCAAGCCGCCGATACCTTTATCCGCCTCCACGGCCCCGCCCCCGATTCGGCGGAGGAGCATTTCCCCTGAAGCAGGCGTTTCACAGGCAAGGCGACCCGTGGCATCGCCGGGCCTAAGGTAACTTTCCGGCAGTGCGGGGGAGGCATGCGGAAAAAATCGGGCCGCATCCCGAAAACCTCTTTCACCCCACAGGCGACATCTCTATATGCCGCCGCAGACGCAGTACGCACGTGCCTCTAGGCCCCAGGCTGGCAAGACCGGCCAAAGGTTTACGCAACGACGTCAAGCGTTCTGGCAACCCCGGCGAAAGGCGCGAGCCCCAAGCCGGCCTCTCTTTGGTCGCTGGTTCGTTCGACCGTTTCGTCAACTTGGGGCTGTCCCTCCATAGCAGAGGGTGGTCCTTCCATATTTGGATGGGGGTGGTGCGATGACCGACAAGGTCTCCCGCTTTCTTCGCGACGCCATGCCGGCGACGCCTTGCCTGGTCGTGGACGTGGATCGCGTCGCGGAGAATTATGGGCGCCTGAAGGCCGCCCTGCCGCTGGCGCAGATCTATTACGCGGTGAAGGCCAATCCGGCCGCGCCGATCCTGGATCGCCTGGTCGGGCTCGGCTCTTCCTTCGACGCCGCGTCCTGGGAAGAGGTGCAGGCCTGCCTGCGCTCCGGCGCCGCGCCTTCCGCCATTTCCTTCGGCAATACCGTGAAGAAGGAAAGCGCCATCAAGGCCGCCTATGAGGCCGGCGTGCGCATGTTCGCCTTCGACTCCGAGGCCGAGCTGAAGAAGCTCGCCCGCTCGGCGCCGGGCGCGAAGGTGTATTGCCGCATCCTGGTGGGCAATGTCGGCGCCGAATGGCCGCTGTCGAAGAAGTTCGGCTGCGAGGTCGAGATGGCCAAGGAACTGATGGTGCAGGCCAATGAGATGGGCCTGGATGCCTTCGGCATCTCCTTCCATGTCGGCAGCCAGCAGACCCGCACGGACGCCTACAAGGCGGCGATCGCCAAGGTCGGCCTGCTCTTCACCGACCTGAAGACCGCCGGCGTGAACGTGCGCATGATCAACATCGGCGGCGGCTATCCCGTGCGCTACCGCACCGAGGTGCCGGAGATCGGCGAGATCGGCGACGCGATCATGGGCGCGATGGTCGAGGCCTTCGGCAATGCGCTGCCGGAGATGGTGATCGAGCCGGGCCGCTTCATGGTGGGCGATGCCGGCGTGCTCTCCTCCGAGGTCGTGCTGGTCTCCCGCAAGGAGAAGGACGACCCGGTGCGCTGGGTCTACCTCGACATCGGCCGCTTCGGCGGTCTGGCCGAGACCGAGGGCGAGGCCATCAAGTATGCCTTCCGCACCCCGCATGACGGCGGCGAGGAAGGGCCGGTGACCATCGCGGGCCCCACCTGCGACAGCACCGACACGCTCTACGAGAAGAGCAACTACCGCCTGCCGCTGGCGCTCGATTGCGGCGACCGGGTGGAGCTGCTCGCGACCGGTGCCTATGTCACCACCTATGCCAGCCAGGCCTTCAACGGCTTCACGCCGCTGGCCGAACACTACATCTGAGCTGCGGCGCTTGCCGGGCGGGGGCGGAAAGGGAGACCTTTCCGCCCCTTTTTATTTCCAGACGGCGCCGCACCGGATAATCTCCCGCCATGGATGAAATCGACCGGAACATCCTCGTCGCCCTGCAGGAGGATGGGGCGGCGGGCCTGGCCGAACTGGCCAAGGTGGCTGGCCTCTCCGTTTCCGCCACGGCGGAGCGGGTGAAGCGGCTGGAGGAGCGTGGCACCATCCGCGGCTGGCGTGCCGACCTGGACCCCGCCGCGATCGGCTGCCCAATGCTGGCCTTTGTTTTCGTGGAGATGCACGCAGGGCGCGAGGAAACCGCCTTCCGCACCGCCATGCGCGCGGCTGAGCCGGTGCTGGAATGCCACCGTGTCACGGGCGGCTGGACCTATCTGCTGAAGCTGCGCCTGCCGGATTTGGCGGCGGTGGAGCGTTTCGTGGCCGATGCGGTGCGGGGCCATCCCGGCGTCATCCGCACGGAAACCATCCTGGCCATCGGCTCCGCCAAGGAAACGTCCATCCTGCCGGTGGCCGAAGCCACCGAAGAATAGCCTGTTGCAGAGGCGCTTAGCTCAGAATCTTGCCAAAAAACGAGCAGTATCGGAACGGTTGCAATCAAAATGCATTAGTTATGCAGTAAACTGGTGATTCTTCCGGTGGCCTGCTACAGTATCAAGGCAAGAAGGCGGCAGCCTCTGGGGGAATTGAATGAAGATCTGCAACAGGGTGGCCCTCCTGGCCGCCGTTTCTGCGTTGGCGGTTGGCATGCCCGCGGCAGGGCAGGCCCAGAACATCACCATCGCGGTCGGCGCCCAGGTCACATCACTGGACCCGCAATACCACGCGCTGTCGCCTAACTACGCCGTGGCGGAGATGCTCTTCGGGGCCCTGACCAGCTTTGATGCCAATGGCCGCCTCGAGGCCGGCCTTGCCGAGAGCTGGAAGCCGGTGGCGCCGGATACCTGGGAGTTCAAGCTCCGCCCCGGTGTGAAGTTCCACAACGGCAATGCCTTCACCGCCGAGGACGTGGCCTTCTCCATCGCCCGGCCGCCGACGGTTCCGAACAGCCCCTCCTCCTATGCCATCTACACCCGCGCGGTGAAGGGCGTGGAGATCGTCGACCCGCTGACCATCCGCCTGAAGACCGACGGCCCCTATCCCCTGCTGCCGACCGACCTGGCGCAGGTCACCATGCTCGACAAGGAGACGCATGAGGGCGCGGCGACCGAGGATTTCAATTCCGGCAAGGTCGCCATCGGCGCGGGCCCCTTCCGCTATGTCTCCTTCCGTTCCGGCGACCGGCTGGAGCTGGAGCGCAACGAGGATTACTGGGGCCCCAAGCCGGTCTGGAAGCAGGTCTCCTACCGCATCATCACCAACAACGGCGCCCGCATGGCGGCGATCCTGGCCGGTGATGTGGACATGATCGACCAGGTGCCGACCAACGACATCGCCCGCCTGCGCCGCGAGAGCCGCGTGAAGCTGAGCGAGAAGGACGGGCTGCGCATCATCTTCCTGGGCACCGACCAGTCCCGCGACGGCGAGAGCCCCTACCTTTTCGACAACGAGGGCAAGCCGCTGCCGCGCAACCCGCTGCGGGACCTGCGGGTGCGCCAGGCGCTGAACATCGCCATCGACCGCCCCGCCATCGTGCAGCGCGTGATGGAAGGCAGCGCCCTGCCCTCCGCCCAGTTCCTGCCGCCGGGCACCTTCGGCTACGTGCCGGGCCTGGAGCCCGCGCGGTCCGATGTGAACACGGCCAAGAAGCTGCTGGCCGATGCCGGCTATCCCAATGGCTTCCGCATCACCCTGGCCGGACCCAATGACCGCTACCTGAACGATGCCCGCATCCTCCAGGCGGTGGGCCAGATGTGGTCCCGCATCGGCGTGACCGCCAATGTGGAAGCCATGCCCTGGACCACCTTCGCGGCCCGCCGCACCCGGCAGGAATTCGGCGCCTTCCTGTCCGGCTGGGGCACCTCCTCGGCCGAGGCCTCCTCGCCGCTCCGCTCCCTGACCGCGACGCCGTCGCGGGAGAAGGGCTGGGGCGGTTCCAATGGCGGCCGCTACAGCAACCCGGAGGCTGACGCCAAGCTGGAAGCCGCGCTGAGCGAACTCGACGACGCCAAGCGCGAGGCCCTGCTGCAGGAAGCCACCCGCATCACCATGGAAGACGTGGGAATCATGCCCATCCATATCCAGAAGAATGTCTGGGCCATGAAGCCCAACCTGGTCCACGACGCCCGCGCGGATGAACTGACCCGCGCCCAGGACGTCCGGCCGGCGGCGAAGTAACAGCATGAGCCTTTACCTCGCGCGGCGGCTGCTTCAGGCCGCCCTGGTCATGCTGGCGATGTCCGTCATCGTCTTCGTCGGCGTCTATGCTATCGGCGACCCGGTGGAGATCCTGATCTCCCCCGATGCCGACCAGATGGAGCGTGAGCGCGCCATCAAGGCCCTCGGCCTCGATCTGCCGCTGTGGATGCAGTACCTGTCCTTCCTGGGCAATGCGCTGCGCGGCGACCTCGGCCGCTCCTTCGTCTTCAACGAGCCCGCCCTGCAGCTCATCCTGCAGCGCATGCCGGCGACGCTGGAGCTGGCGCTGGGCGCCACCATCATGGCGCTGATCATCGGCATCCCGCTCGGCCTCTATGCCGGCCTGAAGCCGAAGTCGCCGATCGCCAAGACCATCATGACCGGCTCCATCCTCGGCTTCTCCCTGCCGACCTTCTGGGTGGGCCTGATGATGATCATGGTCTTCGCGGTGCAGCTGGGCTGGCTGCCCTCCACCGGCCGTGGCGAGACCGTGGAAGTGCTGGGCCTGCGCTGGTCCTTCCTGACGCGGGACGGCCTGGCGCACCTCGCCATGCCCGCGCTGAACCTGGCGCTGTTCAAGATCTCCCTCGTCATCCGCCTGACCCGCGCCGGCGTGCGCGAGACCATGCTGATGGACTTCGTGAAGTTCGCCCGCGCCAAGGGCCTGACGAACCAGCGCGTCATCTTCGTGCATGTCTTCAAGAACATCATGATCCCGGTCGTGACCGTGGTGGGCCTGGAGCTGGGCTCCACCATCGCCTTCTCGGTGGTGACGGAAAGCGTCTTCGCCTGGCCGGGCATGGGCAAGCTGATCATCGACAGCATCAACGTGCTCGATCGGCCCGTGATCGTCGCCTACCTGATGATCATCGTGCTGATGTTCATCACCATCAATCTGCTGGTCGATCTCTCCTACTCGGCCCTCGACCCGCGCGTGCGGCTGGAGAACAAGTGACATGAGCGCGAGTTCCCTCCCCCAGGGCGGGCTGCCCACCGCCAGCGTGACCGGCGCACCGGTCAAGGCCGAGACGCCCTTCCGCCGCTTCGTCTCGGAATTCTTTGAAAGCAAGACGGCGGTCTTCGGCCTGGTGGTCTTTGTGCTGGCCGTGGTGGTTGCCCTGCTGGCCCCCTTCATCGCGCCGCAGAATCCCTATGACCTTGCCCAGCTGGACATCATGGATGGCCGGCTGGAGCCGGGCACCCGCAACGGGATGGACACCTTCACCTACTGGCTGGGCACGGATGACCAGGGGCGCGACATGCTCTCCGGCATCATGTACGGCCTGCGCATCTCGCTGGCGGTGGGTGCAGGCTCGGCCATCGTGGCCTGCCTCGTCGGCGCCTCGCTCGGCCTGCTGGCGGCCTATGCGGGCGGCAAGACCGACACGGTCATCATGCGCCTTGTCGACCTGCAGCTCTCCTTCCCGTCCATCCTGGCGGCGCTGATGATCCTGGCCTTCCTGGGCAAGGGCATCATGAACGTGGTGCTGGCGCTGGTGATCGTGGAATGGGCCTATTATGCCCGCACGGTTCGCGGCACCGCGCTGGTGGAACGCCGCCGCGAGTATATCGAGGCCGCGCAGTGCCTGGCGCTGCCGACCTGGCGCGTCATCTTCCGCCACCTGCTGCCCAACTGCCTGCCGCCGCTGATCGTGGTGGGCACCATGCAGGTGGCCCGCGCCATCGCGCTGGAGGCCACCCTCTCCTTCCTCGGCCTGGGCGTGCCCATCACCGAACCCTCGCTGGGCCTGCTGATCTCCAACGGCTACGAGTACATGCTCTCCGGCAAGTACTGGATCAGCTTCTATCCCGGCATCGCGCTGCTGGTGACCATCGTCTCGATCAACCTGGTGGGCGACCACCTGCGCGACGTGCTGAACCCGCGGCTGAAGAAGTAAGAACACGCATGTCCCATTCGACGACGCCCGGCGTGGCTGCCCCCACGCTGGAGGTCCGCAACCTGAAGACGCACTTCTTCACCCGCGCCGGGGTGGTGAAGGCGGTGGACGATGTTTCCTTCACCGTCCGCCGCGGCAAGGTGCTGGGGCTGGTGGGCGAGTCCGGCTCCGGCAAGACCGTCACCGGCTTCTCCATCCTCGGCCTGGTGGATGAGCCCGGCCGCATCACCGGCGGCTCGATCCTGTTCCATGGTCAGGACCTCGCCAAGCTCTCGGAAGAGGAGATGCGGAAGCTGCGCGGCAACCGCATCGCCATGATCTTCCAGGACCCGATGATGACGCTGAACCCGGTCCTGCGCATCGACACGCAGATGATCGAGACGGTTCAGGCGCATGCCAAGGTCTCCAAGGAGGAAGCCCGCCAGCGTGCCCGCGACACACTGGGCATGGTCGGCATCCCCTCTCCCGACGAGCGGCTGAAGGCCTATCCGCACCAGTTCTCGGGCGGCATGCGCCAGCGCGTGGCCATCGCCATCGCGCTGCTGCACCGCCCCGAGCTGATCGTGGCGGACGAGCCCACCACGGCGCTCGACGTGACCATCCAGGCGCAGATCCTGGCCGAGGTGCAGAAGCTCTGCGCCGAGACCGGCACGGCGATGATCTGGATCACCCATGACCTTTCCGTGGTCGCCGGCCTCGCCGACGACATCGCGGTCATGTATGCCGGCCGCATTGTCGAGAAGGGCGAGGTGGCGCCGGTTCTGGACATGCCGCTGCACCCCTATACGGCGGGCCTGATCGGCTCCGTGCCCAGCCGCAACAAGCGCGGCGAGCCGCTGCGGCAGATCCCGGGCATGACGCCGAATATCCTGCGCCTGCCGCCCGGCTGCGCCTTCCGCACCCGCTGCCCCCGCGCCACCGAGGTCTGCCACCAAGACCCGCCCTTCGGCGAGGTGGCCCCTGGCCGTGACGTGCGCTGCTTCCACCCGATGTTTCCCGAGCCTGCCCAGGGAGAAGCCGCATGAGCAGCAGCACCCCCATCATTGAGCTGAAGGGCGTCTCCAAGCGCTTCTCCAAGAAGCTGGACTTCACCGGCAAGCTGCTGAAGAAGCTGGGCGCGCCGATGAAGGAGGAGACGGTGCACGCGGTCGACAATGTCGACCTCACCGTCCACAAGGGCGAGGTGGTCGGGCTGGTCGGCGAATCCGGCTGCGGCAAGTCTACCCTGGGCCGCATGGTGGCCGGCATCATGCCGGCCAGCGACGGCACCATCCGCTGGCATGGCCAGGAGCTCTCCAAACTCAGCGGCGCGGAGGCGCGCCGCGCCAAGCTGCAGACGCAGA
This sequence comes from Pseudoroseomonas ludipueritiae, assembly GCF_014490445.1. Classification (GTDB taxonomy): domain Bacteria; phylum Pseudomonadota; class Alphaproteobacteria; order Acetobacterales; family Acetobacteraceae; genus Pseudoroseomonas; species Pseudoroseomonas ludipueritiae. Next base: position 16,541 of record NZ_JACTUZ010000038.1, on the reverse strand, counting down.
TGATCTTCCAGGACCCGATGTCCTCGCTCAACCCGCGCATGCGGGTCGCGGATATCATCGGCGAGGCGCCGCTGGTGCATGGCCTGACCAAGCGGGCCGAATACGAGCGCTATGTGGACGAGCAGATGCGCCGCGCGGGCATGGACCCGACCCTGAAGCGCCGCTACCCGCACCAGTTCTCGGGCGGCCAGCGCCAGCGCATCGGCATCGCCCGCGCGTTGGCGGTGCAGCCGGAATTCATTGTCTGCGACGAGTCGGTGGCGGCGCTGGACGTGTCCATCCAGGCGCAGATCCTGAACCTGTTCATGGACCTGCGGCGCGACCTGAACCTGACCTACCTGTTCATCAGCCATGATCTGGGCGTGGTGGAGCATCTCTCCGACCGCGTGGTGATCATGTATCTGGGTCGTGTGGTCGAGGAAGCGCCTTCCGAGGAAGTCTTCGCCCGCCCGAACCATCCCTACACCCAGGCCCTGCTGGCCGAGGTGCCGCGGATCGAGGCACGTAAGAAGAGCTTTGCTGGTGTGAAGGGCGAGATCCCCTCGCCGCTCAACCCGCCCTCGGGCTGCCACTTCCACCCGCGCTGCCCGCATGCCTTCGACCGCTGCAAGGTGGAGCGCCCGGCGCTGAAGAGCATCGCCCCAGGCCACCGGAGCGCCTGCCACCTGAACGACCTGCCCGGCTGATCGCCAGAGGCCGCAGGCCCTACAGGAACCCCGCCGCGCCACCGCGCGGCGGGGTTTTTTCTTGCCTCAGTCCTGCGGCGGCTTGGGGCCGGCGCCGGCACCGGCCAGCGCCTCCTCCGGCCCGGCATCGATAGCCAGCGCCCGCTGCAGCGCCGGCCGCGCCTCGCAGCGCCGGACATAATCGGCCCGCAGCGGCGTGCTGGGGATCAGGTCGAACATCAGTCCCCAGCGCAGCGCCGAGCCCAGCACCACATCGGCGGCCGAGAACTGCTGCCCCAGCAGCCAGGGGCCCTGCGCCAGCCCCGCATCCAGCGTGGACATCACCCGGTCGAAGTCGCCCCAGCCATAAGCCTGAGGATTGCCCTTCCAGCCGCCGTGCCGCTCCACCATGGCCGGCTCCATATAGGCGGAGGGGAAGATCAGCCATTGCAGGTAGCGGCCGCGGTCGGTGTGGTTCAGCGGCGGCGCCAGCCCGGCCTCAGGCATGCGGTCGGCCAGCCAGGCGCAAATGGCGGTGGAATCGGCGATGACGATGGCGCCCTGTTCCAGCACCGGCACCTTCGCCATGGGGTTCAGGGCCAGGAAGGCCGGGTCCTGCTGACCACCGGCATGGATGTCCACCAGCACGCGCTCATAAGCCGCGCCCGCTTCCTCCAGCATCCACAAGGCGCGCAGGGATCGTGTCCTGGGACACCAATGGAGCTTCATGAGATTCCTCCAGATCAGACTGTGAACTGTTCCGCGATGATGCGCTCGGACAGGCCATGGTCGGGGTCAAACAACAGGGTCAGGCGGCTGTTGCGGTCCTCGCGGACCTCTACCGAGCGGATGTCACGCACCTCGACATAATCCGCGACAGCGGCCACGGGGCGCTTGGCCGGCTCCAGGATCTCAAACACCACCACGGCCTCGCTGGGCAGCAAGGCGCCGCGCCAGCGGCGGGGGCGGAAGGCAGAGATCGGCGTCATCGGCAGCAGATTGGCGCCCAGCGGCACGATGGGCCCATGCGCCGAGAGATTGTAGGCCGTGCTGCCAGCCGGGGTGGAGACCAGGATGCCGTCGCAGATCAGCTCCGGCAGCCGTTCCTTGCCATCCACCAGGATGCGGATCTTGGCGGCCTGGCGTGTCTCGCGCAGCAGGTTGACGTCATTGATCGCCAGCGCCTCCTGCCGCGTGCCGTCCCCGGCCACCGTGGTCATGCGCAGAGGATAGAGCGTCGCCGCCTGCGCCGACTGGAGGCGCTGCGGCAGGTTGTCCTCATGATAGGCATTCATCAGGAAGCCGACGCTGCCGCAGTTCATGCCATAAGTCGGCAGGTTGCGGCCAAGGAAGCGGTGCTGGGTTTCCAGCATGAAGCCGTCGCCACCCAAGGCCACCAATACGGCCGCCTGCTCCGGTTCCGGGTCACCGTAAAGGGCCACCAGCCGCTCCCGCGCCGCGCAGGCCACCTCCGTCGGTGCCGCCAGGAAGGCGATGCGGCCCCGGAGATCCGCTGGCAGATCCGGCGTCTCCATGCCCTGCGCGGCCGCGCCCATCAGGGCGGCGGTCATGGCCGATGGTCCGGAAGCGCTGCGAGGCGAGGCATGTTGCAAAGTCTTACCCGGCCGCCGCCGTCCCGCAAGCGGGCTGCCGGTGAAGAGATGGTGCGGTGCAAAGAAAAAGGGGCCGGTGGTTGCCCACCTGCCCCTTTCCCTTAATCCGGTGCTTGGACGCGGGCTGGCCGCATCCGCAGTCCGTGGCTTACGCCGCGTCCTGCTGGCCCTCGGCCTCAACCTCGGCCTTCGGGCCGCTGTCCAGGCCCTTGGCCGCGACATCGCGCTCCACCAGCTCGATCACCGCCATGTCGGCGGCGTCGCCGTAGCGCACGCCGGCCTTCAGGACGCGGGTGTAACCGCCCTGACGGCCCTTGTAGCGCTCCGCGATGGTGGTGAAGAGCTTGGCCACCACCTTCTCATCGCGGATCTGGGCAAAAGCCTGACGGCGGGCATGCAGGTCGCCGCGCTTGCCGAGGGTGATGATGCGCTCCACGTAGGGGCGCAGCTCCTTCGCCTTCGGCAGAGTCGTGGTGATCTGCTCGTGCTTGATCAGGCTGGTCGCCATATTGCGCAGCATCGCAATACGGTGGGTAGAGGTGACGCCGAGCTTCCGGCCGGCAACCCCGTGACGCATGGGTCTATTCCTTCAGGTGGCCGAAAATCAGAACGGCTCTTCGATCTTCTTCGCGAGATCCTCGATATTCTCCGGGGGCCAGCCCGACACGGTCATGCCGAGGGAGAGGCCCATGGAAGCGAGGACTTCCTTGATTTCGTTCAGCGACTTGCGGCCGAAGTTCGGCGTGCGGAGCATTTCCTGCTCGGTCTTCTGAACGAGGTCGCCGATATAGACGATGTTGTCGTTCTTCAGGCAGTTGGCACTGCGAACCGACAGCTCCAGCTCGTCCACCTTGCGCAGCAGGTTGCGGTTGAAGGGCAGGTCGTCCTGCACCTCTTCCACCTTGCGCTCGCGCGGCTCATCGAAGTTGATGAACAGCTGGAGCTGGTCCTGCAGAATGCGCGCGGCGAGCGCGATGGCATCGTCCGGAGCCACCGTGCCGTCCGTCTCCACCGTCATCACCAGCTTGTCGTAGTCGGTGCGCTGGCCCACGCGGGTCGGCTGCACCTGATACGCCACGCGGCGGACAGGGGAATAGATGGCATCGACCGGGATCAGCCCGATGGGGGCGTCTTCCGGGCGGTTCTCGCTGGCCGGGACATAACCCTTGCCGACATCCACCGTCAGCTCCATCGACAGCTTGGCGCCGTCGTCGAGCGTGCAGATGACCATATCCGGGTTGGCGATCTCGATGTCGCCAGTGGTCTGGATCTGGCCGGCGGTGACTTCGCCAGGGCCGGTCGCGGTGAGCTGGAGGCGCTTCGGCCCCTCGCTCTGCATGCGGATCGCCAGGCGCTTGATGTTCAGAACGATGTCGGTGACATCTTCCCGCACACCCTGCAGGCTGGAGAATTCATGCAGCGCGCCGTCGATGCGGATGGCCGTGACGGCGGCACCCTGCAGCGACGACAGAAGGATCCGCCGCAGCGCATTGCCGAGCGTCATGCCGAAGCCGCGCTCCAGCGGCTCCGCCACCACGGTCGCGGTGCGGGACGGCTCCGCGCCCAGCTCGACGTCGAGCTTCTCGGGGCGGATCAGGGAACGCCAGTTGCGCTCGAGCAATGTGGTTGCCTCCTGCAGCCGTGTGCCTTCAGACGCGCCGACGCTTGCGCGGGCGGCAGCCGTTGTGCGGGATCGGCGTCACGTCGCGGATGGCGGTGACGTAGAAGCCGACGGTCTGCAGCGCGCGCAGAGCCGACTCACGCCCCGAACCGGGACCGGACACCATGATCTCCAGCGTCTCCATGCCGTGCTCGCGCGCCTTGCGGCCCGCGTCCTCGGCGGCCACCTGGGCGGCGTACGGGGTGGACTTGCGGCTGCCCTTGAAACCCTGGCTGCCGGCCGAGGACCACGCGATGGCGTTGCCCTGGCTGTCCGTGATGGTGACGATGGTGTTGTTGAAGGAGGCGAGGACGTGGGCCACGCCGGACGCAATATTCTTGCGTTCCTTCTTGCGGGGGCGACCGCTGGGCTGACGGGCCATGTTACTTCGTCACCTTCTTCTTGCCGGCGATCGCCACGGCCTTGCCCTTGCGGGTGCGGGCGTTCGTGTGGGTGCGCTGGCCGCGGACCGGCAGGCCCTTGCGGTGACGCAGGCCGCGATAGCAGGCCATGTCCATCAGGCGCTTGATGTTCATCGCGTTCTCGCGACGCAGGTCGCCTTCGACCCGGTAATCGCGGTCGATCACTTCACGCAGCTTGACGATCTCTTCGTCCGTCAGCTGGTTGACGCGCCGATCCTCGGGGATGCCGAGCTGCTCGCAGATCACCTTCGCATTCGCCGGACCGATGCCGTAGATGTAGCGAAGGGAAATGAGAACGCGTTTGTTGGTGGGGATGTTCACGCCTGCAATGCGCGCCACGTACCTGCTCCCGGAGCCCCTGTGGGCTCCCGTTCGTCCTGCCAGACACCCGTATGGTGCCGACCAAGGTGATCGTCTGCGCCCCGCCCAGGACAACTGATCCAGCACGAAACGCAAACAGCCTCGCGGCCGGGGAAGACCCCGCCCGCAAGAGGCGGCGGTTTAGCCCCCCTGACACAAAAGAGTCAAGGGGGCATGAAACTCTAGCCCGGCTCGCCCAGGATTGCCGCGATCTGCGCCGAGACCTCGTGCATCGCGGCCATGCCGTCGACCTGCTTCAGCTTGCCCTGTGCCTGGTAGTAAGGCAGCAGCGGCGCCGTCTGGCGGTGATAAGCCTCCAGCCGCGCGGCCACCGTCTCGGCCTTGTCGTCGGCGCGGCGGGTGAAGTCGGTGCCGCCGCAGACATCGCAAACGCCGGCAATGCGAGTCGGCTTGAAGCTGTCGTGATAGCCCTCGCCACACTTGGCGCAGGTGAAGCGGCCGGCGATGCGCTCAACCAGCGCGCCGTCATCCACCTTCAGCTCGATCACGTGGTCGAGCTGAAGCCCCTTCTCCCGCAGCATCACATCCAGCGCCTCGGCCTGCGGCGTGGTGCGGGGAAAGCCGTCGAGAATGAAGCCCTTGGCGCAGTCCGGCTTCTCCACCCGCAGCGCCAGCATGGCGGTGATGATGGCGTCCGGCATCAGCTCGCCGCGCTCCATGATGCCCTTGGCCTGCAGGCCAATCTCGCTGCCGCTCTTGACCTCGGCCCGCAGCATGTCGCCCGTCGAGATCTGCGCGATCCCATAACGCTCTTCCAGGCGCTTGGCTTGCGTGCCTTTGCCGGCCCCCGGCGGACCGAGCAGGATCAGGTTCATCGAAGCGTTTCCCTAGCAGGAACCCGCGCGCTCAGCGCACGCGGGGAGCACCGCGACCACCGAGCCGGGACTTGCGAATCAGGCCCTCGTACTGGTGCGCGAAGAGATGAGACTGAATCTGCGCCACCGTGTCCATCGTGACGGAGACGATGATCAGCAGGGAGGTGCCGCCGAAGTAGAAGGGCACGCCATACTGGCTGATCAGGATCTCCGGCAGAAGGCAGACGATGCAGAGGTAGATGGCGCCGACGCCGGTCAGCCGGGTGAGCACGCGGTCCAGGTAATCGGCCGTGGCCTGGCCCGGGCGGATGCCGGGAATGAAGCCGCCATTCTTCTTCAGCTGGTCCGCCGTCTCGGTCGGGTTGAAGACCACGGCCGTATAGAAGAAGGCGAAGAAGATGATCAGCGCCACATAGAGCGCCATATAAGCCGGCCGGCCATGCGCCAGGGCACTGGCAATGGTGGTGACCCAGCTATCGGTCTGCTGGTTGCCCGCGAAACCCGCGAAGGTCGCCGGCAGCAGCAGCAGCGAGGAAGCGAAGATCGGCGGGATGACGCCGGCGGTGTTCAGCTTCAGCGGCAGGTGGGTGTTCTCGCCGCCGAACATGCGGTTGCCGACCTGGCGCTTCGGGTACTGCACCGGGATGCGGCGCTGCGCGCGCTCCATGAAGACCACGAAGGCGATGACGGCCAGCGCGATCAGCAGGAAGGCGATGATGAACAGCGTGGAGAGCGCACCGGTGCGGCCCAGTTCCAGCGTGGCGATGGCCGCCGAGGGCAGGTTCGCCACGATGCCGGCGAAGATGATCAGGCTGATGCCGTTGCCGACGCCGCGCGCCGTGATCTGCTCGCCCAGCCACATCAGGAAGAGCGTGCCGCCCACCAGGGTAACGACGCAGGAGACGCGGAAGAACATGCCGGTCTCGAAGACGGCGCTCTGCCCCAGCGTGCCCCGCATGCTTTCCAGCCCGATGGCAAGCCCCCAGGCCTGGAAGATGGCGATCACCACCGTCAGGTAGCGGGTATACTGGTTGAGCTTCTTGCGCCCGGACTCGCCCTCCTTCTTGAGGGCCTCCAGCGTCGGCACGGCGCTGCTGAGCAGCTGCACGATGATGCTGGCCGAGATGTAGGGCATGATGTTGAGCGCGAAGACCGTCATGCGCCCCAGCGCGCCGCCCGTGAACATGTCGAACATGCCCAGGATGCCGCTGCCATGCTGGCGCAGGATATCGGCCATCACGGTCGCATCCACGCCCGGCACGGGCACATAGGTACCAATGCGGTAGACAATGAGCGCGGCCAGGGTGAACCAGATGCGCTTCTTCAGCTCGGTGGCTTTGGAGAGCACGCCGAGATTGAGGTTGGCTGCGAGCTGCTCGGCGGCGGACGCCATGAGTTCTGACCCTTCAACATGACTGCGGCGCCGGGAGCATGCCCCACGGCGCCGTTGCCAGCCCTTCGATGTAGCACCTAGCGCCCCCGAAGCCGGGGGCGCAAGGCATTACGCCTGGGGCGCTTCTTCCGCGGCGGCCGGGGCCGTCACAGTGACGCTGCCGCCGGCAGCCTGCACCGCAGCGATGGCCGCGGCGGAGGCGCCAGAGACCGTCACGGTGATGGCGCGCTTGATCTCGCCGCGCGCCAGCAGGCGCACGCCGACGACCTTGCCACCGGTCCGCACCAGGCCGGCGGCCTTCAGCGCGTCCTCGGTGATCTCCGTCCCGGTCAAGCGGCCGGATTCCAGCGCCTGCTCCAGCGTGCCGAGGTTGATCGGCGCGTATTCCTTGCGGAACGGATTGACGAAGCCGCGCTTCGGCATACGACGGTAGATCGGGAGCTGACCACCCTCGAAGCCGTTCAGCGAAACGCCGGTACGGGCCTTCTGGCCCTTCACGCCACGGCCGGAGGTCTTACCCTTACCGGAACCGATGCCGCGACCGACGCGCTTGAACTTGTTGCGCGCGCCTTCGTTGTCGCGCAGTTCGTTCAGCTTCATCTTACTTCTCCGTGGTCTCGCCCACCTGGATCAGGTGCGCGACCTTGCGGATCATGCCGCGCACGGCCGGAGTATCCTCCAGCTCACGCGTACGGCGGATCTTGTTGAGGCCGAGACCGATCAGCGTCTCACGCTGACCGGGCTTGCGGCCGATGGGCGACGCGACCTGCGTCACCCGAACGGTCTTCTTCTCAGCCATTGGCCGCAGCCTCCGTGCCGGCTTCGTCCTTGCGGGCGCCCAGCAGGTCGGAAACCTTCTTGCCACGACGCGAGGCCACAGCCCGGGGGCTGGTGCAGCGCGCCAGGGCGGAGAAAGTCGCCTTGACCATGTTGTGCGGGTTCGTGGAACCCGTGCACTTCGCGACAACGTCGCCCATGCCCAGGGTCTCGAACACCGCACGCATCGGGCCACCGGCGATGATGCCGGTACCGGCCGGCGCAGCGCGCAGGATCACCTTGCCCGCGCCGAAGTCACCGACCACGTCATGATGCAGGGTACGACCCTCGCGCATCGGGACGCGGATCATGGTCTTCTTCGCGCGCTCGGTGGCCTTGCGGATCGCCTCCGGCACTTCGCGTGCCTTACCGGCGCCCCAGCCAACCCGGCCCTTCTCATCGCCCACAACAACCAGGGCTGCGAAGGAGAAGCGACGGCCACCCTTCACCACCTTGGCGACGCGGTTGATGGTGACCAGCTTGTCCTTCAGCTCGTCGCCGGGCTCACGCTCGACGTTGCGATCCGGACCACGGCCACGGCCGCGACGGTTCTCACCGTCGCCACCACCGCTCCTCGGTTCACGTGCCATATTCAGTGCTCCTTAGAACGACAGCCCGCCCTCACGGGCGCCGTCCGCCAGGGCTTTCACCCGGCCGTGATACAGATAGGGGCCACGATCGAACACGACCTCGGTCACACCGGCAGCGATGGCGCGCTCGGCCAGCAGCTTGCCGATGGCCGTCGCGGCGTCCTTGTCCGCGCCGGTGCGCAGAGCGTCGCGCTGCGCCTTCTCCAGCGACGAGGCAGCGGCCAGCGTGCGGCCCTGCTTGTCGTCGATGACCTGGGCGTAAATGTGGCGACCCGAGCGGAAGACCGACAGACGGGGCCGGCCGCCGCTCTTGAGACGAAGCTGGAAGCGCAGACGCGCGCGACGGCGGGCCTGCAGAGCGATCTTGTTCGCCATTTACTTCTTCTTCCCCTCCTTCCGGAGGATCGTCTCGTTGTCGTAGCGGATACCCTTGCCCTTGTAGGGCTCAGGACCACGGAAGCCGCGGATCTCGGCGGCCACCTGGCCGACGCGCTGCTTGTCCGCACCCTCGACCTTGACGGCCGTGGGACGCTCGACGGTGATCTTGATCCCGGCCGGAACGGGGTAACGGATCTCGTGGCTGTAACCGAGGTTCAGCACGAGCTCGTTGCCCTGCATCGCGGCGCGGTAGCCGGTGCCGGTGATTTCCATCGACTTGGAGAAGCCGGTGGAAACGCCGATGCACATGCCGTTGATCAGGCTACGGGTGGTACCCCACATGGTGCGGGCGCGGCGATCGGACCCCTTGGGGGAGACCTTCACCTCGTTGCCGGCCACCTCGACCTCGACAACGTCGGTGACGATCGGCAGGGACAGCTCGCCGAGCTTGCCCTTGGCCGTCACGACGCCATCGTTCAGCGAGACGGTGACACCAGCGGGAACGGAGACGGGATACTTGCCGACGCGCGACATTACGACCCCTCCCTCAGAACACGCGGCAGAGGACTTCGCCGCCAACATTGGCAGCGCGGGCCTCATTGTCGCTCATCACGCCGGAAGGCGTGGACAGGATGGAGATGCCGAGTCCGTTGTAGAACTTCTGCAGCTCCTTGATCTTCGTGTAGACGCGCCGGCCAGGCTTGGAGACGCGGGTGATCTCCTTGATGGCGGGCTCGCCTTCCGAATACTTGAGCTCGATGTCCAGCACGGACACGCCCGGGCGCACCTGCTCGGCACGCCAGGCGCGGATATAACCCTCGCGCTTCAGGACCTCGAGAACGTCGGAGCGCAGCCGGCTGGCGGGAGACGTGATGCGGGACTGCCGCGCACGCTGACCGTTGCGGATGCGCGTCAGCATATCGCCGAGCGGATCGGACAGAGACATGGTGTGCCCCCTGCCTTACCAACTGGCCTTAACAAGACCCGGGATCTGGCCATTCGAGGCCAGCTCGCGGAGCATGTTACGGCTCAGCTTGAACTTACGATAATTGGCGCGGGGGCGGCCCGTCAGCTCGCAGCGCAGGCGCACACGGTTCTTCGCACCGTTGCGCGGCAGCTCGGCAAGCTTCAGCGTCGCCTCGAAGCGCTCTTCCACCGGAAGCTCGCGGTTCATCACCACGGACTTCAGGGCGGCGCGCTTGCCAGCGTGCAGCTTCGAGAGGCGCTCGCGGCGCTTGTTCTTCTCGACAGCCGATGTCTTGGCCATGCGGTTCTAATCCTCCGGAACCTGCCCGGTCTGGCCATACTGCCAGCCGGTGCGGTTTTCCAAACTCAGTTGACGAAGGGGAAGTCGAAGGCCTTCATCAAGGCCTTGCATTCCTTGTCCGTCTTCGCCGTCGTGACGAACACGATGTCCATGCCACGGATCGCGTCCACCTTATCATAGCTGATTTCGGGGAACAGGATCTGCTCCTTCAGACCCAGGGCAAAATTGCCCCGGCCGTCGAAGCCCTTCGTGGCCGGCAGGCCACGGAAGTCGCGCATGCGCGGCAGCGCGATCGTCACCAGACGATCGAGAAACTCGTACATGCGGGCACGGCGCAGCGTGACCTTGGTGCCAATGGCCTGGCCTTCACGGATCTTGAAACCCGCAATGGCCTTCTTCGCCTTCGTCTTCACCGGCTTCTGGCCGGCAATGAGCGTCAGCTCGGCGACCGCAACATCAAGCTTCTTCTGGTCGCCGGCGGCTTCGCCGACGCCCATGTTGATGACGATCTTCTCCAGCTTCGGCACTTCCATCGGATTGCCGTAGCCGAATTCTTCCATCAGCTTCTTACGCACCACTTCGGCGTAGTGCGTCTGCAGGCGCGGGAGCTCCTTCGCCTCGCTCATGCGTCGATCACCTCGCCGGAGGGACGCGCCACCCGGACCTTCTTGCCGTCCTCAAGCACCTTGAAGCCGACGCGGGTCGGCTTGCCGGACTTCGGGTCGAGCAGGGCGAGGTTCGAGAGGTCGATGGTCGCCTCCTTCTCCACGATCCCGCCTTCCTGACCCGCACCGCGGGGCTTGGTGTGGCGCTTCACGATGTTGATGCCCTGGACCACCGCGCGGTTATCCTCGGGCAGCACGCGCAGCACTTCGCCGCGCTTGCCCTTGTCCTTGCCCGTCAGGACCTGGACCTGGTCACCCTTCTTGATCTTGGCGGCCATGGTTACAGGACCTCCGGCGCCAGCGAGATGATCTTCATGAACTTGCGCGCGCGCAGTTCACGGACCACCGGGCCAAAGATACGGGTGCCGATCGGCTCGTTCTGCTTGTTGATCAGAACGGCGGCGTTGCGGTCGAAGCGGATGGCCGTGCCATCGCCACGGCGCACCGGATAGGCCGTGCGCACGATCACCGCGCGCTGCACGTCGCCCTTCTTCACCTTACCGCGCGGAATCGCTTCCTTGACGGAGACGACAATGATGTCGCCCACCGACGCGGTACGGCGCTTGGAGCCGCCCAGCACCTTGATGCACTGAACCCGGCGGGCGCCGGAGTTGTCGGCGACCTCCAGGTTGGATTCGACGATAATCATCGATCGCTACCTCAGACCGCAGCCGGCTCGGCAGCGGCGTCGAAGCCGGCCGGCGGGGCCACGGCTTCGCCGTTGCGCTGGACCAGCAGCCAGGTCTTGCGCTTGCTGATCGGACGGCATTCCTCGATGGTCACGAGGTCGCCTTCCTTGCACAGGTTCGCGTCGTCATGCGCGGCGTACTTCTTGGAACGCCGGATGAACTTCTTGTAGAGCGGATGCATGACGCGACGCTCGACAAGAACCGTAATGGTCTTGTCCTGCTTATCGCTCGTCACCCGCCCGGTGAGGACGCGCTTCGGCATTGCCGGGGTCTCCTCGTCAGGCTTTGGCTGCCGAGCGAGACTGCTCGGCCAGCACCGTCTTAACACGGGCGATGTCGCGACGCACCACCTTGATGCGGGAAACCGCTTCAAGCTGACCTGTTGCGCGCTGGAAGCGGAGGTTGAACTGTTCCTTCCGCAGGTCCAGCAACATCGCCTTGAGCTCGTCCGGGGTCTTGCCCCGGACATCCACGATCTTCGTCATTGCCTTAAAGCTCCGCCGCACCCAGGCGGGTGACCAGCTTGGTCTTGATCGGCAGCTTGGCCGCGCCGAGGCTCAGGGCCTCGCGAGCGGTCTCCAGCGGAACGCCGTCGATCTCGAACATGATGCGGCCGGGCTTCACGCGGGCCACCCAGTATTCCGGCGCACCCTTACCAGAACCCATGCGGACTTCCGCCGGCTTCGTGGAGACGGGAACGTCGGGGAAGATGCGGATCCACACGCGGCCGGCGCGCTTCATCGCACGCGTGATCGCGCGGCGGGCCGCCTCGATCTGACGCGCGGTGACACGCTCAGGCTCCAGCGCCTTCAGGCCGTAGGCCCCGAAGGTGAGGCTGAAGCCACCCTTCGCGAGACCCTTGATGCGGCCCTTGTGCGCCTTGCGGAACTTCGTACGCTTCGGACTCAACATGGTGCCAATCCCTTAGCGCTGAGGCGCCTGCTCGGCGGCGCGCTTGTCCTGCGCCATCGGGTCATGGGCCATGATCTCACCCTTGAAGATCCAGACCTTGACACCGCAGGTGCCATAGGTGGTCTTCGCCGTGGCCGTGCCGAAGTCGATATCGGCGCGGAGCGTGTGCAGGGGCACGCGGCCCTCGCGGTACCACTCCATGCGCGCGATCTCGGCCCCGCCCAGTCGGCCACCGCAATTGATGCGGATGCCGCCGGCGCCCAGGCGCATCGCGGACTGCACGGCGCGCTTCATCGCGCGGCGGAAGGCCACGCGGCGCTCCAGCTGCTGCGCGATGCTCTCGGCCACCAGCTGCGCCTCGATCTCCGGCTTGCGGATCTCGACGATGTTCAGCGCCACCTCGGCCCCGGCCAGCTTGGCCAGGTCCTTGCGCAGCACCTCGATGTCGGCGCCCTTCTTGCCGATCACGACGCCCGGACGGGCGGCATGGATCGTCACGCGGGGCTTCTTCGCCGGACGCTCGATGATCACCTTGGAAACGCCGGCGCCCTTCAGGCGGGTCTTCAGCGTGTTCCGCAGCTTGATGTCGTCGTGCAGCAGGCGGGAATAGTCGGCATCGGCGAACCAGCGGGAATCCCAGGTCCGGTTGATGCCGAGCCGCAGCCCGATCGGGTTGACTTTATGGCCCATGTTACGCGGCCTCCTGCTCTGCGGGCGCGGCGTCAGCCTGCGCCTCGGCCACCGTGATCGAGAGATGGCTGAACCACTTCTCGACGCGGGCGGCCTTGCCGCGACCACGCGCCTGGAAGCGCTTCATCACGATGGCGCGGCCCACCTCCACGCGGGACACGACCAGGCGGTCGACGTCCAGCGAGTGGTTGTTCTCGCCATTGGCGATGGCGCTTTCCAGCGTCTTCTTCACCGTGTCGGAGATCCGGCGCTTCGAGAAGGTCAGGATCGCAACCGCGTCCTGCGCCTTCTTGCCGCGGATCAGACCGGCGACCAGGTTCAGCTTGGTGGGCGACACGCGGATGTTCCGCGTGACGGCCTGAGCCTGGGTCTCGGTCAGAGTGCGGGGATGCTTCGGCTTGCTCATGATGCCTTAGCCCCTCTTCGCCTTCTTGTCCGAAGAATGGCCGGTGAAGGTACGGGTCGGCGAGAACTCGCCGAACTTGTGCCCCACCATGTTCTCCGAGACCTGGACCGGGATGAACTTCTTGCCGTTGTAGACACCGAAGGTCAGACCGACGAACTGCGGCAGGATCGTGCTCCGGCGCGACCAGATCTTGATGATCTCGTTGCGGGTGGAGGCACGGGCCGCTTCCGCCTTGTTCAGCAGGTAGCCGTCGACGAACGGCCCCTTCCAGACGCTGCGCGACATCGCGGTCAGCCCTTCGTTACGTTGCGGCGGCGGACAATCAGATTGTCCGTGCGCTTGTTGGTGCGGGTCTTGTAGCCCTTGGTCGGCTTGCCCCACGGCGTCACCGGGTGGCGGCCACCCGAGGTCCGGCCTTCACCACCACCATGCGGGTGGTCGACCGGGTTCATGACAACACCGCGCTGATGCGGCTTGCGGCCGAGCCAGCGGCTGCGACCGGCCTTGCCGACCTGCTGGTTCTGGTTGTCCGGGTTGGACACCGCGCCGATGGCGGCGATGCACTCACCGCGCACCAGGCGCAGCTCACCGGACATCAGCTTGATCTGCGCGTAGCCGGCATCCTTGCCGACCAGCTGGGCATAGGTGCCAGCCGAACGCGCGATCTTGCCACCCGCACCGGGCTTCATCTCGATGTTGTAGATGATGGTGCCGACCGGGATCGCACCGAGCGGCATCGCGTTGCCCGGCTTGATGTCGACCTTCTCACCAGCAACGACCGTGTCGCCCACCTTCAGGCGCTGCGGCGCGATGATGTAGGAAAGCTCCCCATCCTCGTACTTCAGCAACGCCAGGAAGGCCGTGCGGTTCGGGTCGTATTCCAGCCGCTCGACCGTCGCGGGCACATTGAACTTGCGCCGCTTGAAGTCGACGATGCGGTAGGACTGCTTGTGCCCACCCCCACGGAACCGGACGGTGATCCGACCATGATTGTTGCGGCCGCCGGAGTGGCTCTTGCCCTCCGTCAGCTGCTTGACCGGCTTGCCCTTGTGCAGCTCGGAACGATCGATGAGGATCGTGCCGCGCGAGCTCGGGGTGACCGGGTTAAAGTGCTTCAGCGCCATGGCTTTAAGCGAGCCCCGTCGTGAGGTCGATGCTCTGGCCTTCGGCCAGGCGCACGACCGCCTTCTTCCAATCGGAGCGCACGCCCTCACGGCCGCGCACCCGCTTGGTCTTGCCCTTCACCACCGAGGTGTTGACGGACAGAACCGTCACCCCGAACAGCTCCTCGACGGAAGCCTTGATCTCAGGCTTCGTCGCGGTCAGCAGGACCTTGAAGGAGACCTGGCCCTTTTCACCCAGGCCGGCCGCCTTCTCCGTCACCAGCGGCGAGAGGATGGTCTGATACATCATCTCGCGCGACAGGACGGGCTTCTTCGTCTTCGCGGTCTCGCTCACGACAGACGCTCCTTCAGGGCCTCGATGGCCGAGCGGGTGACCGCCAGCACATCATGGTTGAGGATGTCGTAGACGTTCGCGCCGACCGTCGGCAGAACGTTCACGTGCGGCAGGTTGCGCACGGCGCGGCCGAAGCCGTCTTCCACCGCGGCATCCACCACCAGCGCGCTCTTCCAGCCCAGCGCCTTGACCTTGGCGGCCATGGCGGAGGTCTTGGCGTCGGCACCCAGGCTGGCCGTGTCGAGCACGATCAGCTTGCCCTCGGCGGCCTTCTGGCTCAGCGCGCTGATCAGGCCCAGGCGGCGGACCTTCTTGTTCAGCGAATAGCCATGGTCGCGCACGACGGGGCCGTGCACCACACCACCGGTGCGGTACTGCGGCGCGCGCAGCGAGCCCTGACGGGCGTTACCCGTGCCCTTCTGGCGATAGGGCTTCTTGGTCGTGCCAGAAACCTCGCCCATGCCCTTGGCCTTGTGCGTGCCGGCGCGGCGCTTGGCCAGCTGCCAGTGCACAACGCGCGCCATGATGTCGGCACGCGGGGAAGCCGCGAACATTTCGTCGGGCAGATCGATATCGCCCGCCTTGCCGTTATCCAGCGTGATGACCGGAACCTGCATTGCTCTACTTCCTCAGGCCACGGCCGCGGGGAACGGCGCATCGGCATGACGCGCGTGCTTCACCGCGTCGCGCACCAGCACGTAGCCGCCCTTGGCGCCCGGCACCGCGCCCTTCACCATCAGCAGGCCCTTGTCGAGGTCGAAACCCGCGACTTCCAGGTTCTGCGTGGTGATGCGCTCGACGCCGAGATGACCCGCCATCTTCTTGTTCTTGAAGGTCTTGCCCGGGTCCTGACGGTTACCCGTCGAACCGTGGGAGCGGTGCGAGATCGACACGCCGTGCGTGGCTTCCAAGCCGCCGAAGTTCCAGCGCTTCATGGCGCCGGCGAACCCCTTACCCTTGGACGTGCCCGTCACGTCGACGATCTGGCCCTTCACGAAATGATTCGCGGAGAGCTTCGCGCCAACTTCCAGCGCCGCGTCGGAACCGACGCGGAACTCGACAACCTTCTTCGGCGCCTCGACACCCGCCTTGGCGAAGTGACCCTTGTTGGGCTTCGAGACGTTCTTCGGCTTGGCCAGGCCATAGCCCAGCTGCACCGCTTCGTAACCGTCCTTCTCCGCCGTGCGGACGGCCACCACGCGCACCTGGTCCAGGTGCAGCACGGTGACGGGCACGGTGGAGCCGTCGTCATTGAACAGCCGGGTCATGCCCAGCTTCTTGGCGATCAGGCCGGTGCGACCATTCTTCGCGGCCATGGTGATTTACTCCCCGGCCTCAGAGCTTGATCTCGACGTCCACACCGGCCGCCAGGTCGAGCTTCATCAGCGCGTCCACAGTCTGCGGGGTGGGATCGACGATATCGAGCAGGCGCCGATGCGTCCGAATCTCGAACTGCTCACGGCTCTTCTTGTCGACGTGCGGCGAGCGGTTCACGGTGAAACGCTCGATTTCCGTCGGCAGCGGGATGGGCCCACGCACGCGCGCGCCCGTCCGCTTCGCGGTGTTCACGATCTCCCGCGTGCTGCCATCCAGCACGCGGTGATCGAACGCCTTGAGGCGGATGCGGATATTCTGGCTGTCCATTGTCTGGTGCCTATACTTTTCCGCGCCGCTTACGCGCTGATGCTGGCGACGACGCCGGCGCCGACGGTGCGGCCGCC
>NZ_JACTUZ010000379.1 GCF_014490445.1 Pseudoroseomonas ludipueritiae | reverse complement strand
GAACACTCGATATCACCAACTCTTCTTCACCATGAGAAACAACAACAGAAAACCCCGATGCCCCCAAAGGCGCATCAAGGCGGTTTTCTGGAAGTGCCGCCACATGACCCAAGGCCATGCGCGGAGCTTGTAACCCTCACCTGGAGGCGATCGGATTCGAACCGACGACCCCCTGCTTGCAAAGCAGGTGCTCTACCAACTGAGCTACGCCCCCAAAGGAGAACTCCTGGACCAACCGGCCCAACCCGCCGCCACCCCCGCAAGGGCGCAGCGCGTATGGGCCAGGGAGGACTTGAACCTCCGACCCCACGCTTATCAAGCGTGTGCTCTAACCAACTGAGCTACTGGCCCAAAAACCAGTCCCTTGGATGCGTGCGCCACAGCGGCACACCACGCCTCCGCAAGCCGCCATGCCCGAACCCGGGCACCGCGCAGGGAAGGATGCGCGGCCAGCGCCCGTCCTGACCAAAGCCAGAACCGGCCAGCCGCAACCTCGAGCCGCCATCAGGGCAGCCAGATCAAAACCAACGAGAGAGCGTCCACGGCATCCGCCGCAGAACAAGTTCAAGGCAAACCATGTTGTCGGAGCGTGCACAGCCGAGAACCGAAGCTCTCACCCCATGCCGCATCCTTGAAAGGAGGTGATCCAGCCGCAGGTTCCCCTACGGCTACCTTGT
>NZ_JACTUZ010000378.1 GCF_014490445.1 Pseudoroseomonas ludipueritiae | reverse complement strand
TGGCGCCGCTGCCGCCGGGCCCGGCGCTGCTGCTGGTGGGCGGTGCCATGCCGCCGGTGGCCATCTACCTGCTGTGCCGGCTGCTGCTGGACCTCGGTGGGCCGGCGCAGCCGCTCTGGTGGGGCACGCCCCTGCTGGCGGGCGGTGCCCTGCTGGCCCTGGCTGGTGCCCTGCGGGCGCTGCGGCAGGCTGAGTTGTCGCCGCTGCTGGGCGGCGTGGCCCTGGCGCATCTCGGGCTGGTGGCCACTGGCCTCGGCCTCGCCGCCACGCTGCGGGCCGCCGATCTGGGGGCCATGGCGGCGGTGGCGGCCGGGGCGGCGCTGCTGCATCTTCCGGCCCTGGTGCTGGTCATGGCGCTGCTCTGGCTGGCGGCGGGCGAGATCGCCCAGGGCGCTGGCGCCCGGCACCTGGACCGGCTGGGCGGGCTGATCCATGTGATGCCCATCCTGGCCTGGGTCAGCCTTGCCGGCGCCGGTGCCGCCGCCCTGCTGCCGCCCTTCGCGGGCTTTGCCGGCGGCTGGCTGCTGCTGCAGGCGCTCTTCTCCGCCTGGCGCGCTGGGCCATTGGGCTTTCAACTGCTGACGGCCGCGGCGGTGGCGCTGCTGGGGCTGGCCATGGCCGGCCTGGTCTCGGCGCTGCTGCGCTTCTGGGGCCTCTGCTTCCTGGGCCGCCCGCGCACGCCGCGCACCCTGGGCGCG
>NZ_JACTUZ010000377.1 GCF_014490445.1 Pseudoroseomonas ludipueritiae | reverse complement strand
GCACGGTTGCGGGAGGTGCGGGAGCGGGTGGACCGCGCCGCCGCGCTGGTGCGTGCCCCGGCGGTGCGGGAGATGGTGGCCGCGGCGGCGCCGCTGGCCCAGCGCTATGCCGCCGAACTGGATGAGGCCATGGCCGCCCGCCAGCGCCTGCTGGCCCTGCGCGACGGCCGCTTCTTCCCCGCCCAGGCGGAATTCGACCAGCGCTTCGACGCGGTGCTGAACAACCTGGCCTTCGAGGTGCCGTCCGCCGAGACCCAGGCGCTGCTGCGCGAGCGGCTGATGGCCTACCAGGGCGCGGTCAACGAGATCCGCACCGCCCTCCAGCGCTTCCTGGCGACGGAGGAGGTGGCGCAGAACCGCCGCGCCAAGCGCGCCGCGGCCCAGGCGCGCGTGCATGGGCGCGGATTGCGTGCCGGCGCCATGTCGGACCAGTTCGGGCAGGACCTGGAGCGGCTGCTGGCCCAGGGTGAGGTGATCGCCGCCGCCGCGCAGGATCTGATGACCGCGATGGATGAGGCGGCGGCGCTGCGCGCGGACCGCGTGGTGCCCGCGCGCGCGGCGCTGGAAAGCGCGATGGCCCGGGCCTCGGAGCGGGTGGCTGGCAGCGTGGCGCAGGGCATGGCGGCCACCCAGGCCGCGATCGAGGATGTGCGGAACGAGGCACTGCTGGCGGCGGCGGCGACGGTGCTGATGCTGCTGCTGGCG
>NZ_JACTUZ010000376.1 GCF_014490445.1 Pseudoroseomonas ludipueritiae | reverse complement strand
GCCTCGACAGCCGCCTGCCGCCGGCCCTGCGCCCGCTGGGGCGCGGCGCCATCCGCCTGGCCTGCCGGCTGGCCGGGGCCGCGGCCGATGCCGTGGTGGTGGCTAAGGACGGGCTGGATGCCGATTTCGGCGCACCGGAGCGCATCGTTCCCGTGCGCAACTATGCCGCCCCCAGTGCCGTGGCCCCGCGTGGGCATGGCCCAGGGCCGCTGACCCTGGTGCATCTGGGCGCCCTGGGCCGCTCCCGCGGCGCCATGGAAATGCTGGACGCCCTGGCCCTCTGCCCGGATGGCACGCGGCTGCGGCTGGTCGGCCGCTTCACCGACAACAGCGAGGCGGATTTCGCCGCCCGCGCCGCCGCCCTGGCGCTGACGGGGCAGGTGGAGCAACTGGGCTGGATGCCGCATGCCCAGGCGCTGGAAGCGGCGGCGGGCGCCGATATCGGGCTGGTGCTGTTCCAGCCGGGGGTGGAGAACCACCGCCTGGCGCTGCCGCACAAGCTGTTTGACTGCATGCTGGCCGGCCTGCCCATCAT
Organism: Pseudoroseomonas ludipueritiae; assembly: GCF_014490445.1. Taxonomy (GTDB): domain Bacteria; phylum Pseudomonadota; class Alphaproteobacteria; order Acetobacterales; family Acetobacteraceae; genus Pseudoroseomonas; species Pseudoroseomonas ludipueritiae. The sequence goes on along the minus strand of NZ_JACTUZ010000376.1, from coordinate 172 downwards.
CGCCCCCGCCTTTGCCGAGGAAGTGGCGGCCGTGGTGCGGGAAGCCGGCTGCGGCCTGCTGGTGGAAACCGACGACCCCGGCGCTGTCGCCGCCGCCGTGGCGCAGCTCTCGGACCCGGCGCTGCGGGCGGAGATGGGCGCGCGGGGCCGTGCCGCCGCGCTCGGCCGCTTC
>NZ_JACTUZ010000375.1 GCF_014490445.1 Pseudoroseomonas ludipueritiae | reverse complement strand
AGGAGGTCGATGTATCGGGCCTGGAACTCGGCGCGGCGGCGTTCGGCCTGGCGGAGCTGGACCTCGTAGGAGGCGAGCTGCTGGGCGACGAAGTCGCGGGCGCTTTCCATTTGCTGGCGGTCGGTGGCGGTGGCGGCTTCCATGAAGAGGTTGAGCGCCGCCTGCACCACGTCGCGCGCCACGCGGGGGTCGCGGTCGCGGTATTCGATGGTGAAGAGGTTGCGGGTTTGCGGCGTGATGCGGATCTCGCGCGTCAGGCGCTGGATCATCACGTCGCGCTCGGCGTCCGAGCGCACCCGCTGGTCCAGCGGCGTGCGCAGGATCACCTTTTCCAGGTTGGGCCGGCTCAGCAGGGTGCGCTGCAGCACCTCCACCTGCTGCGCCGGCGAGCTGTCGATGGCGATGCCCTTCAGCGCCGAGCCGAGGATGGCGTCGGCATCGGCATAGATGCGGGCGCTGCTGTCGAACTGGTTGGGGATGGCATAGACGGCGGCCCAGCCGAGCAGGCAGACCACCCAGCCGACCAGCAGCGCCTTCCAGCGGTGCCGCCAGCCGATCGCCGCCTGCCGCCGGGCCATGGCGAGAATGCTCATGGGTTCAGAACCAGCCCTGCGGGATCACCAGCGTGTCGCCCGGCTGCATCGCAATGTCCTGCGACATGTCGCCATCCCGCAGCAGGTCCGACAAACGCACCGGAATCACCTGCGCCGGCTG
>NZ_JACTUZ010000374.1 GCF_014490445.1 Pseudoroseomonas ludipueritiae | reverse complement strand
CGCCTTCGCGCTGGGCCGCACGCATCCGGACCCGCTGCTGCTCAACCAGCTCTCCCGCGCCCTGCGCCGCCGCCTCGCCGCGCCGGATCCGGCGCATTTCGGCTATGGCGACCCGCGTGGCAGCCCGGCGCTACGCGAGGCCGTGGCCGCGCATCTGGCCGCCACGCGCGGCATCGCCTGCGACGCCAGCCAGGTGCTGGTCACCAGCGGCACGCAGCAGGCGCTGCGCCTTTGCGCCGAGACCCTGCTGCAACCAGGCGACGCCCTCTGGATGGAAGACCCCGGCTACCCCGCCGCCCGCCGCACCTTCGAGGCCGCCGGTGCCCGCCCCGTGCCGGTGCCGGTGGATGCCGCCGGGCTGGACGTGGCGGCGGGCCGGCGGCGGGCACCGGCGGCGCGGCTGGCCTATGTCACCCCCTCCCATCAGTTCCCCACCGGCGTCACCATGAGCATGGCGCGGCGCCTGGCGCTGCTGGACTGGGCGCGGCAGGCCGGCGCCTGGGTGCTGGAGGACGACTACGACAGCGAATTCCGCTACGCCGGCCCGCCGCTGACGGCCCTGGCCGGCATCGATGCGGAAGCCCGCGTCATCTATCTCGGCACCTTTTCCAAGACGCTCTTTCCCGGCCTGCGCATCGGCTACGCGGTGCTGCCGCCGGCCCTGCTGCCGCGCATCGCGGCGGCGCGGGCGGTGGCGGACCGCTTCCCGCCCGGCCCCATGGCGGATGCGGTGGCGGACCTGCTGGCCGGCGGCGGCT
>NZ_JACTUZ010000373.1 GCF_014490445.1 Pseudoroseomonas ludipueritiae | reverse complement strand
CGGACAGCGCGAAGGGCAGGGCCCGCGCCGCCCCCAGCAGCAGCGCCTGTCCGCCCGGCCGCACCAGCAGGCGGGAGAGCAGCGTGGCCCGCGCCACCAGCGCGCCGACATCGCCCGCGAGGCGCTGCTGGAAAGCCGCCGCATCCTCTCCGCGCAGGTGGCAGGCGGCGGCCAGATGCGCGCTGTGCAGGGCGATCGACATGCCTTCCCCGGCGAAGGAAGGGATCACGGCCGCCTGGTCCCCCAGGCGCCAGCAGCCATCGCTGCCGCGTTGCACGAAGCCATAGGGGATGGCGGCGATGGCCAGCGGGCGGTCCCAGAGCGCCGTGGCGCCGGAGAGGCGGCGGTCCAGATGCGGGCAGGCTTCGGTGATGGCCGCCAGCAGCGCCGGCCATTGGCCACCCAGCGCCGCGAAGACCCCACGCCGCACCAGCAGGCAAAGATTGGCGCCGCCGCCTTCCACCGGCTGCAAGCCGGCATAGCCGCCGGGAAACAGCCCGATCTCCACCCCGCGCCCCAGTGTCCTGGCCTGTTGCGGACTGAGGCGCAGATGCAGCTTGAAACCGAGCAGATCGGGCTGCCGCCCCGGCGGGCGCCTCCAGCCGCGCAAATCGTGCTTGCCGGTGGCCAGGAAGGCCTCGCGCGCTTCCACCCGGCTGCCATCCTCCAGCCGCGCCTGCCAGCCGCTGCCACTGCCTTCCAGCGCCCGCACGGCGGCGCCCCGGCGCAGCGCCGCCCCGGCAGCGGCGGCATGGGCCA
>NZ_JACTUZ010000372.1 GCF_014490445.1 Pseudoroseomonas ludipueritiae | reverse complement strand
CTGGTGGCGCGGCATGATGGCCGCGCGGCCGCCGGCCACGCCCATGCCCACCATGCCGGTGCCGGGCTGGCCCTTCTGGCCCATGGCCGGCATGCCGGGCACGGCCCATGACCGCCCCGATGCTGCGGCGCGGCCCGCGCCCCCTGCCCCTGCACCTGAGCCTCGCCATGACGCGGGGCATGGCGGCGCTGACGATGCCGCCGCCCTCCGCCGAAGGCTGGAGCAACTGGAACAGCGGCTGGCCGATCTCGAAGGCGGGGCGGGCGGAGGCGGAACGGATCGGCGCCGCCCTCGCCGCCGGACGCCACCCACCTGAGGCCTTCCGCGCCGCCGTGCTGCGGCGGCTGGCGCGGGAAGACCAGGAGATGATTGCAGGCATCGCCGCCTATCGCCGCCACCCCTGGCAGCGGGAAGCGGCCGAGGTGCCCGTGGTCTGGCAGGAGGGCGGCTCCCGCCTGCTGGATTTCGGCGGCACGGGCATGCCGGTGCTGGTGGTGCCCTCCCTGGTCAACCGCGCGCAGGTGCTGGACCTGCTGCCCGGCCATTCCATGCTGCGGCACCTGGCCGCCCGTGGCTGCCGCGTGCTGCTGCTGGACTGGGGCTGGCCCGGCGAGGTCGAGCGCGGCTTCACCCTGACGGATTACATCGCCGGGCGGCTGGAACGCGCCCTGGCCGCCGCGCCGGTGGCGGCGCTGGGGCCGGTGGCGCTGGTCGGTTATTGCATGGGCGGGCTGCTGGCCCTGGCCGCGGCGCTGCGCCGGC
>NZ_JACTUZ010000371.1 GCF_014490445.1 Pseudoroseomonas ludipueritiae | reverse complement strand
GCCTCCGGCCCGCAAGCCCGCGCGCGCGGCCCCGAAGCCCGCCGCCGGCGGCGCGCAGGAGCGGCTGCGCCAGCAGGAAGTGCAGCGGCTGCTGCGGGAGATGGTGGCGGATATGCCGGGCCAGCGGGTGCTGGACATCGGCTGCGGCACCGGCCGCTTCATGGGGGTCTTCACCGAATCCAAGGTGCTTGGCGTCGCCGCGGCGGAGCAGGTGGAGCAGGCCCAGGCCGCCCATGCCGGCCTGCCGAACTTCCGCTTCACGGTGGCGGACCTAGCCGGCCTGCAGCTCTCCGAACCCGCTTTCGACGCCGTTCTGCTGGTGGATACCCTGCCCCAGGGCATGGAGGCCGCCGCCGCCCTGCTGACGCGCGCCGCCGCGCATCTGCGCCCTGGCGGCCTGCTCTTCCTGAGCCTGGACAACAGCGAGGCGCTGCACCGGCGCATCGCCCGGCTTTCGGGCAAGGCGGCGGAGAGCGGCTTCACCCTGGCCGAGGTGACGGGAATGCTGCGGGCCGCCGGCTTCCAGCCGCTGCGGGCCGATGGCGTGCTGCTGCCCGTGGCGGGCGATGTCCAGGATGAGGGCATCCTGGACAGCCTGCGGGAGCTGGGGCGCCTTGTCGGCCCCACCCATGCCGAGGCCATGGTGCTGCTGGCCCGGCGAGGCTGAAGCCCCGGGCGCGGCCCTCAGCCTGGGCCGCGCCGGTCACCCGGCGGACCGCCCGGCCCGCCATGGGGATGGCCGCCGGGGCCACCATGCGGCGGGC
>NZ_JACTUZ010000370.1 GCF_014490445.1 Pseudoroseomonas ludipueritiae | reverse complement strand
GCCGCCGCCGCCCGAGCCGGCCCGGCGCCGCGATTCGCTGGTGCTGCCGATCGCCGCCGGCACCGGCGTTGTGGTGCTGCTGCTGGCCTGGCTGATGCTGGCCGGCCGCCCGGACCAGCCTACCATCGACCCCGCCCGGATCGATGCGATGGACAACCGCCTGCGTCAGACCGAGGCCCAGGCTTCCAGCCAGGGCCCGGCGCTGCAGCAGGCCAGCGAGCGCCTGGGCGCGCTGGAGACGGCGCTGCGCGAGCGTGAGGCCGCCGCCAGCCAGGCGATGGCGGCGCTGCAGCAGGCGCTGGAGCAGCAGAAATCCGCCCTGGCCGCGCAGCAGGCCCAGACGGACCAGCGCATCGGCGAGGCGCAGAATGCCTTCGCCCAGCGGCTTGGCGAGGCGCAGAACAGCCTCACCCAGCGCGTCAGCGGCGCCGAGGAGCAACTGGCGCGGCGCTTTGCCGAGGCCGAGGCCGCGCTGGCCCCGAAGCTGGACACGCTGGAGCGGAACCAGCAGCAGCGCCTGACCGCGCTGGAAGGCAAGGTGACGGAACAGCTCTCCGCCGCCGAGCAGGCCGCCAACCGCGCCGCCGCCGAGCGGGAGCAGCAGATGAATGCCCGCTTCGCCGCGCTGGAGCAGCGCGAGGCCCGCATCACCGCCGCCGAGCAGCGGCTGAACCGGCTGGTGGCTTCCACCGCGCTGACCTCGGCGCTGGAAGCCGGGCAGCCGCTGGGCGCCGCCCTGGCCGGGCTGCCCGGCACGCCGTCGCC
>NZ_JACTUZ010000037.1 GCF_014490445.1 Pseudoroseomonas ludipueritiae | reverse complement strand
ATCGCCTGGAGCGGCGCGGCACGGCTGGAAGGCGGGCGCGTCAGCGGCACCCTGGGCCGCGTGCCCATGGCCGGCGAGGCCGACTGGGTGCTGGTGCCGCTGGCCGATGGCGGCGCGGCGCTGGTGGCCGCCGAAGGGGGCCAGGTGGAACAGGCCGTTACGCTGGACGTGACGGTGCCGGAGCAGGTGCTGCGGCTGGAGGGCGCCGAGCCCGCGCTGTTGCTGGATGCCGGTGCCCGCGCGGCGCTGGAGGCCGATGCCCTGGTGCTGCGCGCCGCGCTGATCATGGGCGCGGCCGAGACCTGCATCACCCTCGCCGCCGAGCATGTCTCCACCCGCCGCCAGTTCGGCAAGCCGCTGGTGGCCTACCAGGCTGTGCGGCACCTGCTGGCGCGGCACAAGCTGGGGCTGGAAGGCATCCGCGGCGCCATCACCCGCGCCACCACGGTGGAGCTGGAGGCGGGCCCGGCGCTGCTGGCGCGCCAGACCGCCTTCCTGGCCGCCACCACCCATGGCCCTTCCATCGCCGAGGGCGCCATGCAGCTTTTCGGCGGCATGGGCTTCACCTGGGAAGTGGCGGTGCACCGCTACATGCGCCGCATCCGCGCGCTGGAGGCCCAGGGCAGTGTGCCCGCGCTGCGCGAGGCCGTGGCCGCCAGCTTCATCGAAGCCGCCTGACAGAGACTTGGAGGAAACAGGAATGACCACTGGGGACCAGGCTCTGTCCGGGCTGCTCGCCGGCCGCGTCGCGCTGATCACCGGCGCGGGGCATGGCATCGGCCGCGCCACGGCGCGCCGCATGGCGGCCATGGGCGCCATTGTCGGCATCAATGACCTGAAGCCGGAATTCGTCGATGCGGCGGTGGCCGAGATCGAGGCCGCCGGCGGCAAGGCCATCGGCGTGACGCAGAATGTCGCCTCGCGCGAGGGCATGCGCGCGGCGGTGCTGGGCCTGGCGGAGAAGGCCGGGCGTTTCGACATCCTGGTCAACAACGCCGCCTGGGTGCGCTACCAGGCCCTGCCGGATATCGCGCCGGAAACCGTGGACCGGATGCTGGAGATCGGCTTCAAGTCGGTCATCTGGGGCATCCAGGCGGCGGGCGAGGTGATGCGGGACCACCAGGGTGGCTCCATCGTCAATGTCGCCTCCACGGCCGGGCTGCGCTCCACGCCCGGCAGCATCGTCTATAGCGGCATCAAGTCGGCGGTGATGGGCATCACCCGCGCGGCGGCGGTGGACCTTGGCGGGCGCGGCATCCGCGTCAATGCCATCGCGCCCTCCGCCGTGCCGACCGAGGGCACCGCCAAGCACCGCACCGAGGAGAAGGACCAGCGCCGCATCGCCCGCACGCCGCTGGGGCGCCTCGGCACGGTGGAGGATATCGCCAAGGCCATCTGCTTCCTGGCGACCGATCAGGCCAGCTTCGTCACCGGCCAGGTGCTGGCGGTGGACGGGGGCATCACCACCAGCAACCAGTAAGGCGCCCACGCCATGACGGGACGCATCGTGCTGGTCACCGGCGCCGCCGCCGGCATCGGCTGGGCGACGGCGCAGGCTTTTGCGCAGGCCGGTGACCGTGTGCTGCTGGCCGATATCGACGGCGCGCGTGCCGAGGCCCGCGCCGCCGAGCTGGGCGCGGGCCATGAGGCCATCGCCGTGGACATGAGCGATGGCGCACAGGTGGCGGCGATGATCGCCGGCATCGCCGCGCGCCATGGCCGGCTGGATGTGCTGGTCAACAATGCCGGGCGCATCGATGGCGGCACCAGCGTGGTGGACCAGACGCCGGAGGGCTTCCGGAGCCTGCTGGCGCTGAACCTCGATGGCAGCGCCCGCGCGGCGCAGGAAGCGGCGGCACTGATGCGGCAACAGGGCGGCGGCGCCATCGTCAATGTCGCTTCCGGTGCGGCGCTGCGGGCCATCCCGCTGCGCAATGGCTACAGCGCCTCCAAGGCCGGCGTGGTGGCCATGACGCGCAACCAGGCCTGCGCCTGGGCGAAGGATGGCATCCAGGTCAATGCCATCGCCCCAGGCTACACCCGCACCGAGCTGGTGGAGAAGCTGATCGCCGACGGCCGGGTGGGCCCGGCCAAGGCGGCGCGGCGCATCCCGCTCGGCCGCATGGGCGCGCCGGAGGAGATCGCCGCCGCCATCCTGCACCTGGCCTCGCCGGATGCCAGCTACATGGCGGGGGCGCTGCTGGTGGCCGATGGCGCCTCCCATGCCTATGGCGGCAGCGAGGATGCCAATATCGTCCGGGGGAAGGCGCCCACGGCGCCGCCGCCGGGCGCGCCGGTGATCGCGGTGGGGGAGGGGCCGGTCGCCCAGGCCCTGGCCGGGATGCTGCGCGCACGCGGCGCCCGCGTGGTGCCGCTGGCGGAGATGGGCCGGCACGGGCGCCTGGACGGGGTGTTGAACAGCGACCCCACCCCCGGGCAGCCGGGCCATCTGGACCGCCTCTTCCTCGGTGCCCAGGCGGCGGGGCGCATCATGCTGGGCCAGGGGTTCGGCGCCATCGTCAACCTGACGGGCATCGCCGGGCAGATCGGGCTGGCCGATACCGGCCCGGCGGGGCCGGAAGCGGCGGCGGTGGGTATGCTGACCCGCACCATGGCCTGCGAATGGGGCGCCAGCGGCATCCGCGTGAATGCCCTGGCCGCCGGGCTGGTGGAAGGCGACGCGCCCACCCTGCTGCCCCGCGTGCCGCTGCGCCGCATGGCGCGCCCGGCGGAGATCGCCGCCGTCGCCGCCTTCCTGCTCTCGTCCGCCGCCGGCTTCGTCAGCGGCGGCATCGTGCCGGTGGATGGCGGGCTGAGCGCCCATGGTGGATTGGACTTCGACGCATGAGCGACGCGCTGACACCGGAACAGGAGGCCATGAAGGCCGCCTATATCCGCGCCCGTGGCTACTGGAAGCCCTGGACGGAAGGGCTGCTGCGCCTGAGCCCGGACTTCCTGAACACCTATGCCAGCTACGCCGGCCATCCCGCGGCGCATGGGCCGCTCTCGCCGGTGATGTGCGAGCTGATCTATGTGGCGCTGGATGGCTCGGCCACGCATCTCTTTGAAAGCGGGCTGCGGCTGCACATGGGCATCGCGCTGGAGCGCGGCGCCACGCCGGCGCAGGTCATGGAGGTGCTGCAACTGGCCACGGCGCAGGGGCTGGATGGCGTCGCGCGCGGCGTCGAGATCCTCGCCGAGGAACTGGTGGCCGAGGGACAGGAGATTCCCGAAAGGCTGGATGAGGCGCAGCAGGCCTTGAAGGCGCAGTACGAGGCGCGCTTCGGCGACTGGCCGCGCTTCTGCGACCAGATGCTGCGGCTCGACCCCGCCTATTTCGCGCGGATGCTGGAGCTGCTGACCTGCCGCGCGGTAGGGGAGGGGCTGGACGAGAAATCGCGCATCCTGATCTCCCTGGCCCTCGCCGCCTGCTTCACGGAACTGGATGCCGAGGCCACACGCCTGCAGATCCGCCGTGCGCTGCGCATCGGCGCCAGCCGCGAGGAAATCCTGCAGGTGTTGCAGATGACGGCGCATCTGGGCGTGCATGCCTGCTCGGTGGGCATGCCCGCCCTGATGGATGCCATGGCGGCGCGGCGGTGAAGGGCGCCGCGGGGCACAAAGCCCCGCGGCCGCGCCGTCAATCCAGCCGTACGTTCAGCGCGCCGATCAGCTTGCCCCAGGCAGCATATTCGGCGCGGTTCATGGCCTCGAAGCTGCGGAGGTCCTGCGTCTCGATGGTGGCGCCCTGCTGCTCGGCGCGGGCCAGCAGGGTGGGGTCCGCCATGGCCTTCACCGCCGCCGCGTGCAGCCGCGCCAGCACCGGCGCCGGCAGGCCAGCGGGCGCGTAGAGCCCGTACCAATAGGGCATGCCGAGATCCGGCAGGCCCTCCTCGGCAAAGGTCGGCACATCCGGCAGGATGCCGATGCGCTGCCGCCCGGCGGTGCCCAGCGGCCGGATCTTGCCCTCGCGAACCAGGGCGATGTAGGGGCCGACGCTGTCGAAGGCGAGGTCGATCTCGCCCCGCAGCATGCCCTGCTGCATGTCGGTGGTGCTGCGATAGGCGATGTCGGTCAGATCGATCCTCGCCTGCACCTTGAACTGCTCGGCCGAGAGATGCGTGCCGTTGCCCTTGCCGGTGCTGCCGAAGCGCAGCGGCTGCTCCGCCGCCTTGGCCTTGGCCACCAAGTCCTTCACGCTGGCATAGCCCAGCGACGGATTGGTATAGAGCAGGATGCGCCCGCGCATCAGCAGTGTGATGGGCTGGAACTGCTCCGGCTTGTACGGCACTTTCTGGAAGAGATGCGGATTGGCGGCGAAGACCGTGGAGCCGCCGAAGAGCAGGGTATAGCCGTCGGGCCGTGAATTCGCCGCGGCCTCGGCGCCGATCATGCTGGAGCCGCCACCCTTGTTCTCCACCACCACGGGCTGCCCCAGCGCCGGGCCCATGCCCTGGGCCAGCATGCGGCCCAGCGTATCGGGCTCGCTGCCCGGCCCATAGGGCATGATGAGGCGGATGGGGCGGGAAGGGAAATTCTCCTCCGCCCTGGCCTGGCCGGCGGCAGCCAGCCCTGCCAGCGCAACAGCCAGCGCGCGCCGGCCCAGTGCGGGCGCGGCGCCTTTCGAAAGCGTCATTCCTGTCACTCTCCCTCCGCTGCGCCACCCCTCTTCCCGGGGGTGGTCGTCAGATGGTCTCGATATGCGCCCGCACAGCCCCTTCGGCGTCGGTCCAGCCCTTGCTCGCCGCATAGGCCAGCATCTTGCCGAAGCCCTCTTCCCATTCCGGCTGCCCCGCCTGGGGCGCCAGGCGGCGCAGCCCGGCGGGGGAGACCCAGGCATGGGCCTCGCCCTCCAGCCGCGCGATGCCGTCCAGGGCGCGGGCCAGCGGTGCGCCGGGCGCGGCGCCGACCGAGAAGCGCCGGAAGTTGTCGGCTTCCTCCAGCGTCACCGCGCCGTCCGCCGCGACCCGCACCAGCATCAGGCGGCGGCCTTGGCGAAGAAGTCCTCGCCCAGCTCCTTGCGGACGGCGGGGATGATGCGGCTGCCCCAGAGCTCGATCTGCTTCAGCATGGTCTTTTGGTCGAAGTCGCCAAGCTGGGTCTGCAGCGCGATATGCTTCGGCTTCAGGATGCGGATCTCCTCCACCAGCCGCTCGACCACGTAATCGACGCTGCCGACCGGCAGGTTGGCGCGGATCTCGTCCAGCGAGGGCTCGTTCTGGCCCGGCTCCTCGGTGACCAGGAAGCCGTCGTCGGACTGGGCGCGGCGATACTTCAGGGCTTCCGAGATGCGGCGCTGGTAGCGGGCATTCTCGACATAGCTGCGCAGCTCCGATTCATTGTCGCTGGCGAAGGCGCAGCGCAGCAGGCCGACCTTGGTGTCGTCGATATCCTTGCCCTGCTTCGCGGCGATGCCGGTCAGCGTCTGCCGGATCTGGTGCAGCTTCTCCGTGCCGTTCAGCAGCGCGGTGACGAAGAGGTTGTGGCCCTCGCGGATGGCGCGCGCCTGGGTCTCCGGGTGGCCGGTGGCCAGCCAGATCGGCGGCATCGGCTTCTGCTTGGTGCGCAGGCTGATGGAGGTCTCCGGCAGCTGGAGATGCTTGCCATCGTAGTGGAAGCTCTTTTCCTTGATGCCGAGCTGGATGATGTCGAGGAACTCATTGAAGATCGCCGGCGCGTCCTCGATCTTCACGCCGAAGCGGTCGAACTCGAACTTCTGGTAGCCGGAGCCCACGCCAAGCTCCAGCCGGCCGTTGGAAACGGTATCGGCGAAGCCGGCCTCGGCCAGCAGGCGGGCCGGGTGGTACATCGGCAGCACGCAGACGGCGCTGCCCAGGCGGATGCGCTTCGTCAGCGCCGCCATATGCGCCACCATCATCAGCGGCGAGGCGCAGAGGCCGTAGTTGGAGAAATGGTGTTCCGCATACCAGGCGGCATCGAAGCCGGCCTGGTCCGCGGCAACTGTCTGCTCGACGGCGTTGCGGAGAACCTGGTCGGAGGTCTGATGATAGCCGCGCTGCTGCATCAGAATGAAAACGCCGAATTCCATGGGCCTGCTTCCTTCCCTCAGTCAAAGGGAGGCTAAGCCCTGGTGATCCGATGCAACAATACGCTATGGATCATCAGTATCTGCTGATTTTTTCAAAAGGTGAGGGCGGTCATGAGCAGCCTTCAGGCCATGGAACTCTTCGTGGGCGCGGTGCGGGAAGGCAGCTTCTCCGCCGCCGGGCGGCGCGCCGGCCTTTCCCCCGCCTCGGTGGCCCGGCATGTGGCGCTGCTGGAAGCCAGGCTGGGCGTGCAATTGCTCAACCGCACCAGCCGCAGCCTGGCGCTGACCGAGGCGGGGCAGGAATACTATGCCCGGCTGGAGCAGATCCTGCAGGACATCAAGGAAGCGGAGGGCGCGGCCAGCGCCTTGCAGAGCACGCCGCGCGGCTCGCTCCGCATCCATTCCCGCATGATGTTCGGCATGCGCGTGCTGACGCCGCTGATCCCGGAGTTCCAGGCCCGCTACCCGGAACTCAAGGTTGAGCTGCGCCTTTCGGAGCGCCCGGCGCAGCTTTCGGAACAGGAATTCGACATCGACCTGCGGATCGGCGCGCCGCCGGATTCCCAGTTCAAGCAGCGCCTGCTGCTGCGCAGCGAGCGCATCCTGGTGGCGAGCCCGGATTACCTCGCCGGCCGGCCGGCCATCGCCGCGCCGCGCGACCTGTTGGCGCATCGTTGCATGACCTACTGGACCGGGCCGGAGGATGTGGTCTGGCGCTTCCTGAAGGATGGCGCGGTGGAGGAACTGCCCATGCCCTCCCGCTTCACCACCAATAATGGCGAGGTGCTGCGGCAACTGGCCGTGGCCGGCCATGGCATCGCGCTGCTGGACGACTACACCGTGCAGGGAGACATGCGGGCGGGACGGCTGGCGCGGGTGCTGCCGCAATGGCAGGCGACGAATACCAGCTTCGGCGCGGGCATCTACGCTGTCTTCCACCAGGCGCGGCTGCTGCCCGCCAAGACCCGCGCCTTCCTGGACTTCCTGGCCGAGGCCCTGCCGCGGGTGATGGCCGGGCCAGGTTGACCGATCGGTCGGTCTGTCCATAGGTTGCCTCCGCGTCACCGCGCGTGGAGGAAACAAGCCATGTCCATCATCCTGGGCCGCCGTGCCCTGTATTCCCTCGCAGGCGGGCTCGCCCTGGCGGCTGCCCGGCCCGGCGCCGCGCAAAGCCTCCGGCCCATCCGCCTCATCGTGCCCTATGGCCCCGGCAGCGGGCCGGACATGTTCGCCCGCAACCTGGCCAGCGGCATGCAGCAGCGGCTCGGCAATCCGGTGGTGGTGGAGAACCGTGGCGGTGCCTCCACCATCATCGGCACGGACCATGCGGCGGGCTCGCCGGCCGATGGCTCGGTGCTGCTGATGGGCAGCTCCACCACCTTCGCGGCCAATCCGCATCTCTATGGCAAGCTGCCCTACAAGACCTCGGACTTCCAGCCCATCACCATGCTGGTCCGCACCCGGCTGGCGCTCTATGCCAGCCCCTCCTTCGAGGCGAAGGACATGCGGGAGGTGATCGCCCGCGCCAAGGCATCGGCGGAGCCGCTGCACTTCGGCATCACCGGCCGCGGCAATTCCACGCACCTGACCGGAGAGGCGCTGAAGATCGCCGCCGGGATCGACTTGCAGGACGTACCCTATAGCTCCGTCGCCTCCATGCAGCAGGGGCTGATGAGCGGCGACCTGCCGCTGGCCATCGACGGCATCCCGGCCTACCTGCCCATTATCCGGGACGGGCGCGTCAAGGTCATCGCCGTCACCGGCGACAAGCGCGTGGGCGCGTTGCCGGAGACGCCCACCTTCGCCGAGGCCGGCGTGAAGGACACGGGGCACCAGCACTGGTACGGGCTGCTGGCGCCCAAGGGCCTGCCGGCGCCGGAACAGGCGCGGCTGCACAAGGCGGCCATCGAGACGATGCAGGATGCCGAACTCTGGAAGAACCTGACCTTCGAGGGCGCGACGGTGGAAACCAACACGCCGGAGCGCTTCGCCGCCCTGATGGCCGAAGAAACCGAGGCCTGGGGCGCCATCATCCGCCGCGTCGGCCTGCGGATCGAATAGGCGCCCGGGGCCTCAGCCGGCGAAGCGGGGCTCGGGCAGGCCGGTGACGCCCAGTCCCTCGATGGCGAAGAGCCCGCCGGCCTCGGGCTCCGGCGCGACATAGCGCGCGGTGGCGGAGATGGAGGTGACATAAAGCACATCCATCGCCGGCCCGCCGAAGCTGAGGCTGGTTGGATAGGTCACCGGCATGTCGATGCGCCGCACCAGCCGGCCATCGGGGGCGAAGCGGCCGATCTGCCCCGTGCGGACCAGCGCCGACCAGAGATACCCCTCGGCATCCACCGTGGCGCCATCCGGCGCGGTGTTCAGCGGCTTGAGGTCGGCGAAGAGGCGCCGGCGGGAGGGCGTGCCGCTCTCCGTGTCATAGTCGCAGGCCCAGATCACCTGGCGCGAGCTGTCGGCGACATAGAGGATGCGGCCATCGGGGCTGAAGCAGGGGCCGTTGGTGGTGGCGATATCCTCCAGCAGCAAGCTGGCGGTGCCATCGGCATCCAGCCGGTAAAGCCCGCCCAGCACCTTCTCCTCCGGCTGGCGGTTGATGTGCATGGTGCCGGCCAGGAAGCGGCCCTGGCGGTCCACCTTGCCATCGTTCAGCCGGACATCGGGATGATCGATCCCCAGCGGGGCCAGCGGGCGCGCTTCCCCGCTGTTGAAGTCATAGCGGTGGAAGCCATCCCGCAGCGACAGGATGGCGCCGCCCGAGCGGCACAGCGCCAGCGAGCCGACCGGCGCCGGCACCACGAACTCCTCCCGCACGCCGGTCGCGGGGTTGAGCCGGTGCAGCACGCCGGCAAGCGAATCCACCCAGAGCAGCCGCTGGCTTTCCGTGTCCCAGACAGGGCCTTCGCCCAGGCGGTCCTTGGTCTCGCCCAGGCGCGTGATGGAAATTGCCATGCCTCATGCTCCAGCCTTACGGCCGGGCAGGATGCACGCTGCTGACCGATCGGTCAACGCGCCGCCCTGTGCTTCAGCCCTGCAACTCCCGCCGCACGATCGCGGCGCCTTCCACCATGGCGCGCAGCTTGCCGAAGGCGCGCGGGCGGGGGAGGTATTTCATGCCGCAATCGGGCGCCACCACCAGCCGTTCCGCCGGCAGGCGCCGGAGACCTGCGCGGATGCGCTCCGCCACCATCTCCGCTGTCTCCACCTCCGCGCTGCCGAGGTCGAGCACGCCCAGCATGATCTTCTTGCCCGGCAGCCCTTCCAGCACGGCGAGGTCGAGCTTCGGCTGCGCCGCCTCGATGGAAATGGTGCCGGCGGTGCAATCGGCGAGCTGCGGCAGGAAGGAATAGCCGGAGGGCTTCTCCTTCACGACAGCCGCATAGCCGAAGCAGACATGCACCACCGTCTCGCCCGAAAGCCCCTCCAGCGCGCGGTTCAGCGCCTTCACGCCGAAGCGCGCCGCACCTTCCGGCCGCGCCTGCATCCAGGGTTCGTCGAACTGGATGACATCCACGCCGGCGGCCAGAAGGTCCTTCGCTTCCTCATTCACGGCGGCGGCATAGTCCATCGCCATGGCTTCCTCGTCCCGGTAGTATTCGTCCGAGGCCTGCTGCGAGAGCGTGAAGGGGCCGGGCAGGGTGATCTTGGTGCGCCGCTCGGTATTGGCGACGAGAAATTCCACATCCCGCACCTCCACCGGGCGGTTGCGGCGAATCCTGCCCACCACGCGCGGCACCAGCGTTTCCTTGCCGGCGCGGCCCATGGTGCGGGCGGGGTTGTCCACGTCCACGCCATCCAGCGCCAGGGCGAAGCGGTTGGAATAGCTTTCCCGCCGGATCTCGCCATCGGTGATGATATCGACCCCGGCGCGCTCCATGTCGCGGATGGCGATCAGCGTGGCGTCATCCTGCGCCTGTTCCAGCGCATCCTCGGCCACGCGCCACATCTGCTTCATGCGCACGCGCGGCACGAGGTTCTGTGCCAGCACATTGCGGTCCACCAGCCAGTCCGGCTGCGGATAGCTGCCGACGACGGTGGTGGGCAAAAGCGTGTTGGTCATGCGTCAGGCCTTCATGGCGGTGGGCTGGTAGGCAAGGAGGCGCCATTCGCCGCTCTCCCGCGCCCAGACGGCGAGGGTGAGGCTGGCGATGCGCTTCTCCGCGCCATTGCGGATGATGCTGGCATGCATGCGGCCGAGCGCCGCGGCGCAATCCGGCCCGGCTTCCAGCACCATCTCCGTGCTGTGGCCCACTTCCAGGTAGCGCAGGCTGCCGGTGGAAAGGCTGGCGAGGTATTCCGCCTTGCTGTCCCGCGTCGCGTCGGAATGGGCATAAACGGCGCGCTCCGACAGCAGCGCGGCCAGGGCATCGACATCGCCGCGCAACATGGCGTCGTAGCGCCGCGCTTCCAGGGCGCGGATCTCATCCTGCATGGATACCTCAGCGGGGATTGGGCGCGAGCAGCCGCTCGGGCCAGGTGGCGAGACGGAAGAAATCCAGCTCGCCCTCGCCGCTCGCCTGATAGGCAGCGGCGAATTGCCGGGCGAGGGCGGAAAGCGGCATCGGCGCGCCCTCCCGCAGCCCGACGGCCAGGGCGAGGTCCAGATCCTTGGCGATGAGGTCGAGATCGGCGGCGGGCGTCCAGTCCCGCGCCTTCAGCATCCCGGCCTTGTAGGCGAGGAGAGGGGAGGCGACGACGCTTTTCGACAGCGCCTCCACCATCCCCTCCCATTCCAGGCCCAGGCGGCCACCGAAGGCCAGGGCCTCGCCGATGATGGCGGGGGTGAGGGCGACAACGAGATTGACCATCAGCTTCACCGCCCGCGCTTCCTCGGCGCTGCCGCAGCGCAGCGTCTCCTTGCCCAGCACGCCCAGCAGCGGCGCGCAGCGGTCCAGCGCCGCCGCGGGGCCGGAGGCGAAAATGGTCAGCGCCCCCGTTGCCGCTGTGCTGGTGCTGCCGGAGACGGGGCAGCGCAGGTAATCCGCGCCGCGTGCCGCGATGGCCTCCGCCACCTGGGCGGAGGTGGCGGGGGAGACGGTGCTGAGGTCGATGAAGACCTGCCCCGGGCGGATCGCCTCCACCAGCCCGCCGGGGCCGAGCGTCACCGCCAGCAGCGCCGCGTCATTCGGCACCATGGAAAGGATGATGTCCGCCTGCTCCGCCAGCCCCGCCGCCGTCATGGCGGCGCGCAAACCCTCCTGCGCCAGCGCGGCGATACGTGTGTGGTCGGTATCCGTGGCCGTGACCTCCGCCCCGGCCTCCAGCAACCGGCGGCAGAGTGGCGTGCCCATGCGGCCGACACCGATCCAGCCCAGCTTCCAGCCATCCAGCGCGCCCATGTCCTTGTTCCTCACAGGCCGAGATAGAATTTGCGGACCAATTCGCTGTCGCCCAGCGCCGCCGGGGAATTGCCCCGGAAGGCCACCTGCCCATGCACCAGCACATAGCCGCGGTCCGCGATGCGGATGGCCTGATGGAAGTTCTGCTCGGCCATCAGCACCGTCAGGCCGAGCTTTTCCTTCAACTCCCCGATCTTCTCGACCGTGCGGGCGACAAGAATGGGCGCGAGGCCTACGGAAGGCTCATCAACCAGCAGAATCTTTGGCGCGCACATCACGGCGCGGCCGAGGGCGACCATCTGCTGCTCGCCGCCGCTCATGCTGCCCACCGCCTGCGAACGGCGCTCCTTCAGGCGCGGGAAGGCGTCGTAGAAGAATTCGAGGTTGCGCCCCATCTCCGCCCGCGCGGCGCGGCGATAGGCGCCGAGCAGCAGGTTCTCCTCCACCGACAGGCGCGGAAACAGCCGGCGCCCTTCCGGCACCAGGGAAATGCCGAGATCGACGATCTCCTCCGGCGAGCGGCCGACGAGGTCGTGCTGCTGCCCGTCGATGGTGGCCAGGATGCGCCCGCGCGTCGGCCGCAGCAGGCCAAGGATGCAGCGCATCAGCGTGGTCTTGCCATTGCCATTGGTGCCGAGCAGCGCGACCGTCTCGCCCGCCGCTACGGAAAGCGAGACGCCATCCAGCGCCCGCACCGCGCCATAGCCGGCATCCAGGTCCTCGATCAGCAGGCTAGCGGCCAAGATAGGCCTCCTCAACTTCGGGCAGGGCGAGCACGGCGCGCGGCTCGCCATCCGCCACCTTGCGGCCCGCCACCAGCACAGCCAGGCGCTGGGAGAATTGCGTGACGGCGCGCATCACATGCTCGATCATGATGATGGTGGTGCCGCCTTCATTCAGCCGGAAGAGCAGCGCCAGGATCTGGTCCACTTCGGAATCCGAAAGGCCGGCCATGGCTTCATCGGCAATCAGCAGCTCCGGCCGCAGCGCCGTGGCGCGGGCCAGTTCCAGCCGCCGCAGTTCCACCTGCGTCAACTCCTTCGGCATCCGGTAAGCCTTGCCGGCGAGTTCCACTGTTTCCAGGCATTCCATGGCCCGTGCCTCGGTGGCCGCGTCCCGCCCGGCATAGGCCAGGGGGACGCGGATATTCTCGATCACCGTCAGGCCCTTGAAGGGACGCGGAAGCTGGAAGGTGCGGGCAAGGCCACGCCGCGCCCGCTGATGCGGCTTCAGCCGGCCCAGCTTCTCGCCCTTGAAGGTGAAGGCACCGTCATGACTGGCGAAAGCGCCCGCGAGGCAATTGGTAAACGTGCTTTTGCCCGAGCCATTAGGGCCGATCAGCCCCAGCCTTTCCCCGGCCCGCACTTCCAGGTCGATGCCGGAGAGCGCGGTGAAGCCGCCGAAGCGCTTGCCGACGCCCTCGGCCTTCAGGACGATCTCGCTCATCGCCGCCCCCGGAACAGCCCGATGATGCCGTGTGGTGCCGCGCAGACGAAGACCACCAGCACCACCCCCACGATCATCAGATTGGCGGCGGAGGAAATAGTCACCGTCGCCGCCTGTTGCAGCGAGGCCAGCAGCACCGCGCCGATCAGCGGCCCCGCCCAGCTTGCCGTGCCGCCGATCAACGGCATGGCGATGGCATTCACCGCATAGGCGAGGCCGAAGGCCGAATTGGGTTCCACATAGGAACCAAGAAAGGGCAGGGGCGCACCGGCCACCGCCATCATGGCGCCGCTGATCGTCGTCGCGATCAGCTTCAGCCGCAGCGTCGGCACGCCCGCCGCTTCCGCCGCCGCCTCATCGTCACGCAGCGCGGCGAGGCCGAGGCCGAGGCGGGACTTTTCGATGGTGCGCGCGATGGCGACCGATGCCGCCGCCAGCACCACCACCACGGCGCAGAGAAAGCCGCTGTAGCTGTCGAAGCCGAAGGGCACCTCGCGCGGGCGCAGCACATAGGCGCCGCGCGAGCCGCCGACATAGCTCCAGTTCACCACAATGGTTTGCAGCACCACCGAGAGGCAGAGCGTGGCGATGGCGAAATAGGCGCCGCGCAGCCGCAGCGTCAGGATGCCGGTGCCGAGGCCCAGCGCCCCCCCCACCAGCGCCGCGAAACCGATGCAGGGCAGCAGCCCCAGCCCCAGCGCCTTGCCGATGGCCACCGTGGTATAGGCCCCGGCGGCGAAGAAGGCGGCGGCGCCGAAATTCACATAGCCCGCGTAGCCGCCCAGGATGTTCCAGGCGGTGGCCAGCACCACGTATTGCAGCACGAAGGTGGCGGCGAAATAGGCGTATTCGCTGCCGAAACCACGCAGCGCCAGGATCAGCGCCAGCGCCGCCACGGCGGAAGCCAGCCAGAAGCCGGCATGGCCCAGGCGGCGCGGCGCCGGCAGCGGCAGGGCGGGGAGGGCGGCGCCGCTCATGCCGCGCGCCCGAAGAGGCCCTGGGGCCGGATGGCCAGCACCAGCAGCAGGCAGCCGAAGGCCACGGCGGGCGACCAGGAAGGGCCATAGAAGGTGGCGGTGACATTCTCCACCACGCCGAAGGTCAGCGCCGCCAGCACGCAGCCGCCCAGCGAGGCCAGCCCGCCCATGATGACGATGGCGAAGACGCGGCCGATGAAGATATGGCCGGACCAGGCATCCACCGGCTGCACCACCACCAGCGCGCCGCCCGCGAGCGCTGCCATGGCGACGGAGATGCCGAAGGCAAGCCGCTTGATGCGCACGGGGTCGATGGCCAACAGCCGCAGCGCCTCCCGGTCCTGCGCCACGGCGGCGATGGCGCGGCCGGTGAAGGAGCGGCGCAGGAACAGCGCCAGCGCCCCGATGGCCGCCAGCGCGACCGCCGCCGGCACCAGCATCCGCAGCGGCAGGTCGATCTCGCCGATGCGCCAGGTGGTGTTGGCATAGGCGGCATCGGCGAAGTGCTGCTCCGGCCCCAGCGTCATCACCAGCCCGACCTCGATGATGAACATGATGCCGAAGAAGAAGGCGAGGCCCTGGATGGCCTCATCCCCGCGCCGCTCGAAGAAGTGGTGGTAGGCGACGTAGATCAGCGCCCCCAGCGCCCAGAAGGCGGGCGTCAGCAGCAGCGAGAGCAGCAGCGGGTCCAGCCCCGTGACGCCCCAGAGCAGCGCGACCAGCAGCGCCCCCAGCACCATGAAGGCCGGGTGGGCGATATTGACTACGTCCAGCATGCCGAAGGAGACGGAAAGCCCCGCCGCCGCCGCGGCATAAAGCCCGCCCAGCAGCAGGCCCGAGACCACCCCGTTCAGGAGAAGGGCGAGGTCCGGGTCCATCAGGCACCCGCCGTATAGGGCTTGCGCAGCTCGCCGGACTTGTAGCGCTGCGGGTAGAGGATCACCTGCGTGCCCGGCTTGCGGAACTGCTCGATGCCGTTGCCCTGCACGCCCTGGTATTGGGTATAGAGGTTGCGCTCCTCCGTCCATTCGCCCAGAGCGTCGAAGCGTAGCGGGCCGATCACGGTATCGAACTGGTTCTTGTGCATGTCGGCCGCCAGCGCCGCCTGGTCCAGGCTGCCGACGCGCTTCACCGCCTGTTCCAACACCTGCATCTGCGTATAGGCCAGCGGCGGCACGTAATGGCCGAGGGCATCGGCATTCTCCTTGGCCGCCAGCGGCTGGTATCGTTCGATCAGCGCCTGCGTGCCGGGGAATTGCAGCGTCGGCTCCGGCGCATAGACATCCCAGACCACGAGGTTGTTCAGGATGGGGCCGAGCTGCAGCTTCTGCGCGGTGATATGCGGCCCGATCATCGGCCCGCCGAAGAGCTGGAAGTTCACCCGCAACTCGCTGGCCGCGCGCAGCAGCCCGGCGGTGTCCGGCGGATAGGAGCCGACATAGACGATATCCGGCCGCGCCGCCTGCACCGAGCGCAGGATGGGCGTGAAATCCACCGTGCTGGGCGGATAGGCGCGGTCATAGACCACGCGCAGCTTGTTCTGCCCTGCGAGGTAGCGCGCGCTTTCCGCGGTGCGCTGGTGGAAGTCGCTGTCCAGATTCACCAGCGCGATGCTGCGCGGCTTCGGGTCCATCGCCATCGCAATGTCGAAGAAGCCTTTTGCGAATGTCTCCTTCACGTCGGAGCCGGCGGGGTTGATGGAGAAATAGCGGTCGTATTTGAAGTCGCTGTTCACACCCGTGCCGAAGAGCGACACGAAGGTCATGTTCCGCTGCATCACCACCGGCATGGCGGGCGCGATGATGGCCGTGGCATAGCCGGAGACGACGAGATCGACCTTATCGACATCGATCAGCTTGGTGTAGATGCCCGGCACCTGCGCGCCGGTGCTCTGGTCGTCGTAATGCACCAGTTCCACCGGGCGGCCGAGCAGCCCGCCCTTCGCATTCACATCCTCCGCCCAGATGCGGTGCGCCAGCAGCGCCGGGCGGCCATTGCCCGCCAGGCCGCCGGAGAGCGACATGGAATAGCCGATGCGGATCGGCTGGCCCGAGGGCGCCGTCTGCGCCCGCGCCGTGGCCGGCACCGTGGCGGCAGCCGCCAGGGCGAGCCGGCCGAGATCCCGCCTGCTGATATCCTTCATGGAACCTCCTCCTGCGGCCCGGTTTCTGTTGACCGTGGCTCGCGGTGACGTATCGGGTGGCGGCTACTCCGCCGCGACTTTCGAAGGATCTGCGCCGACGCGGCCGGAGGTATCGCCCTCCGCGCGGCGGGCGATGCGGAAGTCGTAGCGCACGCTCGGCACATCCGGCGCGGGCGAGCCTTCCACGTTCTTCTCCGGCCGCACCACCAGCGATTCCGAAACGCCGAAGACGGTATCGGAATCGATATGCGGGTCATCGCCCAGATAGAGCGCCGTCACCAGCTCCCGGTATCCCTCGGCGCCAATCAGCATATGGATATGTGCGGGGCGGAAGCCGTGGCGGTTCTGCTGCCGCACCAGCTCGCCCACCGGCCCGTCCATGGGAATGGAATAGCCCAGCGGGATCAGCGTGCGGATGGCGTAGCGGCCTTCGTCATCGGTGCGGAACTGGCCACGCATGTCCATGACGGCGGGGTCGTTGGTCTGCAGGTCGTAGGCGCCATCGGCATCGGTCTGCCAAACTTCCACGACCGCATGGGGCACGCCCTCGCCAGCCTCGTTCAGCACTTGGCCGAACAGCATCATCTCCGGCCCCTTGGCATGGGCGGCGATGCTGTCGCCATAGCCGTATTGCGGCGAGGCCTCGCGGTAGAAGGGGCCGAGCAGGCTGGTCTCGGTGGCTTCGCCCACGCGGTTGGCCTGGTCGTCCAGCAGGTTCACGAGGCGCGAAAGGCCCAGCGTATCCGAGAGCAGGATGAATTCCTGCCGGATCGGCGTGCAGGTCTGGCCGACGCGGGTCAGGAAGCCGATGGCGGCCAGCCATTCGGCGGGCGTCAGCTTCACCTCCCGCGCGAAATCATGCAGGTGGCGCACCAGGCTTTCCATCACCTCCCGCAGGCGCGGGTCGGGGGTGGAGGCCATCTGCGCGATCACCGCCTCGGTGACGGTATTCTGGTCCAGGTCAGCCATTTCTTGTGTCCTCCATCCGGGGCGGCTTCTCGCGGGCCTGCCCTCGGTCGCACGTCATGGCGGGCGCGCGGGCGCCCCTAGTCCGGTCGTATCCTGGCAGCAACGATCACCGGCTGCCACTTCGCAATCTCTTCCCGTGTCATGGCGGCAAGCTGCTCGGGCGTGCCGCCCACCGGCTCCACGCCCTGGGCACGCAGATTGGCCAAGGCGGCGGGGTCGGCCAGCAGGGCATTGGTGGCGCGGTTCAGCCGGGCCACGATGGCGGGCGGCAGTCCCGCCGGGCCGAAGAGCGACCAGCGCCCTTCCACCACGAAATCCTGCACCCCCGCTTCCTGGATTGTCGGCACATCCGGCAGGATGCTGACGCGCTTGCCGGAGGTGACGGCCAGGGCCTTGAGCTTGCCGCTTTCCAGATGCGGCTTGAGGCCGAGCGGATGGTAGAACATGGCATCCACCCGGCCGGAGAGCAGGTCGGTCACGCCCTGGCTGGCATTGCGGTAGGGCACGTGCTGCGTTTCCAGCCCCGCCCGCAGGTTCAGCAGCGCCTGGGAGAGATGCCCCGTGGTGCCATTCCCCGCCGAGGCGAAGGAGAGCGGCCGCGCCTTGGCCAGCGCCACCAATTCCATCACCGAATTGGCGGGAAGGGCGGCCGGCACGCCCAGCACCGTCGGCGTGGTGACGAAGGGCGCGATGGGCGTGAAATCCTTCACCGCATCGAAGCCGAGGTCGGGAAAAAGGCTGGAATTGATGCCATGCGTCCCGTTGGTGCCGAGCAGCAGCGTGTAGCCATCGCCGGGCGCCTGGGCCACGGCCTGGGCGCCGACATTGCCGCCGGCGCCGGCGCGGTTCTCCACCACCACCGGCTGCCCCGCTTCCCTGGCCAGGGCCTCGGCCAGGATGCGGCCCAGGGCATCGGTGGTGGTGCCGGCGGCGAAGGGCACGATGAGGCGGATGGGCCGGTCCGGCCAGGAAGCCTGGGCCCAGCCCCGGCGGGCCAGCAGCGGCGTGGTGGCAAGAGCGCCCAGCAGGGCGCGGCGAGTGGCCTGGGTCATGCGGCAGCCCCCGTCTGAGGCGTGACATAATCCGCGACCGGCCCGGATGGCACGCCGCGGCGCAGCGGCACGCAGGCCGCCGGGAAATCCTGGGTGAAGCGGGCGCCCTGGTCGGCCAGGGTGCCAAGAAAGCGGTCCAGGTGCCGCATGGCGCCATTCGGCAGGTCATGCAGCACCAGCGTCACGGGCTCCGCCCCCTGGCAGAGCTCCAGGGCACGGTCCACCCAGCCGTCGGGGTCGCGGAAGTCGCCCGGCACGGCATTCCAGAGCACGCAGGTGAAGCGCCCCTGCACCAGCAGGTCCAGCGCCGCCCGGCTCAGCAGGTGGTGGCCCAGCGCGCCGCCGCCGCCCTGGGGGCGGAACAGCCTGTCGGGGTGCGAGAGGGCGCCGATCTCCTCCTGGGTGCGGGCGATCTCCGCCTCGGCCACCGCGTCCGCTGCGTGGCCCAGCGGCCCCGCATGGCTCCAGGTGTGGTTGCCGATCCAGTGGCCCTCGGCATGGGCCCGCTCGGCCAGGGCGCGGTGCGCTGCCAGCTTGTGGCCCAGCACGAAGAAGGTGGCGCGCAGGCCCCGCGCGCGCAGCACATCCAGCACGCCCGGCGTCACCTCCGGCTCGGGGCCGTTGTCGAAGGACAGGGTGACGCGGGGCGCGGTGGTCATGACACGCCGTGGCTTTCCAGCGCGCGGCGCATGGCCGTCAGGCCTCGTCCCGCACGGGGTTGGAAAGGATGCCGATGCCCTCGATCTCGATCTCGACGGTATCGCCATCCTTCATGAAGACCGGCGGCTTGCGGGCATAGCCGACGCCGCTGGGCGTGCCGGTGGCGATCACGTCACCCGGCTCCAGCGTCATCACCTCGGAGAGGATGGCGAGGATGCGCGGCACGGTGAAGATCATGTCGGAGGTATGGCTGTCCTGCATCACCTCGCCATTGAGGCGGGAGGTGATGCGCAGCGCATTTGGCCCCTGCGGCAATTCATCGGGCGTGACGATCTCGGGGCCGAGGCCACCGGTGCGGTCGAAGTTCTTGCCCATGGTCCATTGCGCCGACTTGCGCTGGTAGTCGCGGACCGAGCCCTCGTTCATGCAGGTATAGCCGGCGACGCAGCCCAGGGCATCGGCCTCCGTCAGGTGCCGCGCCCGCTTGCCGATGACGATGGCCAGCTCGGCCTCGTAGTCGAACTTGTCGGAAACCTTCGGGCGCAGCAGCGGCTCGCCGGGCGCTGCCAGCGAGGTGGGGCCGCGGAAGAAGACCGCCGGGTAGTCCGGGATGGGGTTGCCGCCTTCCTTGGCATGCAGCGCGTAGTTCAGGCCGATGCAGATGACCTTGCCGGGGCGCGGCACGACCGGCAGCAGCGTCAGGCCCTTCAGCGGGCGGCGCGGTGCGTTGGCGAGCTTCGCCGCCAGGGCGGGCGCGCCCTCCGGCAGGTTCAGGGCGGCCAGGGCCTCGGTGGGATCCTGCGGCAGGCCCGGCACCACATCGGCCAGGGCCACGACATCATCGCCCAGGCGGGCGCCAAGGGCCGCCCGGCCCTCATGCTGGAACGCGATCAGGCGCACGCGCCGTATCCTCCTTGATTCTTGCCGTTGAGGTTTTATCGAAAATCCTGCCCGGTCAAGCACGATTTCCGCAAATCCTTGCGTGGCCGAGGCACAGGCGCGATGATGCCCCCGCCATGTCCCAGGCGAATCCCCAGCCCGATGCGCGCGACCTGACCCTCGCCACCACCGTCCACCGGCGGTTGCGGGAGGACATCCTCTCCGGCCGCCTGCCGCCGGGGCAGAAGCTGAAGCTGCGGGACCTGGCGGAGAGCTACGGCGCCGGTGCCTCGCCGATGCGGGAGGCGCTGTCCAAGCTGGCGGCCGAGGGGCTGGCGGAGCAGTTGGAGCATCGCGGCTTCCGCGTCGCGGCGGCGGCGCCGGGGCAGTTGGACGGGCTGATCCGCAGCCGCGTGCTGGCCGAATGCGCGGCGCTGCGGGAATCCATCCGGCGCGGCGACGCCGCCTGGGAGGAAAGGCTGCTGCTGGCCGAACACCGGCTGAACCGCGTGGCCCGCTCCCTGGACCCGCACCGCTTCGTCACCAACCCCGAGTGGGAAGCCTGCCACCTGCAATTCCATCAGGCGCTGCTGGCGGGCTGCGGCGCGCCGCCGCTGCTGGCCTTCTGCGACCGGCTGCGGGAGGAAGCGCGGCGCTACCGCGCGCTGTCCAATACCCTGGCCTATCCGGGGCGGGACGTGGCGGCGGAACATGCCGCCATCGCCCGCGCGACGCTGGAGCGCGATGCCGAGCAGGCCGCCGCCCTGCTGGCGCAACACTATGAGCGGACCGGCGCCTTTGTCGGCGCCGACCTGGGCTGCGGCGGGGAATAGCCTGCCGCTTCAGCCGGCGCCGCCGTCCTTGCCTCTGCCGCGCAGGCAGAGCAGCGAGACGAGGCCCAGCGAGGCCAGCCCGCAGATCGCCGAAAGGATGACGGCCCAGGTGGGCCCGTAGAGATCCGCCAGCACGCCGATCAGCATCTGCCCCACCGGCCCGAGGCCGATGCAGACCGTGACGAGGCCCATCTGCCGCGAGCGCAGGCTGGCCGGCACGGCGGTCAGCACCAGCGTGGTCTGCATGTTGCTGAACAGCGCCAGCCCCAGCCCGCCGCCGACCAGCAGGCCGCAGGCCAGGGCGTAGCTCGGCATCAGCGGCATGGCGATCAGGGTCAGCAGGAAGAACAGGGAGCCCGCGATCATCAGCGTGCGCAGATAGGCCTTCGGCGCCCGGCTGGTCAGCAGCAGCCCGCCGAGCAACCCGCCCAGCGGCTCCCCCGCCGCCAGGAAGCCCACCAGCGCATCCGGCGCGGCGAAGACCGTGCGGGCCAGCGGCGCCACCAGCGCGACATAGGAGAAGGCGAAGAAGTTCATGGTCGCCGTGACGCCCAGCACCGTCAGCACCGCCGGCTGCCGCAGCGCGAAGGCGAAGCTCTCCGCCAGGTCGCCGGGGATGCGGGAGAGTTCCAGCCGCCGCATCTCCTGCGCATACTGGATGCCCGGCACCATCAGCGCCGCGATCAGGTAGCAGGCCGCCGAGATGGCGAAGGCGCCGGAAAGGCCGAACCAGGCGAAGAGCGCGCCGCCCGCCAGCGGCCCGGCCATGCGGGCGGAGGCATTGGTCAGGCTGTCCAGCGCCACGGCCTGGGAAACGAGGCCGGTGCCGGCGGATTCTCCCACCATGCGCCGCCGCGCCGACATCTCGGTGGCCCAGACGCAGCCGCTGAGAAAGGCCGCCACGGCGATATGCCAGGGCTGCACCCAGCCCAGCAGGGACAGCAGGCAGATGGACAGGGCGGCCGCGAAGCACAGCAGCATGCCGCCGAGCAGAATCTGCTTGCGGCTGATCGCCTCGCAGACCACGCCGGCGATGGCGCCCAGGAAGAGCATGGGCAGGCTGCGCGCCGCCGAGACAAAGGCCACCGCCATGCCGGAGCCGGTGGCCTCGTAGGTGAAGAGCGCGGCGGCCAGCATCTCGACCCAGCGCATGGCATTCGCGAGTCCGCCAAGCGCCCAGAGCCGCCTGAAGGCACGCGATCTGAGCAAGCTGCGCACGCCCTGCGGCGCGCGCGATTCCGGAAGCGTTTCCATCCCACCCGTGAGTGAGCATCTTCCCACCGCCCTGGCAACTGCCCAGGCCTGGCCTTTCGGCCCTGGCCTCAGGGCGTCGGGCGCGGTGCGGCTGCCAGCCCGGCGTGACGGGGCAAGTCGGCGCCGCGCCGGGTGCGGGTGATGGCGGCGGCCAGGGTGGCATGGCGCGGCACATCCTCCAGCGCGAAGACCGCCGCGCGGTTGGGCAGCTTCAGTCGGCGAATTGCCCGGCGGCCTGGATGATCGGCCGCCAGCGCGCGACCTCCTCCGCCAGGAAGCGGCGGTGGAAGGCGGGGGTGGCGCGATCGTCGTCCACGGTGGCCGTCACCAGTTCCGCGAAGCGCTGCCGCAGCCTTTCCTCCTTCAGCGCGGCGCGGATGGCGCGGGCCAGCCGCTCCTGCACCGCCGGCGGCGTGTCCTTGGGCGCGTAGAGGCCGTGCCAGGTGCTCATCACCAGAGAGGGCTGCCCGGCCCCGGTGGTGGTGGGCAGGTCCAGGCCCGGCACGCGCTGCGGCAGCGTCACGGCATAGGCCTTCACGCGGCCCTCGCGGATAAAGGGCGCGGTATTGGTCGCCTGGTCGCAGAAGACATCGATGCGCCCGGCCATGAGGTCGGTGATGGCCGGCGCGCTGCCGCGGAACACCACGCCGGTCAGGCTGGCCTGCGCCGCGTGCTGCAGCACCATGCCGCAGAGGTGGTTGGCCCCGCCCAGCCCGGAATGGGCGAGGTTGAGCTTGTCCCCCTGCTTGCGGATCTCCGCCATGAAGCCGGCGAGGTCCGTGGCCGGGAAGTCCGGCCGCGCGATCAGCGTCATCGCGGCGTCGGACACCAGGCCCAGCGGCGCGAAGGATGTTTCCACGTTGTAGGGCAGGTTGCGGTAGAGCGTGGCGCTGCTGGCATGGCCCACGTGGTGGATCAGCAGGCTGTGCCCGTCCGGCCGGGCGGCGGCCACACGCCCGGCGGCGATGGTGCCGCCCGCGCCGGTCACATTCTCCACCACCACGGGCTGGCCGAGGTCCTTGGACATGCCCTCCGCCACCAGCCGGGCGATGACATCGGTGGGCCCGCCGGCGGCGAAGGGCACGGTGATGGTCACCGCATGGTCCGGGAAGCCCGCCTGGGCCTGGGCCATGGCGGGCAGGAGGGCCGCCGGCAGGGCGGCGAGCAGGCTGCGTCGTTGCATCGGATGTTTCCCTTGTTCTTTTGATCCCCGCCCGCTTTCCGCGGGTCGGGGGTTGGAGGCGTTAGCTTTCCTCCTCCTGGCGCGGCACGGGGAAGGATTCAGTCATTCGCCTGCCGCAGCGCCTCGCAGACCGCCTCGGTCACCTGCCGCGTGGTGGCGGTGCCGCCGAGGTCGGGCGTATGCAGCGCGGGGTCGGCGGTCACGCGCTCCACGGCCTTCATCAGCCGCGCCGCCGCCGGAGCCTCACCCAGGTGGTCCAGCATCATCGCCGCCGTCCAGAAGGTGGCGACAGGGTTCGCGATGCCCTTGCCGGTGATGTCGAAGGCCGAGCCATGGATCGGCTCGAACATCGAGGGTGCGTCGCGTTCCGGGTTGATATTGGCCGTGGGCGCGATGCCGAGGGAGCCCGCCAGCGCGGCGGCGAGGTCGGAGAGGATATCGGCGTGCAGGTTGCTGGCCACGATGGTGTCCAGGCTGCCGGGCTTGATCACCATCCGCATGGTCATGGCATCGACCAGCATCTTGTCCCAGGTGACATCCGGGAATTCCTGCGCCACCTCGGCCGCGATCTCATCCCACATCACCATGGCGTGGCGCTGCGCGTTGGACTTGGTGACCACGGTCAGGAACTTGCGCGGGCGGGACTGCGCCAGGCGGAAGGCATAGCGCATGATGCGCTGCACGCCCGCACGGGTCATCACCGAGACATCCTGCGCCACCTCGATCGGCAAGCCCCGGTGCGCGCGGCCGCCGACGCCGGAATACTCGCCCTCCGAATTCTCGCGCACGATCACCCAGTCCAGCTCGGGGCCGGAGACATTGCGCAACGGGCTGGTGATGCCTGGCAGCACGCGCGTCGGGCGCACATTGGCGTATTGGTCCAGCGGCTGGCAGATGGCGAGGCGCAGGCCCCAGAGCGTCACATGGTCCGGAATATCCGGCGCGCCCACGGCGCCGAAGAGGATGGCATCGAAGGCCCGCAACTGCTCGGCGCCATCGGCCGGCATCATCACGCCATGCTTGCGGTAGTAGTCCGAGCCCCAGTCGAAATCGGTGAAGTCCAGCGCGAACTGGCCGTCACGCTCGGCGCAGAGCTTCAGCACCTCCACCCCGGCGCTGATGACCTCCGGCCCGATGCCGTCCCCACCCATGGCTGCGATTCGATAGCGGCGCATTGATCAACGATCCTCCGGCCCATATTCTGCCGTATCATCTTGCATGGAAGCTGGCGTGGCAACCAGGGCTATTCCTGGCGGCCCCCGGTGACTAAACCCCGCCCTTGGACGGCAGCCCGAGCGGGCCAGGGAGATCGCGATGGCGGCATTGCGCAGGGACAGCGAAGGCCAGGCCCCCAGGGCCTCCCTGGTGGATGCGGCCTATGAGGCGTTGAAGGAGGCGATCCGCAACGCCGTCTTCGCCCCCGGCTACCAGGGCTCCGAAGGCGAGATCGCGGTCCAGCTCGGCATGAGCCGCACGCCGGTGCACGAGGCCATCATCCGGCTGCAGGAGGAAGGGCTGGTCCGCGTGCTGCCCCGGCGCGGCGTGGTGGTCTGCGCCATCTCGCCCGAGGATATGCGCGAGATCTACGAGGTGGTGGTGGCCCTGGAGGCCGCCTCGGCCGAGTTGATCGCCGAGAGGCCGGCGCCCGAGCGCGGCGCCATCGCCGATGAGCTGGCCGGCGTGAACGCGGAGATGGCCGAGGCCCTGGCGCGCGACGACCTGGTGAGCTGGGCCGGGGCCGACGGCCGCTTCCACCAGCTGCTGGTGGAGCGCGCCGGCAATCGCCGCCTGTCCCGCATGTTCGCCTCCATCATGGACCAGTCGCACCGCGCGCGGATGCTGACCCTGCGCCTGCGCCCCCGGCCGGGCGCTTCGGTGGAGGACCATGCCGCCATTGTCGCGGCCATCCGGCAGGGCGACCCGCGCGAGGCCCGCGACAGCGCCCGGGCGCATCGCATCCGGGCGCGAGAGCAGATCCTGCCGCTGCTGAGCCAGCTCGGCATGCGCCACCTCTAGGTGACAGCACGATCGGTGAGGGCTGCTTCGGATAGATGTTGTTGAGGAAGCCGGACGGGGCTTTCGGCTGAAGGGGCCGATCGGGCCTGGCCGGCAACCTGAGGGCGCCTCTGCATCGGCCCGGCGGGGCTGATGGCATTCAGTGCCGGGATCGGCTTGGCGAGCTTGCACGGCGGTGGTGGCCCGCGTGTTCGACGCCGATCAGGTGGTTGCCGCGTAGGCGCAGCAGGCCGGATCGCCGGCCGCAGTCACCTAGCGGGGCCAGACACCCGGCGACCGCGCGGCTGGCATTCCGCGGCTCCAGTTCGCCCCTCCAGCCATCTGGGGAATTGAATCAGCGCTGGCCTGAAGCCCCGACCGGTTTTCTCAACATCATCGGTTGCCCCGCCTAACGCTGAATGGGGTAGGAAGCGGATCTGAAGGGGCGCCCAGCGGGACTGGACTGCAAGTGACGTCTGCCGACTAATGCGGCCCCCACCCGTTAGGACTGTCGCATGAACGCCGCCCCTGCCGATCCAGCGCCATCCATGGCCGCTCTTGTGCCTGAATTGCTGGTATCCGACGTCGCGCAGAGCCTGCGTTTCTGGCGCGACCTCTGCGGGTTCAGGATCATGTTCGAAAGGCTCTACGAAGGCTTTGCCTTCATCGAGCATTCTGGTGCTCAGGTCATGTTGGAAGAGCGGGGCAGGAGCCGCAACTGGGTCACTGGCCCGCTCGACGTTCCTTACGGGCGGGGCATCAACTTCCAAATCGCCTTACCCGATATCCAACCCATCCTGGAGGCGCTGGCCTCAGCCAACTGGCCGCTCTTCATGCAGCCCGAAGAGAAATGGTACCGCGCCGAGGAAGTGGAGATAGGGGTCCGGCAGTTCCTCGTCCAAGATCCTGATGGCTATCTCATCCGCTTTTCACAGCGCGTCGGCACTCGTCCTGACCAGGGAGCCTAAGGGGTCGCCGGACCGCTCGTTGGCTAAGCTAGCCTGATGCCCGCTACGGGTCGGGAGCCCTGGTGGCTACCTCCGGCCGAGCCTGGGGCTGGGTGAGATGGCAGGCCGAGCGTTCATGGTTACCTTTGTCCACGGACAGCGGTGCGGAAAATGGGGTGATGGAGAAAGTCGGCGCTGAGGTAGAAAGCCTGTTGCAAGCGGAAGTCGCTGCGCTCCTGGCCCAATCGGATGCGGTCGCCGCTCGGCGGAGGTGAGGCCGAAGCCAGGCGCATTGGTGCGCGCATGGTTCTGCCCCTGGCAGCTGCCATGATGGCATCGTGGTAGAGCGCTTCGCTGTCGAACAGCAGTCCATCCATGTCAAAGATGACGGCGGCGGGAAGTGCTGACATGGCGTCCTTCGCGTGTGGATGCTGGTCCATGAACTCCGGTCCGGCTTCCGCCCTAGGGCCGGCGCGACCAGGCTTCCGCGTTCACCGCCCCGGGCGGCACCTCGCCGGCCAGGATGGCGCGCACCTGCTCCACGGTCCCAAGCGCTTGCGCCTCCACGGCCGGGGGCGTGAGGCCGCCGATATGGGGCGTCGCGATCACATTGGGCAGGCGCGCGAGCTCGGGCGAGGGCATCTGGTCCGTAGCGCGCCCCACATCCATGGCGGCGCCGGCGATCCGCCCTTCCGCCAGCGCCGCCGCCAGGGCGGCCTCATCCACCAGATTGCCGCGGGAGAGGTTGATGAAGGCGGCGTCAGGCTTCATCCGCGCCAGGGCGGCGGCATCGATCAGGTTCTCGGTGGCCTCCGTCGCGGCGGCGAGGCAGACGACGTAATCCGCCCCGGCCAGCAGCGCCTCAAGGCTGACCTGCCGGAGATGCGGCGCCTCGGCCCTGGCATGGGGGTCGCTGACCAGCACCTCCATGCCCAGCCCGGCGGCGACCTGCGCGAGCTTCCGGCCGATGGCGCCATAGCCGATGATGCCGATGCGGCTGCCGGCAAGCTGCCGCCCCATCCGCGCCTGCGGCATGCGGCCCGCGTGGTAATCCGCCGTGGCACGGGAGATGCCGCGCGAGAGGTCCACCAGGAAGCCCAGCGCCAGTTCCGTCACCGAGGCCACGAAGCCCGGCCCCGCCCGTGTCACCAGCACGCCCGCGCGGCTGGCCGCCGCCGTGTCGATGTTGCGGATATCGACGGCGCAGCGGAGAAAGGCGCGGAGCCGGGGCAGGCGGGGGAAGATCTCCGCCGGGCCGGTGGTCAGGCGGTCCGCGATGACGAGGTCGGCCCCGGCCGCCGCGGCGGCCAGCCCTGCCGGCGTCAGCGGCTCATCCTCCCCGTGCAGGATCACCTCGGCCAGTGCCTGGAGTTCGGCCAGGGCGCGCGCGCCGTAATATTGCTCGCGCATGCGCGGCGTGTGCGTCAGCAGCACCTTCATGCGGTGTTCCATTCCTTCCTTGCCTGTCGTGCCCCGCCGCTAGAACTGCGACCAGAAGCCCCGCCGCCCGCCGTCCCGGTCCTGCCGGTTCATCTCATTGGCGGCGAAGGTGGTGGCGAAGGCCGCCTGGGGCAGCCGTGGAAGATTCGCCAGGCGCGCGAGCACCGCCTCCCCGCCGCCGGCGAAGAGCGGGGGCTGGAGGACGCGGCGCGCCGCCTCGGCATCGCCGGCGCGCAGGGCGCGGAGGGCGGCGTAGAGCGCATTCACCACAAGCTGCGGCGGCGCGTCCGGGGCGATGCCCACCGCCTGCCGCACCTCCCCCAGGCCGCGCCGCAGTTCCACCCCCACCAGGGGCGAGAAGCCCACCCAGCGCGGGCCGCCCGGGATTTCCACGGCGAGGTATTCATAATTTGCAACTGCCCGTGCCGCCTCCTCCGGGCGCCCGGCCAGGGAGGCGGGATTGGCGAAGGCATAGGCGGTGTTGATGATGGCCGCCCGCGCCGGGTCTCCGGCGCCCTCGACGGCATCCGGCGGCAGGGACACGGAAGGCAGCGGCGGCGCGGTGCTGACGCAGCCGCCCAGCAGCGGCAGCGCCGCCAGAACTGCTCCGAGAAGCCGGCGCCGCCCAGGGGCCGCGTCGCTGCTGGAAGCCGGAACCGTCCTCGGTGTCATGGGCGCCTCGCTGGATGGCGGCTGGTGGCCCTGACGAGGATGCCGCGGCCAGGGCCGGTGCATCCTGCCACGCGGCGGCCGCGCCGTCTCGTCCTCCTTGCCTGGTCGTGAGGATGCCGCTCCGGCCTCGTCCCGCGCCTCCGTGCTGCCATGGCAACAGTTGCATTAAAGTCACATTTTCTACGTAACGTGTGAGTGGCCGCCGCCGGGGCCGCGCGGCCGTTGTGAGCGGGGCGACGCAAAACTAGGATCGGCGCTGAATCAACCATCGGTAGCTATGCAGATGCGAGTTGTTGATCTGTCCACAGCACAGGATGCGCTGGGAGGTCTGCCGGCCTCCATTGTCAGCGTGGTGCTGAATGGCTTCGAACTGGATGTCCGCCGCCTCAACCGTGACATGCTCCGGGCGGCGCATGCCGGGGACACGACGGCCTATGCCAATGCGGCCCATGCCCTGGCCGATGCCGCCAGCCGCCTCGGCGCGACCGAGCTGGCGCTGATGGCGCGCGATGCCTCCCGGCGGCCGGTGCCGGTGGCCGACCTTTCCCTGCTCATGGCCGGCGAAAGCGCGATCGGCGAGATGCGGGCCGCCTTCAAGGGCTAACGCCCGCCGGGCGCGGCATGGCCTCCGCCGCGCCCTGCCCCTCCGGGCCCCGCGCGGGCCCGTCTGGCCGCGTGGAATGTCCCGCCGCCTGAAGCCTTTCCGGAATCTCAACGTTAAGAATGGATGGCGGCAGCCTGAGGCGCCGCCCTCTTCGCGCCATGTGTCTGCCGGACCGGGCGGGCTCCATGGCGGGCCGGCTCGTGTGCAAGGGAGGAACCAGGCCCGGGGCACCAGGAACACCATGCCAGATGCGGAACCGCCGGAGCCCTGTTCCGGCACCGGGGCCATGAGGGCACCCGCCAGCCGGCGCGGATGGCGGGGTGGACGGCGCCGGGGGAGCCGCGGGCCCGCCGCTTTCTTTCCACGACCGCCTGCATTCGCGAGGTGTCATGATGGAACGACCGACCACCGAGCCGCTGGGCCATGCCGAACTTCGCCGCGCATGACGGGGCTGGCCCCGACCAGGGGCTGCGCTCCCGCGTAGCGGAACTGGAGGCGGAGAATGCGCGCCTCCGCGCGGATCTGGCGAGGATGGAGATGGAAGGCGGCCATGTCCTGGCCGGCGCCGAGGAACTGATCGCGGGCCTGCAAAGGGCCAATGCGGCCCTGGACGAAAGCCGCGCGGCCCTGGCCGGAAGCGAGGCCCGCTATCGCGCCGTGCTGGAAAGCGCCACCGGCCATGCCATCATCACCATGGACCAGCATGGCCGCGTGACCGGCTGGAGCCCTGGCGCCGTGGCCCTGCTGGGCTGGGAGGAGGCGGAGGCGCTGGGGCAGAACATCGCCTTCATCTGGACCGAGGAGGACCGGGCGGCCGGCGTGCCGGAGAAGGCGCGCCACCAGGCCCTGACCACCGGCCGCGTGGCCGAGGAGCGCTGGCACCTGCGGCGGGACGGCAGCCGCTTCTGGGGCTCGGGGCAGCTCACCTCGCTGGAGCTGAACGACACCGTCGGCTTCGTGAAGATCATGCGCGACGAGACCGAGCGCTGGCAGGCCGTGGAGGCGCTGCGGGAAAGCGAGGCGCGGCTCGCCGCCATCTTCGGCGCGGCGGCCACGGGGCTCTGCGAGATTTCCACCAAAGGAACCTTCCTGCGGGTGAATGACGAATTGTGCCGCATCCTCGGCCGCTCCAGGCGGGAGCTGCTGCGGATGGGCGTGGCGGATGTGACGCATCCCGACGACCTGGAGCAGAGCTTCGAGGTCGTGCGGCAGGTGCTGGAAAGCCGCAGCGTGGGCAACCTGGACAAGCGCTACCGGCGCCCGGACGGCACCGAGGTCTGGGCCAACAGCAGCATCTCCGCCCTGCTGGACCGGGAAGGGCAGGTGCGGAGCCTGCTGGTCGTCACCGCCGACCTCACCGACCGCCGCGCCGCCGAGGCGGCGGTGCGCGAGAGCGAGAACCGCCTGCGGAGCCTGATCCGCGCTTCCTCCGAGATCCTTTACTGCATGAACGCGGATTGGACGGAGATGCGGCGGCTGGAGGGCGGCGGCTTCTTCCCCGAGGCGGACCAGCCCGGCGCGGAATGGTTCGACCGCTATGTGCATCCGGCGGACCAGGCCATGGTCCGGGCCGCCATCCAGGAGGCCATCCGCACCAGGGGCGTCTATGAGCTGGAGCACCGGACGCGGCGCGAGGACGGCAGTTGGGGATGGGTGCAATCCCGCGCGGTGCCGCTGCTGGACGAGGCCGGCGAGCTGCGGGAATGGTTCGGCGCCGCCTCCGACGTGACGGCGAGGCGGGAGGCCGAGGAAGCGCTGCGGGAGCAGAAGGAGCGCTTCCGGCTGCTGGTGCTGGGCATGCCGCAACTGGTCTGGCGCGCCGCCAGTGGAGGCTCCTGGACCTGGTCCAGCCCGCAATGGCAGGCCTATACGGGCCAGAGCGAGACGGAGAGCCTGGCGCTGGGCTGGCTCAAGGCCGTGCATCCCGAGGACCGTGGCGCCGCCATGCGCGCCTGGCACGAGGCGCCCTTGCAGGGCCGGCTGAACGTGGAGTTCCGCATCCGGCGGGCCATCGACGGCGCCTGGCAATGGCACCGCACCCGCTCCCTTCCGGTGCGGGACGAGCCGCCGCCCGGCCAGTTCCCCGGCCGCATCGTGGAATGGGTGGGCACCAGCACGGATATCGAGGATCTCATGCGCCTGCAGCAGCAGCAGCAGGTGCTGGTGGCCGAATTGCAGCACCGCACCCGCAACCTGCTGACGGTGATCCGCTCCATCCTGACCCGCAGCCTGCCGCGCTCGCCGGAGCGGGAGGAACTGGACGGGCGCCTCGCGGCCCTGGGGCGGGTGCAGGATTTCCTGACGCGCACGCCGGCCTGGACCGTGTCGCTGCATGACCTCGTGATGGCGGAGCTGGTGGCGGTGGGGGAGGGGAAGTCCAGGAAATCCGAGATCGCGGGCCCGCCGGTGCAGATTTCCGGCGACAAGGTGCAGCCGCTGGCCCTGGCGCTGCACGAGCTTGCCACCAACGCCGCCAAGTACGGCGCGATCGCGCAGCCCGCCGCGCAGCTTTCGGTCAACTGGTGCTTCAGGACCATGCAGGGCAAGGAGCACCTCCTGCTGGAATGGCGCGAAAGCGGCGTGGCCATGCCGCAGCGGGGGGCGCCGCAGCGCCAGGGCTTCGGCACCCAGCTCATCACCCGCGCGCTGCCCTACCAGCTGCGCGCGAAGGCGGACCTCTCCTTCATGCCGGATGGGGTTTGTTGCAGGATCACGCTGCCGGCTTCCGGATTCCGCAAGGCCTGAGGCGGCACCGCGCCCAGGTCAGGCCCGCCGGTCACCGCGCATCGCGCGAAGGAGACAGGATTTCATGAAGCATCACGCCGCCGCCGATATGCCGCTCCACCAGCAGATCGCCGCGGCGGCCGAGCCTTTGCCCGAGCCGGACGACGCGGCCTTCGGCGCCTTCTTCGACCGCTTCGCCGGGGCCAGGGTGGTGCTGCTGGGCGAGGCCAGCCATGGCACGGCGGAATTCTACCGCGCCCGTGCCGCCATCACGCGCAGGCTGGTGGAACGGCACGGCTTCACCATCGTGGCGGTGGAGGCGGACTGGCCCGATGCCGCGGTGATCGACCGCGAGGTCCGCGGCCTCCCCGCGGCGGCCGGGGCGGAGCCGCCCTTCCAGCGCTTTCCCACCTGGATGTGGCGCAACACCGATGTCGCCGCCTTCCTGGACTGGCTGCGCGGCTGGAACGACCGCCGGCCGCCCAGCCTGCGCGCGGGCTTTCATGGGCTCGACCTCTACAATCTTTCCGCTTCCCTCCGTTCGGTGCTGGACTATCTCGACCGCGTGGACCCGGAGGCGGCGGCGGTGGCACGGCGCCGCTATGGCTGCCTGACGCCCTGGGCCCGGGAGCCGCAGCGCTATGGCCGGATGGCGCTGTCGCGCGGCTACGCGCCCTGCGAGGAAGCCGTGGTGGCGATGCTGCGGGACCTGCTGAGCCGCAGGCTGGACTACGCGCGGCAGGATGCCGAGAGCTTCCTGGATGCCGCCGTCAGCGCGCGGCTGGTCAAGAACGCGGAAGCCTATTACCGCGCCATGTACTACGGCTCCGCCGAAAGCTGGAACCTGCGCGACACGCATATGTTCGAAACCCTCTGCACACTGCTCGATGCGCGTGGGCCGGGCGCGAAGGCGGTGGTCTGGGCGCATAATTCCCATATCGGCGATGCCTCCAAGACCGACATGGGGCTGGAGCGCGGCGAGCTGAACATCGGCCAGCTCTGCCGGGAACACTTCGGGGAGGAGGCGGTGCTGATCGGCTTCGGCACGCATGGCGGCACGGTGGCCTGCGCCAGCGACTGGGACGAGCCGATGGAGGTCAAGCGCGTCAATCCTTCCCGCCCGGACAGCTACGAGCGCCTGGCGCATGACAGCGGCATCCCGCGCTTCCTGCTGGACCTGCGGGCGCCGCGCGACGCGGCGCTGCGCGAGATGCTGCGGGAGCCGCGCCTGGAACGCTTCATCGGCGTGATCTACCTGCCGGAGACGGAGCGCTGGAGCCATTATTCCTCCTGCTCCCTGCCCGGGCAGTTCGACGCCTATGTCTGGTTCGACGAAACCCGGGCGGTGACGCCGCTGCCCACGCGGCAGCAGCCGGGCGCGGAGGAAACCTATCCCTTCGGGCTGTGAGCGGCGGCATCGGCCTGGCGCAGCAGCGCCATCACCTCCTCATCCTCGACCTGCGTGAAGTCCTCGTAGAAGCTGCCGACGGCGCCGAAGGATTCCGGCGTCGCCAGGAAGACCGCCTCGTCGCAAAGGCCAGCCAGCACGGCGGCGACCGGTGGCGGCGCCACCGGGGCAGCCAGCACGACCCGCCGCGCGCCCGACCGCGCCAGGGCCCGCAACCCTACCCTGACGGTCGCGCCCGTGGCGATGCCGTCATCGACCAGGATCGCGCTGCGGCCCGCGAGCGGCAGGGGCGCGC
>NZ_JACTUZ010000369.1 GCF_014490445.1 Pseudoroseomonas ludipueritiae | reverse complement strand
CAGGGGGAACTGCCTGCGGGTGGGGGTCTGAAGGCTCTGGTGGGTGGTGTTGAGGTGGCGGTCCAGCTGGACGTGAAGACCACCTATGCCGATGGCTCGGCGAAGATGGCGGTGGTGTCGCTGGCGCGGCCGGATCTGGCTGCCGGCGCCCGCGTGGATGTGGTGCTGAGCGAGGCCGCCGCGCCGGCCGGTGGGGCCGCCGTGGATCTGGCGGCGGCGCTGAGCGCGCATAGCATGACGGTCGACATGACCGGCTCCGGCGCCCATGCCAGCATCGATGTGATGGCGGCGCTGCAGCAGGCGCTGAAGGATGGCAGCGCCAGCTTCTGGCAGGAAGGCCCGCTCGCCACCCAGGCGCGGGTCGAGGTGCCGCTCGAAGGCTCGCAGCGCCTGGTCTTCGATGTCACCGCCTTCAAGGGCGGCGGGCTGGAAGTGGAGGCGCAGTTCAACAACGACGGCGCCATGGGGGCCGCCGGCGGCCGCGTCAACAGCGTCGTCACCGTGACGCTGGATGGCGAGCGGGTGGCGCATGAGGTGCTGAACCAGGGCCAGTACCAGAACTGGCACCAGACCTTCTCCACCACCGACCATGACGGCGGCCAGGGCCTGGGCGATGCCAGCAGCGGCTGGCTCAACATCCGCCAGGACATCGCGCATCTGCAGGACACCGGCGCCATCGCCGATTACGACCTCAGCCTGACGCTGAACGACAGCCTGCTGCAATCCTATGCCGATGCCACCGCCGCCGCCGGCTGGGGTGAGCCGCTG
>NZ_JACTUZ010000368.1 GCF_014490445.1 Pseudoroseomonas ludipueritiae | reverse complement strand
AGAGCGGAGAGCGGAGAGCGGAGAGCGGAGAGCGGAGAGCGGAGAGCGGGCAGGCTATGACGGTGCCAAGCGCAAGAAGGGTTTCAAGCTGCATCTGGCGGTCGGCACGTTGGGTCACCTGCTGGCGCTGCATGTTACCCTGCCAGTGCCGGTGACCGGGCTGAGGTCGGATGGCTTGCCCAAGCAGTGCAGGGCTCAACGGGCCAGAGCGTCAATCTGGCTTATGTCGATCAAGGCTATACCGGCCAGAAGGCAGCCAACGCCGCCCAGGCACATGGCATCGAGCTGGAGGTGGTCGAGCTGCCAGAGGTCAAGCGCGGCTTCGTGGTGTTGCCGCGGCGCTGGGTGGTGGAACGCTCCTTTGCCTGGATCGGGCGATGCCGCCGTCTGGCGCGTGATCATGAAGCCACCACCAGTTCCGCTGCAGCCTTCTTCACCCTCGCCACCGCCATGCTCCTCGTCCGGAGATTGGCGCGGCCGTTATGAAGTGGGCTCTAAGGTGAAGTTCCTACAATTGGGTTTGTGGATCCGTTGCCGCCAAGCCGCGCCTCTTGACTTGGACGGCCTGCCCATAGGGCTGCACGAAATGCAGGCGGCAGCACACAAGCTGTTTGACACTGGAAAATCTGCTGAGCGGCGTTGCTGGGTACTGTAAGGCTGCTTCTGGCACCAGATCAGCACCCACCACCGCTCTTGTGTTCACCGCTGCCCGATCAGGCTCTCCAGATAGCCGCCATAGCCGCTCTTGTTGAGCTTCCGCGCCAGGGCG
>NZ_JACTUZ010000367.1 GCF_014490445.1 Pseudoroseomonas ludipueritiae | reverse complement strand
GACCCGCTGGAAGCCGCGCGCCGCCTGGGCGGGCGGGAAATGGCGGCGATCCTGGGCGCCACCCTGGCCGCGCGCCGCCACCGCGTGCCGGTGCTGCTGGATGGCTTCGTCTGCACCGCCGCCGCCGCCCCGCTGGCGCGGCTGGCCAAGGGGGGGCTGGACCACGCGATCATCGCCCATGCCTCGGCGGAACATGGCCACAAGGCGCTGATCGGCCGCCTGGGCATGCAGCCGCTGCTGGACCTCGGCATGCGGCTGGGCGAGGCTTCGGGCGCAGCATTGGCGGTGCCCCTCCTGCGCGCGGCGCTCGCCTGCCACGCCGGCATGGCCACCTTCGCGCAAGCCGGCGTCAGCACCGCAGGCGATGCGTAGCCTGCTGGCGGATTTCTCTGCCGCCCTGGGCCTGCTGACGCGCCTGCCCACCGGCTGGCTGCCGCAGCACAACAGCGCCGCCGGCTTCGCCCGCAGCATCTGGGCCTATCCGCTGGTGGGGCTCGGCATCGGCGCCGCCGGGGGCGCGGTGATGGCCGCCGGGCTGTGGCTGGGCCTGCCGCCCCTGGTGGCCGCCCTGTGGTCCCTCGCCGCCACCCTGCTGCTGACCGGCGGCTTCCATGAGGACGGACTGGCCGATACCGCCGACGGCTTCGGCGGCGGCCGCGACCGCGCCCGCAAGCTGGAGATCATGCGCGACAGCCGCATCGGCTCCTATGGCGTGCTGGCCCTGGTGCTGGCGCTCGGCCTGCGCGCCGCCGCTCTGGCCGCCCTGCCGACCCAGCCCGCCACGCTGCTGGCCGCCACCGCCGCCG
>NZ_JACTUZ010000366.1 GCF_014490445.1 Pseudoroseomonas ludipueritiae | reverse complement strand
GGGCCGGGGGCGAGGGGCGGCAGGGCGGGCAGGCGGGGCTCGCCCCGTGTGACGCGCGCCCGGTTCTCGGGGGTGGCGGCAGGCTTGGTGGTCTCGGAGGTCATGCTCACCCTGTGTCACGCGCCCGCCGGGGGCGGCGTCCTCCGGCGCAACCCGCCTTGCGCCCCTGGCCGCTCAGCGCGCCTGGCGCGCCGCTTCCCGGGCATAGGCGAGGCCGGAGGCGATGGTCACGGCGGCCACGCCCCAGGCCAGCATCTCCATAGCAGGGCCTGGCCCCGGACCGAAACCCGCCACGAAGAGCGTCAGCCCCGCGAAGAGGATCTGCATCAGGGTATTGAGCTTGGAGAGCTTCAGCGGCCGGATGCGCGGCGCGTGGCCCGCCAGCCAGAGCACCAGCACGCCGCCGGTGATCAGCAGGTCGCGGAAGACCACGATGATGGCCAGCCAGTCCGGCATCATGCCGATCATCGCCAGCGTGACATAGGCGCCGGTCATCAGGGCCTTGTCCGCCACCGGGTCCAGCATGGCGCCGAGGGTGGAGCGCAGGTGCCAGCGCCGGGCGATCCAGCCATCGATGCCATCCGAGGCGCCGGCGGCCGCGAAGAGCACGAAGGCCCAGTCCAGCCGGCCATGGGTGATGAGCCAGATGGTACCCGGCACGGCGCAGAGCCGTGCCAGGGTGATCAGGTTGGGCAGGGTCAACGGCCCCGCTTCCGCCCCTTCCGGATGCGGCGGGCGGACCGGGGGCGGCAGGCGCGGCTCAGGCGCCGCCGGCAAGGCCGAGGTGCCAGGCCGCGCCGGGCTGCGCCACCG
>NZ_JACTUZ010000365.1 GCF_014490445.1 Pseudoroseomonas ludipueritiae | reverse complement strand
GGCGGCGCGGCCTCGGGCGGCGGCGGGCGGGGGGTGGCGTCCAGCCGCAGCACCGCCTGGGGCGGCGCCGGCAGTTCCGGCAGCAAGGCGGCATGCAGCCGCGCGAAATCGTCCCGCGTGGCGTGGGAAATGGCCAGCACGCCATCGGCATGCAGCGCCAGATTGCTGAACCAGCGGGCATAGCCCCGCACCACGCCGGTGGAACACTGCTCGGGCACCACCAGCGGCGCGCAATCATGCAGCAGCGGCACATGGCGCAGGCCGGTGGCGGCGCGGGCGCGGCGCAGG
Source organism: Pseudoroseomonas ludipueritiae (assembly GCF_014490445.1). Taxonomy (GTDB): domain Bacteria; phylum Pseudomonadota; class Alphaproteobacteria; order Acetobacterales; family Acetobacteraceae; genus Pseudoroseomonas; species Pseudoroseomonas ludipueritiae. The sequence continues at coordinate 535 of NZ_JACTUZ010000365.1, read as the reverse complement.
CAGGCCAGGTGGTCCGGCTGCCCCCAGCTGCCGCCCAGCGAGCAGAGCACGGCGCCGGGCGCGAAGGGCAGTGGCGCTTCCTCCAGCACATCGGCCAGCAGGGCGGCGGCATCGCGCCAGGGCGGGTCCACCGCATCGGCGGAGAGGCGCATCAGGTGGTCGATGCGGTGGAACAGCGCGGCCGGCCAGCGCCGCCAGCCGCCGCCCGCCGGCGGCATGGCGCAGAGCACCGGCGGATTGGGCCCGGCCAGGGCGGCGGAGACGATCTCCAACTGCACGCGCTGCATGCCGGAGGGCGCGCGTCGCCCCTTGCCGATCCAGGCGGCGAGGTCGGTGATGTCCAGCACCACGCCCGCCGCCAGTGGCGGTTCCGCCGCGCGCGGAAAGACGCTGAGCCATGCTTGCCAGAGATCCTCCTCTCCCGGCGCCAGGGCCACGGCGCGGGCCAGGGCGGCCTCGGCCTCGGCGGGACGGTCCAGCAGCAGGGCGGCATGGCCGACCTGGCGCAGCAGCGCCGGGTCCCGCGGGCGCAGCA
>NZ_JACTUZ010000364.1 GCF_014490445.1 Pseudoroseomonas ludipueritiae | reverse complement strand
GCCGCCAAGCACCGGCAGGCCGAGCCGGCGCAGGTCGTTGACGGTGTGGAAGCCCTGGTCGAGCTGCACCAGCAGCAGGGCCACGAGGGTACCGGCGCCGAGGCCGGCCACCAGCACGCCGGTGAGCAGCAGCGGGCGGTTGGGCCAGGCGGGGCGGATGGGCAGGGAGGGCGGGTCCACCACTTCGAGGCGCACGCGGTCGGAATTGGTGCGGGCGGCGCCGGCGATTTGGATGGATTCGCGCCGGGCCAGCAGTTCCTCGTAGTTGCGGCGCAGCACGGTGTAGTCGCGGTCCAGGTTCATGAACTGCGCCTGCACTTCCGGCTCGCTGCGGGCGACGGCATCGAGCCGCTCCACCTCCGCCTTGCCGTCACGCTCCTGCCGCTCCAACGAGGCGATCTGCGCCTCCACATCCACCAGCCGCACCTTCAGCTGCTCATAAAGCGGATTGGCGACCGGGGCGGCCCTGCCGCTGGGGGAGGCCGCGCCACTGCTGCCGGTACGCGCCGCCACACCCACGGCCGCGCGCGCCGCCACCACATCCGGATGCTGTTCGGTGAAGCGGGTGCGAAGCTCGGCCAGATTGCGCTGCGCGGCGGCCAGGGCGGGGTTGCCACCGCCACCACCGCTCACCTGCGCCGCCGTAAGGGTCGGGGGCGCGGCTTCCAACTGCTTCTGCGTCAGCTCCCGCCGCATGCGGGCATCCTGCAACTCGCCCTGCACTTCCTTCAGGCGCCCGCGCGCGGCTTCCAGCCGCGACACGCCGCCATTGGCCTCGGAAGGGAGGAGGTCGATGTATCGGGCCTGGAACTCGGCGCGGCGGCGTTCGGCCT
>NZ_JACTUZ010000363.1 GCF_014490445.1 Pseudoroseomonas ludipueritiae | reverse complement strand
TAGGCTCCAGACTCGATCAGGTCCATCCGAGTGGGATGGCGGCTATGGCGACGGCTGAGGCAAAGTTGGCGGCGAGTTTGTCGTAGCGGGTGTGGATACGACGCCAGTCCTTCAGGCGCCCGATGGTTCGCTCGATGATGTTGCACGCTCGATAAGCGCGGCGGTCGAAAGGCTGCGGGTTCTTGCGGGTGGGGTTGTTCGGGATCACCGGTATGGTGCCGCGCCCGAGCAGGAAATGGCGCAAGCCGTTGCTGTCGTAGGCCGCATCGGCGGCGCAGAACGCCGGTGGCGGCAGGTTGGCCAGCAGGCCATGGGCAGGCCGCCCATCTGCCCGGGCGTGACGGCGAAGGCAAGAATACGGCCGTTGCCGTCCACGACCAGTGGATCTTGGTGCCGCGCCCGCCGCGCGAGCGGCCTATGGCCTGACGGTCAGCCCCCTTTTCCGCCCGCCGCCGAGCGATGCGCCTTGGCCGTCGTGCTGTCGATCAGCTGTAGCCCGCCCGGTGTCGCCTCGACCAAGGCAGCCAGCATGCCCGCCCAGATGCCACGCCCCGCCCAGCGGTGATACCGGTTGTAGATCGTCGTCGATGGGCCGTAGCAGGCCGGGCAGTCCTGCCAGCGCCCACCGTTCCTGAGCATGTGCACGATGCCGCTGATCACCCGGCGATCGTCCACCCGCCGCGCACCGGGCTGGTTGGTCGGCAAGAGCGGCGCAATCGCTGCCCATTGCCGGTTCGACAGCCAGAACTCACCCGCCATGACCCAAGCTCCGCTACCATAGAGCTTGAATCACAGTCCGCCGCGTCGCGCCTAGATCTGATTGGGTTTGGAGCCTAGAG
>NZ_JACTUZ010000362.1 GCF_014490445.1 Pseudoroseomonas ludipueritiae | reverse complement strand
CGCTTCACCGCCGAGGAGATCGCCTTTCGCGACGAGCTCCGCCGCTTCTTCCGGGAGAAGATCCCGGCCGGAATCCGCAGCAAGGTCGCCGAGGGCCGGCACCTGGACAAGCAGGACATCGTCACTTCCCAGCGCATCCTGAATGCCGCCGGCCTCGCCACGCCCAACTGGCCGCTGGCCTGGGGCGGCAAGGACTGGACGCCGGTGCAGCGCTACATCTTCACGGAGGAACTGCAGCGCGCCGCCGTGCCGCTGCCGCTGCAGTTCAATGTCTTCATGGTCGGCCCCGTGATCGCCACCTTCGGCTCGGAGGAGCAGAAGAAGAAGTTCCTGCCGGCCACGGCCAATCTCGACATCTGGTGGTGCCAGGGCTTCTCCGAGCCCGGCGCGGGCTCGGACCTCGCCTCGCTCAAGACGCGGGCGGAGAAGCGGGACGGCAAGTACATCGTTTCCGGCCAGAAGGCCTGGACCACGCTGGGCCAGCATGCCGACTGGATCTTCTGCCTGGTGCGGACCGACCGCGAGGCGAAGAAGCAGAAGGGCATCTCCTTTCTGCTGATCGACATGAAGTCGCCCGGCATCACCGTGCGGCCGGTGATCACCATCGACGGCGCGCATGAGGTCAACGAGGTCTTCTTCGACGAGGTCGAGGTGCCGGCGGAGAACCTGGTGGGCGAGGAGAACAAGGGCTGGGACTATGCCAAGTTCCTGCTGGCCAATGAACGCACCGGCATCGCGCGCATCGGCCTCTCCAAGCAGCGGCTGGCGCGGGCCAAGCGCCTGGCGCGGGAGACGCCGGCCGGCGATGGCGTGCTCTGGGAGGATTCCGCCTTCCGCCGCCGCGTCGCCGCCAT
>NZ_JACTUZ010000361.1 GCF_014490445.1 Pseudoroseomonas ludipueritiae | reverse complement strand
TGACGGAAGCGACGACCATGAAGGGCATCATCCTGGCGGGCGGCAGCGGCACGCGGCTGCACCCGGCGACACTGGCGGTCTCCAAGCAGTTGCTGCCGGTCTATGACAAGCCGATGATCTACTACCCGCTCTCGGTGCTGATGCTGGCCGGCATCCGCGAGATCCTGATCATCTCCACCCCACATGACCTGCCGCTGTTCCGGAACCTGCTGGGCAGTGGCGAGCAATGGGGCCTCCGGCTCAGCTACGCGCAGCAGGACAGGCCGGACGGGCTGGCCCAGGCCTTTATCCTGGGCGAGGAGTTCCTCGCTGGCGGCCCCTCCACCCTGGTGCTGGGCGATAACATCTTCCACGGCCACAGCCTGGAGGAGCGGCTGATCGAGGCCCGCGCCTGTGACAAGGGCGCCTCCGTCTTCGCCTATCGTGTCGCGGACCCAGAGCGTTACGGCGTGGTGGAATTCGACGCCAACGACCGTGCCATCTCGCTGGAGGAAAAGCCGGCCCAGCCGCGCTCGGACTGGGCCGTCACCGGCCTTTATCTCTACGACGGCCGCGCCTCCACCCTGGCGCGCACCCTCAAGCCCTCTGCGCGGGGGGAACTGGAGATCACCGACCTCAACCGCCTCTACATGGAGGAAGGCTCGCTGAACGTGATCCGGCTCGGCCGCGGCTATGCCTGGCTGGACACCGGCACGCATGACAGCCTGCTGGAAGCCAGCGAATATGTCCGTGCCATCGAGAAGCGCACCGGCACCAAAGTGGCCTCGCCGGAGGAGATCGCCTGGCGCTGCGGCTTCATCGACGACGACGCGCTGCGCGCCCTGGCGCGGAAGCTCAACAAGAGCGGCTATGGCGGCTATCTGGAG
>NZ_JACTUZ010000360.1 GCF_014490445.1 Pseudoroseomonas ludipueritiae | reverse complement strand
CTAGAGGTTGTTATGGACCTCTGTCCTGGTAACGATCAGGTTGCGTGGCATGACTGCCCGCAAGCCTTACCCGTCTGATGTGTCTGATGAAGAATGGGCGCTGGTCGCGTCTTACCTGACGCTCTTGCCGGAGGGTGTTGGGCAGCGGGAGCATGCGCTGCGCGAGGTCTTCAACGGGCTGCGCTATGTGGTGAAGACCGGCGCGCCCTGGCGCTGGATGCCCAATGGCCTGCCGCCCTGGGCGGCCGTCTACCAGCAGACGCAGCGCTGGCTGGCGGCAGGCTGCTTTGAGGCGCTGGCCGAGGATCTCCGAACGGTGCTGCGGCTGGCTGCGGGGCGAAAGGCACAGCCGAGTGCTGCCATCCTGGACAGCCGGACCTTGCGCTCCACACCGGAAAGCGGTGAGCGGGCCGGGTATGATGGCGCCAAGCGCAAGAAGGGCTCCAAGCTGCACCTGGCGGTCGACACGCTGGGGCACCTGCTGGCGCTGCACGTCACCCCTGCCAGTGCGGATGATCGGGCCGAGGTCAGGCGGCTCGCCGAGGCGGTGCAGGCCTCGACCAGCCAGAGCGTCGATCTGGCCCATGTCGACCAGGGCTATACGGGCAGCACAGCAGCCGATGCCGCGAAAGCCCACGGCATCGAGTTGGAGGTGATCAAGCTGCCCGAGGCCAAGCGCGGCTTCGTGCTGCTGCCGCGACGCTGGGTGGTGGAACGCTCGTTCGCCTGGGCTACCCGCTTCCGGCGCCTGGTGAAGGACTATGAGCGTTATGCCAGCACCCTTGCTGACCTGCACGTCGTCGCCTTCACCTGCATCATGCTCAGGCAGGCTGCTCAACTGGACGCAGGTCCATAACAGCCTCTAGC
>NZ_JACTUZ010000036.1 GCF_014490445.1 Pseudoroseomonas ludipueritiae | reverse complement strand
CGGAACGGGGCGCGCGGCTCTGGCCCGAGGCACCGGCGGCGCTCGACACCGCCGGCATGCGCCCCGGCGACCCGCGCGCGGAGGCCCGGCTGCGGGACTGGCTCCGCGGGTGACACGCCCCCTGGCCCTCGGCTAAAGCGCCCGGAGCTTATCCGGGCGCCGTAACAGAAGGTCCGCCACATCATGCATCACGTGAAGCAAGGCCTGCCGCGCCGCCGCCGGGGCGCCTGACCATGCCGGTCGCGCCCGAGGGCTGCCGCCTCTACCTCATCACGCCGCCGGCGCTGGAGCCGCGCGCCTTCGCCGATACCCTGGCGCGGGCGCTGGATGCCGGCGATGTCGCCGCCCTGCAGTTGCGGCTGAAGGACGTGGACGACGACGCCCTGCGCCGCGCCATCGACGTGCTGCGCCCGGTGGCGCAGTCCCGCGACGTGGCCTTCCTGCTGAACGACCGCGTGGACCTGGCGGTGCAGACCGGCTGCGACGGCGCGCACCTGGGCCAGGAGGATGGCGACCACGCTGCCGCCCGCCGCCAGCTGGGCGAGAACGGGATGCTGGGCATCTCCTGCCACGGCAGCCGCCACCTGGCGATGCAGGCCGGCGAGATCGGTGCCGACTATGTCGCCTTCGGCGCCTTCTTCCCCACCAGCACCAAGCAGACCGAGCACAAGGCCGAGACCGATGTGCTCGCCTGGTGGTCGGAGATGTTCGAGCTGCCCAGCGTCGCCATCGGCGGCATCACGCCCGCCAATTGCGCCCCGCTGGTGCAGGCGGGCGCGGATTTCCTGGCGGTGGTGAGCGCGGTCTGGGGTCACCCGGAAGGCGCCGGCGCCGGCGTGCGGGCCATGAACGCCGCCATCGCCGCCGCCCGGAACTGAAGCAGGCCCCGGTCAGGCAGGACCACCTGACCGGGCGCGGATGCTTACCGGGGACGACATGCTCCAGATGCAAGAAGGGCGGGCCGGCATCCCGGCCCGCCCTTCCGCGGGGTCGATCTCGGAGGCGGGCAGACCGGCCCGCCGGCGGTGCCTCAGCGGCGGGCGCCACCCAGGTTGAGGTCGCCCACCACATTGGCCAGATGCGCTTGATGCGGCGAAGCCGGCGCCTCGGCCACTTCCTCGAAGCCACCGCCGGTGCTGGCGGTCATGATCCGGCCGCTATCCGGGCGATTGTAGATGAAGCCGTTGGTCGGATAGACGCGGCCGTAGGAGTCGTCGTCGCGCCCGACCTGCACGCGCACCGCCGTCCAGTCGTTGTGGTCGGAGACATCGACCACGGAGACACCGCGCATGATGGTGCCCTTGCGGATGCCAGGGCCTTCCCAGTTGGAGTGGTCGATCAGCACCTCACGCGCGCTGACCACCTTGGACACCACCGCCACATGGCCCAGGCGCATACCGCCGGAGGAGCGGAAGGACATCACCGCGCCATGCTCGGGGCGCTGGCCACGGGCATAGGTGCCGGCGGCATTCGCCCACCAGAGATGCGCGTTGCCGGTGATCTCCATGCCGGTCACGGAGCGGACATAGGGAACGCAGGAAATGGGGCCGCCGCCGAAGTCGGCGGCACGCGGGGCGGCGCTGCGCACCACCTGCTTGGTCGCCTGCGGCTTCGCACCACGCGCAGGACCAGCCACCACTGTCACACGCTGCTGCTTCACGCTGTCCCGCGTGCCGCGGGCAGTGGCGGCATCCGCCATCGTCGGCGCCAAGCAGGCCGCGCCCATCAAGACAGCCACGGCCAAAGCAGTGCTGGTCACCCGCATGAAACCCCCTCAATCGCCAAACTCGACCCCCCGGTCGCGCCGGTTTTCCGGCTGCGGCAGGAAGGCGGTAGCAAAGGCTTTCGGGTGCGGACAATCAGGTTGCGTGTTTCAGAGCGAAATCTGCCGTGATTCGTCAGTTAAAGGCTCACTAACCGGTGATGAATAAGACCTTAATCCTATAACACAGGCTTACAGGACGAAATGCAACAGTGTTGCGATGTATTTGCAACAGGAGGGGAATCGTTCGCCATAAACAGAAACGGTGCGGCCAGGTTCCCTGGCCACACCGTTTCATCATCTTGGCAGTTAAGCCGCGGGAAGAAGGGTCAGCGGCAGGCCGTGACCATGATCTCCACCAGGTGGCGCGGGTCGGCCATATTGGCCTCGACGCAGGCGCGCACCGGGGCGCCGCCCTCGGGCAGCCACTTGGTCCAGACGCCGTTCAGCGCGTCGCGGTCCCGGATGTCCTTCAGCCAGACCTGGGCCTGCAGCAGGCGGGTCTTATCGGTGCCATGGTTCTCCAGCAGATCGTCGATCTTGGCCAGGATCTGCTGCGTCTGGCCGACCACGTCGGCGGAGAGGTCCTGGGCCGTGACGCCGGCCAGGAAGACGAAGCCGTGATACTCGACCGCGTTGGAGAGGACCGGGTTGGTCTCGTGGCGGGTGATCTTGCTCATCGGCGCTCTGCGCTCCCTGGTTGCTCACAATCGAAGGGGCCGTGGCGCCCTTGGCGCCAGACCCGGGGCGCGCTGCTTCTAGGACGAGGGTGAAGCAGCCGCAAGGTGGTGGCCCTCAGCCCCGCGCCGCACCGGGCGCCACATCCGGCGGCGGGGCTTCCAGCGAATGCTCGATATGCCGCATCCGCCCAAGCCCCCAGGCGAAGACGACCAGGGAGAGCGCCACCCCCACCAGCGCCGGCAGCCGCAGGCCGAAGGCCTCCCCCGCCCCACCCAGGAGCAAGGCGCCCAGCGCCGGGCAGGCGCGGGTGATCAGCCCCCAGAGCGCCAGCACCCTGCCCCGCATGTCCGGCCGCGCCGCCGTCTGCGCCAGCTGCTGGGTGGTGATGCCCTGCATGGAGGTGCTGGCGCCGATAAGGGCCGCGCAGGCCAGGCCGAAGCCGAACCAGCCAGTGCCCACGAAGCCCGCGATGGAGAGCGCCTGCGCCAGCCCGGAGAAGATGGAAATCCGCACCGCGCCCTCGATGCGCCCGCGCGTCGAGAGCCAGAGCCCCGTCACCAGGGCGCCGACGCCGAAGCTGGCGGTCAGCAGGGCCAGCGAATCGGCGCCACGGCCGAAATTGCGCTCCACGAAGGGGGGCAGCAGCTCCTGCACGCAGCGCAGCAGCACGCTCATGGCCGCCGCATAGGTCAGCAAGGGCCCAAGGCCGGGGTGGCGGCCGACATAGCTCAGCCCTTCCCGCACCTCATCCCAAAGGCTGCTGGTGGCGGGGTGGCCACGCCGGTGCGCCGGGGCCACCCGCAGCATCGCCATGCTGGCCAGGGCGCAGGCATAAGCCACGGCATTGCAGGCAATGGCGGGCGCCACGCCGAAGCCGGCGATCACCGGCCCCGCCAGGGCAGGCCCGATAAAGCGGGCGATGTTGAAGACCAGCGAATTGCAGGCCACCGCCGCCGGCAGCTCGGTTTTCGGCACGATGCCCGAGATCAGCGTCTGCCGTGCCGGCTGCAGGAAGCTGGCGGCGGTGCCGGCGCAGAGTTCCAGCAGGATCAGCAGTTCCACCTGCATCATCCCGGCGGCCACCAGGGCGGCGACCGTCGCGGCCTCCAGCGCGATGGCGGCCTGGGCGATGGTGGTGAGCCGCACCCGGTCCACCCGGTCCGCCACAGCCCCGGCGATGGGGCTGATGAAGGCCGCCGGCGCCAGGTCGCTGAAGGCGACGAGCCCCACCCAGAAGGCGCTGCCCGTCATCTCCCAGGCCAGCCAGGCCACCGCGATGCGGTGCATCCAGAGCCCGGTCCAGGCCGTCAGGCTGGCGCCGAAGAAAATCCGGGCGTTACGGGTGGAGAGCGCCCGCCCCAGCGCGCCGAAGACCACGGCGCGGGCCGGTCAGGGGCTCCGCCCCGTCCCCGCGCCAGCGGTTCCCGGAGAGCGCGTGGCCGCCGAGGCATTGGTCGCGCCGCGCACGCAGGAATCGATCATCTGGTCCCGCTCGAACTGCGCGGAAAGCCGCTCGGTGCCCATGGAGCCATCACGGGCGCCGGTGAAGCTGCCGGCCCCGAGGCGCGACTCGGCCTCATCGGTCCGCATGAGCTGGCCGCGGTCGCGGAAGCGCATGGTGCGCTCGACATCCTGGCGGCAGATGGCGGCGGCCTGGTCCTGCTGGCGCTGCTCGGCGCTGCGCGGCGCGGCGGCGGCACAGGCGCCCATGAGCAGCAGCAGCGGAAGGGAAAGGGATTTCATGAGGCGCTCCGGCAAGGCGTGAAGCCGGAACGATGCGGGCAACGGAACGTTGCGGCCGCCGTTCCAACCGGCTCAGCCCGCCTCCGCCCCCCTGCCCGCCGGCGCGCCGGCGATGCGGCCCGATAATAGCCGCTTCATCCCGCTTTCGTCGAACCGCCCCGCCGCGTCCAGCCCCTGCGTAGCGGCGGCGGACAGCAGGGCGGGATGGATCTCGATTCCGTCGCGCCCGATGGCGAAGAGCCCGGCCATCCAGCGCGCCCGCCCCAGCAGGTCCACCAGCGCCAGCAGCCGCAGGCAGAGCGCCAGGCCGGGCAGCGTATCCAGCCCGGCGAGGCGGTCCACGGCCTCCGCCCAGCAGGCGGCATCGGCATCGGCCAGGGCCAGCACGGGCCCATCCTGGAACAGCAATGTGCGGTGCGGGCCCCAGTGCTCAGCGGCGGCAGCCGCGCGCGCCGCCTCCCAGGCCGTGCTGAGGGCTTGGGGGGAAACGCCGGGAAGGTCTTCCGGGCGGCAGGGAATGGCGTAGTGCAGGACGCCGTCAGGGGCGACCGCCACGCGAACGGCTGGGGGCATGGGACCAAGATGGTGCGCCGCGCCCGGCGCCGCCAGGGGTCAGGACTCCGGCTGCAGGCGCCCGGCATTGTCCAGGATGGCATGCATCAGCGCCTGGGCGATGGGCCGGTGCGCGCCGGGGCCGATCACCACGAATTCGATCATCCCCAGTTCCGGCAGGTGACGGGAGGGCGGCAGCGGCGCCAGCCCCGGCGGCACCAGCCGCCCGGAATGCGCCGCGACTCCCAGCCCCGCCATGGCCGCCGCCCGCAGCCCTGAAAGGCTGCCGCCGGTGCAGGCCACGCGCCAGGAGCGTCCGGCCTTCTCCAGCGCCTCGATACACAGGGCGCGGGTGATGGAGGGCGGCGGGAAGAGCACCAGCGGAAGCGGCTGCGCCGGGTCTGGCCGCAGCCCCGGGCGGCCGACCCAGGCCAGCGGCTCCCGCCAGGCCAAGGTGCCGCGCGGGTCGTTGCCGCGCCGCTTCACCAGGATCACGTCCAGTTCCCCGGCATCGAAGCGCTCGTAGAGCACTCCGCTGAGGCCGACCGTCAGTTCCAGGTCCACGCCACTATGGGCGCGGGCGAAATCCGCCAGCACCTCCGGCAGGCGCGAGAAGGCGAAGTCCTCCGAGGCGCCGAGCCGGATGCGGCCACGCAGCGGCGAGCCGGCCAGGAAGCGCTCCATCCGCTCATGCGCCTCCACCACGCCGCGAGCGAAGCCGGCGAGTGCATCGCCATCCGGCGTCAGCGCCACGGAATGGGTGTCGCGGGCGAAAAGGCTGCGGCGCGTCGCTTCCTCCAGCCGGCGGATGTGCTGGCTGACGGTGGATTGCCGCAGGCCGAGCCGTCGGGCCGCCTGGGTGAAGCTGCGGGTCTCGGCGACGGCCAGGAGGGATCGGAGGAGGTCCGGGTGCAACATGCCTCATGCTTATCATGATTTGTGGTTACAGTTATCGGAACCATGCGGATCGAGAATAAAGGCCGACGGGCTTATCTCGGGGGCTGACACAGTGGAGGCCGCCCCATGAACCTGCTCCGCCGTCTGCCCATCGACCGCTTCCTGCTGTTGCTGATCGCCGCCGTGATGCTGGCCGCCCTGCTGCCAGCCAGCGGCAAGGCGGCGGAAGGCGTGGACCTGCTGGCTTCCTTCGCCGTGGCGCTGCTGTTCTTCCTCTACGGCGCCAAGCTGGCACCCAAGGCGGTGATGGACGGGCTGCTGCACTGGCGCCTGCAGGCCCTGGTCATGGCCAGCACCTTTATTGTCTTCCCGCTGCTGGGGCTGGCCACGACGGCGCTGCTGGGCCGCTGGCTCGGCCCAGGGCTCTCCATGGGCCTGCTGTTCCTCTGCCTGCTGCCCTCCACGGTGCAGTCCTCCATCGCCTTCACCTCGGTGGCGCGGGGCAATGTGCCGGCGGCGCTGTGCAGCGCCTCCGTTTCCAACCTGCTGGGCATGGTGCTGACTCCGGCCCTGGTGGCGCTGCTGCTGCGGGTGGGGGGCAGCGGCTTCAGCACCGATGCGCTGAAGGATATCGGCTTGCACCTGCTGCTGCCCTTCCTGCTGGGCCAGGCGGCGCGGCCGCTGATCGGCGGCTTCATCAGCCGGCACAAGCTGCTGACCTCGGTGGTGGACCGCGGCTCCATCCTGCTGGTGGTCTATGCCGCCTTCAGCGAGGGCATGGTCTCCGGCATCTGGCAGCAGGTGGACCTGCGCAGCCTCGGCCTGCTGGCGCTGGCGGATGTGGTGATCCTGGGGATCGTGCTGGCGCTGACCGTCTTCGCCGCCCGCCGCGCCGGATTTTCCAAGGAAGACGAGATCGTGGTGGTCTTCTGCGGCTCCAAGAAGAGCCTGGCCAGCGGCGTGCCCATGGCGAATATCCTCTTCGCCGGCCACCCGGTGGGGCTGCTGGTGCTGCCGCTGATGCTGTTCCACCAGATCCAGCTCTTCGCCTGTGCCGCCCTGGCACAACGCTATGCGCGCCGGGATGAAAGCCCCCTGCCCGCCGGCCTTCCGGCCGAATAACCCGGCTGGACCACCGCGCCAGCTTTGTCCAGCATCGGCGGATGAGCACCGACCCCGCCGACCTTTCCGCCACGGAGGCCGCCCGGCGCATCGACGCCGGCAGCCTTCATCCCCGCGACCTGCTGGAAGCCTGCCTGGACCGCATCGCCGCCCGCGAGGGCACGGTGCGGGCCTTCGCGCATCTGGACCCGGCCCTGGCCCGCACGGCCCTGGCCAGCCCGCGGGAGGGGCTGCTGGCCGGCCTGCCCGTGGGCGTGAAGGATGTGCTGGATACCGCCGACCAGCCCTCCGAATACGGCTCCCCCATCTGGCGCGGGCACCAGCCGCGCGCCGATGCCTTCGCCGTGGCCGCCACGCGCGGCGCCGGCGGCATCATCCTGGGCAAGACCGTCACCACCGAATTCGCCACCCGCCACCCCGGCCCCACCACCAATCCGCACAACCCCGCGCATACGCCGGGCGGTTCCTCCTCCGGCTCGGCGGCGGGTGTCGCGGCGGGGTTCTTCCCGCTGGCCTTCGGCACGCAGACGGGCGGCTCCGTGCTGCGGCCGGCCTCCTTCTGCGGCATCACCGGGTTCAAGCCCTCCTTCGGCCTGATCCACCGCGCCGGCATGAAAGTGATGAGCGAGAGCCTGGATACCATCGGCGTCTTCGGGCGCGGCGTGGCGGATTGCGCCCTGCTGGCCCAGGCGGTCACCGGCCTGGACCTGGGGGACCCCCAGCGCGCCACCGGCGCGGCGCCCCGCCTCGCCGTCTGCATCGGCCCTGGTGAGGGGCAGTTGGCGCCCGAGACGCTGGCGCTGCTGGAGGATGTCGCCGCCGCCTGCGCCCGCGCCGGTGCGCGCATCGAGCGCGTCGCGCTGCCTCCCGCCGTGGTGGCGGCGCAGGAAGCACATCCGGCGGTGATGAACGGTGAGATTTTGCAGGCCCTGGCCTGGGAGCGCATGACACACCCGGCGGACATCTCCGCTGAACTGACGGAGAACATGGACTGGGCGGCTGCCCTGCCAGCGCCCGCCCTGGCGGAAGGCCGCGCTGCCTTTGCCGCCGGCCGCGCCGCCCTGCGGGAACTGATGGCGAGTTACGACGCGATCCTGACCCCTGCCGCCCCTGGCGAAGCGCCACAGGGCCTGGGCTGGACCGGCGATTCCATCTGCAACGCGCTTTGGACGGCGATGCACGGCCCCTGCATCAGCATCCCTGCCGGGCGTGGTCCCAATGGGTTGCCCATCGGCATGCAACTGGTGGGCCTTCCCGGGCAGGACCGCGCCCTGCTGGGCTGGGCCGGCTGGCTGGAAGGCATGCTGGGCCGCTGAAGCCAAAGGCGGGGCATTACCTGCCCCGCCCTCGCCCGCTCAGCGCGCCGGGGTCGTGGCCGGCGCCGACGTCATGCCGCCGACCTTGTCGATCAGCGCGGAAGCGGCGTTCACGCAGTTCTGCATCGGCTCATCCTCGGCGCAGCGAATGCGGATACGCATGTCGCCGTTCTGGAAGTTGAAGGACGCGGCCTTGGACGGCGGCGGCGGCGGGCCGAAGCGGTGCGGACCAGGGCCGTGCATCATGCCGGGGCCACCCGGGCCGCGCATGCCATGGCGATGCATGCCAGGACCACCCGGAGGCGGCGGAGGCGCGGCTTCCGTGGTCTGCGGCGCGGCAGCGGGTGGCTGCGGCGCCTGGGCCATGGCGACGCTGGTGGCGCCCATCAGAGCCAGACCAGCGCCGAGCATCAGGATCTTCTTCATCTCTCATCCTTCCCGTTGTTCTGCCAACCGACGCCGAAGCATCGTGCTGACGACCACCAAGTCGTAGCGGGAGATAAATGCGCCGTCTCGGAAGAAGTTGTTATCAATTGTTTCGCGAAACGGCCTACGATGTTTCAGAAGAAAACCCACGCTGCTTGAGCTGTTCTTTTTTCAACAATCATTTCGCCATGAAGTCGCCGCAGACTACATGAGGCCAGCCGCGAAAGCGATAACGGCCAGCGCAATCCGCTGGCCGCCAGATGACGCCGGGAGCCCTCGGCTCGTGCCTCACTCTGCCGCAACGCCATGCCGTGCCGCCGTCTCGGCCGAGATCAGGCCATTGCCGAGGTCGGCGGCCACCTTGGCAGGGTCGCGCGCCGCCGGGTCGCCGAGCCCGCCGCCGCCGGGAGTGAACACCACCAGGCGCTCACCCGGCGGAATCACCTGCAGGCCCTTGCCGCGCAGCACCTGCCCCGAGGACAGGCCAACATAACCCGCAGCGCCATCCCCACCGCCATCCCGCCCACGCGGCGGGTATTGGATGCGGTCGAAGGCCGCCAGCAGCTCGAAGGGCGCAGCGTCACGGTTCTCGATTTCCATGATCTGGCCGAGGCCGCCGCGCTGCCGCCCCGCCCCGCCGGAATCCGGGCGGAATTCCTTGCGCCAGAACATCAGCGGCGACTGGATTTCAGCGATCTCCACCGGCGTTCCATGCACGCCGGAGGGATAAGCGGTGGCCGAGAGTCCGTCCTGCCGCGGCCGCGCCCCTGTGCCGCCATTGGTGGTGATGGCCAGGGCATAGCCGTGGTTCGGCCCTTCCATCTTCGGCCGCACGCCGCGCACGATGATGTTCCAGATGCAGGAGGTGCCTTCCGCCGGCACCCGGTCCGGAATGGCCTGCCGCAGGCAGCCGAAGACCATGTCCGGCAGCATCTGCCCGATGATGTGGCGGATGGAGACCGGCGCCGGCTTCTGCGCGTTCAGGATGCAGCCCGGCGGCGCCGAAACGGTCAGCGGCGCCAGGGAGCCCGCATTGTTCGGGATATGCGCCGCCACAACGCAGCCCAGGCCGAAGCAGGTATAGGCGGTGGTATAGGCGATAGGCACGTTGATGCCGCGCTTCACCGCGTCCGAGGTGCCGGTGAAATCGACATGGATGCCGGTGTCGGAAATGGTCAGCGCCGCTTCCAGCGTCAGTGGGTGGTCATAGCCATCGACCATCATCGAATACCGCCAGGTGCCCTTGGGCAGCTTCGCGATCTCCGCCAGCACCGCCTCGCGGGAGCGGGCGATGATGTGCTCCGCCAGCGGCTCCAGCGTGTCGATGCCGAATTCGTCCATCATGGCCGAAAGGGCGCGCACGCCAACATCGTTGCACGCGGCCAGGGAATAGGTATCGCCTTCCGTATCCACCGGCAGCCGCGTATTGGCGCGGATGATGGCCATCAGCGTCTCATTGACCTTCCCTTGGTCAATGAGCTTCAGCATGGGGATATAGAGCCCCTCCATGAAGACATCGCTGGCTTCAGGGCCGTTGCCGAGGCCGCCGATATCCATCAGGTGGCTGGTGCAGGAAAACAGCCCCACCAGCTTGCCCTTGTGGAAGGCGGGCGTGGTGATGACGAAGTCATTCAGGTGCCCCGTGCCCATCCACGGGTCGTTGGTGATATAGGCGTCGCCTTCGCGCATGCTCTCGATGGGGAAGTGGCGGATGAAGTGCTTCACCGCCTCGGCCATGGAATTGATGTGGCCGGGCGTGCCGGTGACGGCCTGGGCCAGCATCCGCCCCTTCAGGTCGAAGACACCGGCCGAGATATCCTCGCATTCCCGCACGATAGGGCTGAAGGCGGTGCGGATCAGCACCTGCGCCTGCTCGCCCACCACGGCGATCAGGCGGTTCCACATGATCTGGAGGTCGATCAGGCCGGGTTGCGTGCTCATGCCGCCTTCCTTTCCATCACGATGCAGCCGGCGCCGTCGATATGGGCGTCGAAGCTGGCGGAAACATAGGTGGTGGTTTCGTCCTCCGCGATCACCACGGGGCCGGGCACCACCGCGCCGGGGGGCATGGCTTCCCGCCGGTAGACCGGCACCTCGACATGCTTCTCGCTGCGGCCATCGAAGATCCGGCGCAGGCCGGATGGGCTGGGCGCCTCAGCCGCACGTACCGGCGCCATGGCTTCCGGCTGCTTCGCCTCGGTGGAGACCAGCACGGACCAGTTCAGCACCTCGATGGCCGCCGCCGGGATGATGCGGGCGAACTGCGCGGCGTATTCGGCCTCGAAGATCCGGCGCAGCTCCGGCACATCCGCCGCTGTCAGGTCGCGGTTGGGCAGCAGCACCGTGATCTCGTGGCCCTGGCCGACGTAGCGCATGAAGGCCATCCGCCGCTCGAACAAGGGCGCGCCGCGCGCGCCGGGCTCCACCAACGCGCGGGCGGCGGTGGCCATCTCCGCGAACAGCGCCGAGACGCCGGCGCCATCGAAGCTCTCATCCACCCGCGCGTGGCGGGAACGGACAATTTCATAAGCCACCGGCGCCGCCAGGAAGCCCACCGCCGAGCCGACGCCGGCATTGGGCGGCACCAGCACGCGGCTGACCCCCACCTTCTCCGCCACCCGCGCCGCATGCAGCGGCGCGGCGCCGCCAAAGGCGATCATGGTGTGCTGGCCGATCACGGCTCCACGCTCCGCCGCATGCACGCGGGCGGCGCTGGCCATGTTCTCGCAGACCATCTCATAGACCGCATAAGCCGACATCTCGGCGGAAAGCCCCAGCTTGGCGCCGATGTCGCGGGCCAGCGCCGCGCGCGAAAGGTCGTCGCGCAACGTCATGCTGCCGCCCGCGAAGCCCTGTGGCTCGATCAACCCCATGGCCACGTCGGCATCGGTCACCGCCGGCCGTTCCCCGCCCAGCCCATAGCAGGCCGGGCCCGGCACGGAGGACGCGCTCTCCGGCCCCACCGTCACGCGCTGCATGGCATCCACCTGCGCGATGGAGCCGCCGCCCGCGCCGATCTCCACCATCTCGATCACGGGGATACGCAGCGGCAGGCCGGAGCCTTTCAGGAAGCGGGCGGAGCGGTCCACCTCGAAGAAACGGGAAGTCGCGGGCTGGCCTTTCTCGATCAGGCAGACCTTGGCCGTGGTGCCGCCCATGTCGAAGGACAGCACCTTCTGCTCATTCGCCCGCAGCGCCACCTGCGCCGCGAAGATGGCGCCGCCCGCCGGGCCGGATTCCACCAGCCGCACCGGAAACTTCTGGGCCGTCTCCAGTGATGTCAGCCCACCGCCCGAGGTCACCAGATAGGTGGCGCCGCGATACTGCCGCGCCTGCAGCGCATCCCGCATGCGGCCGAGATAGCCTTCCATCAGCGGCTGCACATAGGCATTGGCGACGGCGGTGGAGGTGCGCTCGTATTCCCGGATCTCCGGGCAGACCTCATGCGCCATGGTGATGGAAAGGCCCGGCAGCAGCGCCTTCAACACCGCCGCCGCGCGCTGCTCATGCGCCGGGTTGGCATAGGCATGCAGGAAGGCGAAAGCCACGGCCTGCACGCCCGCCTTCTCGAATTCCGGCGCCAGAGCGGCGACGGCAGCCTCGTCCAGCGGCAGGCGGACCTGGCCCTCGGCATCCACGCGTTCCGGCACTGTGAAGCGCAGGGCGCGCGGCACCAGAGGCACCGGCTTTTCCAGCGTCAGATCGTACTGGTCGTAACGGCTCTCGGTGCCGATCTCCAGCACGTCGCGGAAGCCCTGCGTCGCCACCAGCGCCGTGCGGGCGCCGCGCCGCTCGATGATGGCATTCGTGGCCAGCGTGGTGCCGTGCACGAAGACATCGATGTCGGAGAAATGCAGCCCCGCATCCTCCAGCACCAGGGAGACGCCTTCCAGCACGCCTTCCTCCGGTGCCGCCGGGGTGGTCAGCACCTTGCGCGTTCGCCGCCGCCCTCCGGCTTCCAGCACAACATCGGTGAAGGTGCCGCCGATATCGGCGGCGAGGCGGACAGGCGTGGGGTTCAAGGCGAAAGCTCCATGACACCGGCAGAAGGAGCTTAGCCGGAAGCGAGGCCCATGCCAGCCTGCCGCGCCAGGAAGTCCCGCCCCAGCGCCACCGTGCCGGCGGTATAGCCGGCGCCCAGGGCCTGGGCCGTGGGCGTCTCGGCATGGGAAGCGAGCCAGGCCGTCAGCAACATGCGCCGCAGCATGACGAAGGCTGGCAGCAGCGCCACATCGGCTTCCGCCAGCGGCGCCACTTCCCGATAGCCGGCGACCCAGGCCCGCATCAGCGCCGGCACCACCGGCTCATGCTCCATGAAGCTGACGGCGGCGGCGAAGTCGTAAAGATGCCAGCAGAAGCCGCAATCGTCGAAGTCGATGACGCCGAGGCGCGCGCCATCGGCCAGCAGATTGGTCAGGCGCAGGTCGGCATGCACCAGGCCGAAGCGGTCCGGCGTATCGCCGTATCCCGCCAGGATGATGCGCAGCGCCGCTTCCACACGTTCCAGCAGAGCCGCGCCTTCGGCTTCCAGCCCGATGCCGGCGCGCCAGTCGCCCCAATGCCCCGCCGCACCCAACATGGTATCGGCATCCCAGCGTTTGCGGATGAAGCCGGGCGGCGGTGCCCAGCCGCGCGCATGAGCATGGAGGCGCGCGCTGATGCCGCCCAATTGCCGGAAGCGGCGCGGAAGATCCTGCGCCGGTTCCTCCCCCGTCATATGCGTGAAGGCGACGGCATGGCGCGTCCCGGTACCGTCGGGCAGCGCCTGCAGCAGTGTGCCATCGGCGGCCGCTACCGGCGCCGGCGTTTCCACCACCCTCGCCTGCCGCAGCGCCGCGATCCAGGCCAGCTCGGATTCCATCTCCGCCGGCTGGTGATAGCCCTGGCGATAAACGCGCAGCACCAGCCGCCCGGCACGACCCTCCGCCAGAAAGGTGGCGTTCTCGGAGACATTGAGCAGCGAGAGGTGCGTGCCCGCGGGCAGGCCCCAACGCGGCAGGGCGGCGAGCAGCAGGCGGTGCAGGTGGTCCAGGAAGGGCGCGTGGTACATGGCGCCCGCCGGATAGCCTATGCCGCGGCCTCCGCGAAGCGGGTGATGCGGAAGGACTCCAGCGGGATATCCGTACGCCCGTCCAGCACCAGCTCCGTCATGATGGCGCCGATCGCCGGCCCAAGCTGGAAGCCGTGGCCGGAGAAGCCGAAGGCATGGAACAGCCCCGGCGTGGTGCTGCTGGGGCCGATGACCGGGATCTTGTCCGGCATGCTGCCGTCGATGCCGGTCCAGGAGCGGATGATCTGCACCCCCTCCAGCGCCGGCACCAGCGCGATGGCCAGCCGGGCGCCTTCCATCGTCACTTCCGGCAAGGGGCGGGACCAGGGCACCTGCCCGGGCTGGCCGGGGTCGTTCTCCCCATGCCCCGCGCCGATGATGACATTGCCGCGCGGGATCTGCCGCAGATAAACATTGCCGCCCACCACGCCGAGGTTGGGCTCGATGAAATAATCCAGCGGCTCCGTCACCATCATGTTGGGGCTGAGCGGCTTCACCGGAACCGGCTCCCCGAAGGCCTCGGCAATGCGCCCGCCCCAGAAGCCGGCCATGTTCAGCAGCACTGGGGCGGTGAACTCGCGCCCATCCACCGTGCGCAGCCGGAACAGCGTGCCGTCATGGGCGTAGTCCAGCACCTCCGTCCGCTCCAGCACCGTGGTGCCGGCATCCCGCGCGGCGCGGGCCAGGGCCGGTGCCATCAGGCGCGGATTGGCCGAGCCATCCTCCGGCGCAAAGGACCCCGCCACCACCTGCGGTCCCAGCCAGGGGTATTCGACATGGATGGCGTTGCGCCCCACCATCCGCAGCGGCAGCCCATGCTGCTTCGCCACGTCCAGATAGGCGGTCAGGTCGGCTTCCTCGGCATCGTTGCGGGCCAGCTTCAGGTGGCCGGTGACGGTGAATTCCGCATCCGTCCCCACCAGTTCCTTCATCCGCCCCCAAAGCTCGCGGGAGCGGCGGGCGATGGGCAGCTCCGCCGGGTTGCGCCCCTGCTGCCGCACGCCGCCGTAATTGACGCCGGAAGCCTGCCCACCCACCAGCCCGCGCTCCAGCAGCGCCACGCGGGTGCCGCGCTTGGCCAGGTGCAGCGCGGCCGAGCAGCCGGCGCCGCCGCCGCCCACCACCAGAACATCGAAGCGGGTGTCATTCATGGCGTCGTCACCAGCGGCGGGGGCGTCAGGGGGATGGGCTTCACCGGCGCCTGCCCACGCAACCGCCCGACCTCCGCCACGCCGCAGCCCAGGCACGCGGCCAGAATCTCAGCCGCCGCGGCACCGCAGACGCGGCCCTGGCAACGGCCCATGCCGGCGCGGCTGATGGCCTTGGCGCGGTTCACCTCCGGCGCCGGGATCTGCGGCCCGGCAGTGGTGGCGCGCAACTCGCCAACGGTCAGGTTCTCGCAACGGCAGAAGACGGCATCATCCGGCAAGGCGGCGGCCAGGTGCGCGGGAAAGGGAAAGGCCTTTTCGAGCGCCGCGCGGAAGCGGGCCAGCTTTTCCAGCTTGCGGTCCAGGGCAGTGGTCTCGGCCTTGTGCCCGGCATCCTGCAACAATGCCAAGGCGGCGCGGGCACCAGCCAGCTCCGCCACCTCGGCGCCGCCGATGCCGCTGCCGTCGCCCGCGAGGTAGATGCCCTTCACAGGCGCGCGCCCGGCGGCATCGCGGCGCGGCACCCAGTTGTGCTGCAAGCTGTCGAAATCGAAGGGCACACCGGCGAGATCGGCAAGCTGCGCTTCCGGCTTCAGGCCCCAGCCGATGCCCACGGCGTCGCAGCCGGCATGGTGTTCCACGCCTTTGGCATCGCGCCAGCGGATGCCGGAAACGCTGCCCTCTCCCTCGATCGCCAGCGGCGTCACGCCTTCCGCGATGCATACGCCACGCGCGCGCAGCCAGCCGACATAATAGAGGCCCTTGGCGAAGGTCGCCGGCCCGCGCAGCATGCCCGGCGCGGCGCCCGCCTTGGTGGCGAGAGGGGTGGTATCCAGCACCGCCGCCACCTGCGCTCCCGCCTTGGCATATTGGTAGGCCACCAGCCAGAGCAGCGGCCCGCTGCCCAGAAAAGCCACGTGCCGCCCGATGCCGCAGCCCTGGGACTTCAGCGCGATCTGCGCACCGCCCATAGTGGTCACGCCCGGCAGGGTCCAACCCTTCACCGGCACCACGCGGTCCATTGCTCCGGTGCAGAGAATGGCTGCGTCGTATTCCACCACGCCCTGCCGCCCGGCACTGAGCGTGTGGAGTTGCTGCCTGCCAGGATGGATATTCCAGACCAGCGTTTCCGGCCGCCAATCCGCCCTGGCTTTGGCGGCATCCAGCGCCGCGTGCAGCGCCGTGGCACGGGCGGCCTCGAAGCCATAGAGCGTGCGGGCGTCGCGCCGCATGCCGGCGGGCGGGCGCTGGTAGATGCGGCCGCCGCCATCCATCGCCTCGTCGATCCAGACCGGGCGGATGCCGGCAGCCAGAAGCGCCTCCACCGCCCGCACGCCGGCAGGGCCGGCGCCCACCACCGCGACCTTCATCCGCGCCGCACCTTCATTCCGTCCCTGGCCAGGGTGGCGCAGGCGCGCACCCGGCCCAGCCCTTCCACCGAAACCCAACAATCCTGGCAGGCCCCCATCAGGCAGAAGCCGGCCCGCCCACCGTCCCCGAATTCACTTTCCCGCAGATGCCCGGCGCCACCGGCCAGCAGGGCGGTCAGCAGCGTGTCGCCTTCCATCGCGGCGATGGCGCGCCCGTCCAGCTCCAGATGCAGCGGCGGGCGGTCGGTATCCCGCAGGCGCGCCAGCCTCACAGAGTGTCCTCGTGCCGGCAGTTCACCAGCAGCTCGGCCACCGAGGCGGTATTGGGCAGCCGCAGCAGCGTTTCCGCCAGCAGCGCCAGATCCTCGGGGCGCGACATCTGCTCGCGCGGCCATTTGGTGACATGCGCCGTCATGTCCGTATCCACGAAGCCGGGGCAGAGCGCGGTGGCGCGGATGCCATGCTCCCAGCCCAGCCGGCGCACTTCCTGCGTCAGCGCCATCACGGCGAACTTGCTCATCGCATAACCCAGGTTGTCGTTGCGCACCCGCTTGCCGGAAAGCGAGGCGATGTTGATCACCCGCCCCTCCCCGCCCGCCACCAGATGCGGCCAGGCGGCGCGGATCACCTGGATCGGCCCCATGGCGTTGACGGTCCAGAGGTCCTGGAAGGCGCCGTCCGGCCCTTCCAGCAGCGTGGCGCGCGGGTTGATGCCGGCGGCATTCACCAGCGCATCCACGCGCCCGAAGCGGGCCACTGTGCCTTCCACCCAGCCAGCGGCGCTGCCTTGCCGATTGGCGTCGTAGGCGAAGCCCGCCGTCCCCTCCGGTGCACGGGCGGTATCCCGCACCCCGGCGCTGACCTGGCAGCCCGCCGCCAGCAGCCGTTCCGCCACCGCCCGCCCGATGCCGCGCGCGGCACCGGACACCATCACCACCTTGCCGCTGAGGTCACGCAAGGGAGGTGGTCTCGAAGGTCAGGCCGGAATAGAAGGTCAGCGCGCCCGGCAGGTTCTTGAAGCCGGTGACGCCCTTCTTCATCGCATAGCCCTGGCTCCGCCAGGTGAGGCCGACGATCGGCGCCTCCTCAATGGCGATGCCTTCCATTTCCTTGTAGATCGCGCGGCGCTTGGCCTCGTCGAATTCGGCGCGGCCAGCGGCCAGCAGTTCCGTGATGCGCTCCGTCTTCAGGCCGTAGGACCGCACATAGGAAGGCGAAAGGCTGCCATCGATGAAGTTGGCGATGCCATCGGGATCGTTGCTATCCGCCGCCGTGCCCATCATCGCGAAGTCGTACTGGCCCCGGTTGCCGATGGCCACGCGTGTCGCCCAATCCGGCAGGTTGAGCTGCACCTTCATGCCGATGGCGGCCAACTGGCTCTGCACCACTTCGGCCGTGTCCTTGTGCATGCCGTACTGGGCCGTAGAGAGCATGGTCACCGGGGAATTCAACGCTCCGGATTCCGTCAGCAGCTTCTTCGCCAGATCCGGGTCGTACTTCCAGGCGTTCTTGTATTCCGGGTTGTAGTAGGCGCTGGATTCCGCGATGGGCAACTGAAACAGGCCGGAGCCACGGCCAAAGAAGGCCGCCTTCACCACATCCTCCCGCCGGATGGCATGCGCCACGCCCTTGCGCGCGCGCGGGTCGTTGAAGGGCGCCTTGGCGCCGTTGAAGACCAGGAACATGAAGGCGCCATCCACCGCATCCAGGCTCAGCGCCGGGTTGGCGGTGATGGCATCCATGGCCTGCCAGGGCACGTATTCGATCAGGTCCAGGTCGCCGGACTGCAAGGCGGAGACCCGCAGGTTCTCATCCTGATAGGCGACGACGCGGATACCCTTCAGCCTCGGCAGGCCAGGCTTGTAGAAATTCGGATTGGCCTCGAAATCCAGGGAGGTACCACGCTCCTGCCCCTTCAGGATGAAGGGCCCCGCCCCCACCGGCTCCCGCCGGTCGGAGGAGCGGTAGATGATCGGCAAGTGGTAGCTGGCCATCATATTGGGAAGCGTCACCACCGGCACCTTGGTGACGATGCGCACCGTGCGGTCGTCCGGTGTCTCGACCGCTTCCACCTTCTGCATCTCGTTGCGGAAGAAGGCGGTGGACTTGGCATCGGCGACCTGTTCGATGGTCCATCTCACATCGGCGGAGGTGACCTTCTCGCCGTTCTGGAACTTCGCGTCCCGCATCTTGAAGACCCAGGCTTTGTCGCCGTCCCGCGCCCAGCTTTCCGCCAACTCCCCGCGCAACGAACCGTCATCGGCATAGGAGGTGAGGCCGCGATACATCAGCAGCTTCATGGTCGCCGCCGCCGTGCCGCTATTGGCCCATGGCTGGATGGAGGGCGGGAAGGAGGAAAGGCCGAAGGTCAGCACCCCCGGCGCCGCCGCGCGCGCGCCCGGGATACGCAGGAAGGGCAGCGCCGCGGCACCGGCGAGCATGGAGCGGCGGGACAGAGTCACGGGAGGCATGGGCTTGGTCTCCTTGGCTCAGGGTTCGGGGGCTCAGGGTTCAGGCTTTGAAGCCGTAGGCATCCTTTGCATGGGCGGCGCTGATCACACCCTCGGCCACGTCGCGCGCCACCGCCTCGGCTGGGCGCTGTGACGGGGGGCCATAGGCGCCGGCGCCGGGGCTGACGATGGCGAACCACTGCCCCGCCTTCAGCGCGGCGGTGCTGCCGTTGAAGGTGACGCCCGGGCCGCATTCCACCGCGCCTTTGCTGCCCGCACCGCCACCTTGCAGGCCCCAGGAACGCGAGCGCAGCCGGCCGATATCGACGCGCACCAGGCAATCCTCATCCGCACGATACACCCGGCGCAGGCCCATGCCGCCACGGAACCGGCCGGTGCCGCCGGAATCCTGCACCAGCTCGTAACGCAGCAGGGTCAGCGGGTACTCGATCTCCAGCGCCTCGACCGGCAGGTTGGAGGTATTGGTGGTGTGCACATGCACGCCATCCAGCCCGTCCTTGTTGTGGCGGGCGCCGTTGCCGCCGCCCATGGTCTCCAGATAGACCCAGAGCGCGCCATCCTCCTTCCGCTGGCCGATGAAGCTGGCCACGGTGCAGATGGAGTTGGAGCAGGCCGTCACCCGCTCCGGCGCCGCCTGGGAGATGGCGCCGAGGATGAGGTCCGACACCCGCTGGCAGGCCGCGAGGCGCCCGTTCACCGCCGCCGGATGCTCGCAGTTCAGGATGCTGCCCTTGCGCGCCGTGACGGTCAGCGGCCGCGCCAGCCCGGCATTAGGCAGGATGGTCGGGTCCACTACGGATTTCACGATGTAATAGACCGTCGCCAGCAGCGCCGTGTAGGTCATGTTGATGCCGGCGCGGCGCTGGTCGGGCGCGTCGAAATCCAGCGACATGCTGTCGCCCCGGATCGTCACCTTGACGGCGAAGGGCATGGAATCCGGGATGTCGATGGGGTCGAAGACATCCTTGAAGGTCCAGGCGCCATCGGGCAGCGCGGCGATGCCGGCGCGCATCTTGCGCTCGGCATAGTTCAGCAGCTCGGCCGCAGCCCCCAGCACCGTCTCGACGCCATACTTGGCGCAAAGCGCCTGGAAGCGCTGCACGCCGACGCGGTTGGCCGCCATCTGCGCCCGCAGGTCCGACAGACGCTCATGCGGCACCTGGCAGTTCAGCAGGATCAGGCTCTGCACATCCTCCTGCAGCACGCCCTCGCGGTAGAGCCGCACGGGCGGGATGCGCAGCCCTTCCTGATAGATATGCGCGTGGCCACGGTCCGCGAAGTCCGAATGGTGCGCCAGGTTCACCGTCCAGGCGACGATGCGGTGCGCGAAAAAGATCGGCTCCGCCAGCACGATGTCCGGCAGGTGGGTGCCGCCGCCCTCATAGGCATCGTTGCCGACGAAGACATCGCCCGGGCGCATATCCTCCACCCGGTGCTTCCGCATGATCTGCGGGATGATGCCGATGAAGGAGCCGAGATGGATCGGGATATGCTCGGCCTGGCAGAGCGTCTCCCCCGCCGCGTTGAACAGCGCGGTGGAACAGTCCCGCCGTTCCTTGATGTTGGTGGAATAGGAAGCGCGGATCAGCGCCTCCCCCGTCTCCTCGACGATGGAGGAGAGCGCGGCGCCGATCACCTCGACGGTGATGGGGTCCAGCGCGGCGGGCTTGGCCTCGGCGATGGCGTGGCTCATGCCGCGGCCTCCAGGATCAGGTTGAGATAGGGATCGACGCGCGCGGTCATGCCCGGCGGCACCACGGTGGTGGTGTCCATCTGCTCGACGATGGCGGGGCCGGTGAAGCGGTTGCCGGGCTTCAGCTCATCACGGCTGTAGATCGGGGTCGCGACGAAATCCTGTGCCTCTGGGAACCAGACCGGGCGCTCCCCAATGCGGGCGCCGCTGGCATCGGGCCCGGCATCCGGGTAGCGCGTCAGGGTGGCCTTCCGCACCAGGCCGGTGGCCTCCAGCCGCAGCGTGACGATCTGCACCGGCTCGCCCTCGGCGATGAAGCCGTAGCGCTGGCGGTGCAACTCGGCGAAGCCGGCGGCCAGGGCTTCCAGCGTCGCCTGCGTCACCGGGCCTTCCGGCAGCGTCACGGCCAGTTCGTAATTCTGCCCCTTGTAGCGCATGTCGGCGGTGCGGGTGAGCACGCGGTTGGCGGGGGCGGTCCCCTCATGCTCGAACCACTCCTCGGCGCGGGCCGTCAGGGTCGCGAAGCCCTCGGCCACATCGCCGATCGAAGCAGGCTTCAGCGGCAGCAGCTTGGTGGCGGCGAAATCGGCGCGCAGGTCAGTCAGCAGCAGGCCCATGGCGCAGAGGATGCCGGGATTGCGCGGCACCAGCACGCGCTTCATGTCCAGTTCCTTGGCCAGCCGCGCCGCATGTAGCGGGCCGCCACCGCCGAAGGCCATCAGCGTGAAGTCGCGCGGGTCATGGCCGCGCTGCACGGAAATGACGCGGATGGCGCGGGCCATGTTGGCCGTGACGACGGAGAGAATACCCTGCGCCGTTTCCATCAGCCCCAGGCCAAGCTGGTCCGCCACGCGCTGGATGGCGGCCCTGGACAAATCCTGCCGGATGGCCATCCGCCCACCCAGCAGATGCGTCGGATTCAGCGTTTGCAGCACCACATTGGCATCGGTGGTGGCGGGCTCGGTATTGCCCTGGTCGTAGCAAACGGGGCCCGGGAAGGCGCCGCAGGAGCGCGGCCCCACCTTCAGCAGCCCGCCCGCATCAACATAGGCGATGGAGCCGCCCCCGGCGCCCACCGTATGGATATCCAGCATCGGCGCCTTGATCGGGTAGCCATGCACCACCGCCTCGCTGGTCAGGCGGCACTGGCCGCCTTGCAGCAGCGCCACATCGGTGGAGGTGCCGCCCATGTCGAAGGTGATCAGGTCCTCGTAGCCCGCCAGCTTGCCGATAGCCTGTGCGCCCACCACGCCGGTGGAAGGGCCGGAGAGCACCGTCCGCACCGGCAGCCCCGCCGCCGCCGCGAAGCTGATGACGCCGCCATTGCTTTGCGTCAGGTGCGGCGCCGCCGTCATGCCCAGGCTTTCCAGGCGCGGCGTCAGCTTCTCGATGTAGCTGCGCATCACCGGGCCGAGGTAGGCGTTCAGCACCACGGTGGAGAGCCGCTCGAATTCCCGGAACTCGGGCGCGGTCTCATGGCCGGCGCTGATGAAGGCTTCGGGCATCTCCTCGCGCAGGATCTCCACCGCCCGCGCCTCGTGCTCCGGCCGGATGAAGCCATAGAGGAAGGAAACGGCCACCGCCTTCACCCCCGCCTCGCGCAGCGCCACGGCGGCGGCGCGCATCCGCGTCTCGTCCAGCGGCAGGTCGATGCTGCCGTCATGCCGCACCCGCTCCGGCACTTCCTGCCGCAGGTCGCGGGAGACCAGCACGGGCGGCTTGTCCGCCTGCATGTCGTAAAGGTCCGGGCGCTTCTGGCGGCCGATCTCCAGCAGGTCGCGGAAGCCGTCCGTGGTCACCAGCCCGGTCTTCACGCCCCGGTGCTGGATCAGCGCATTGGTGGCGACGGTGGTGCCATGGCCGAAATAGGTGACCGGCGCGGCGGGCTTGTCACCGGCCTCGGGGGCCACGCGGCGCATGCCTTCCTCGACGCCCTGGGCAATGCCGCGGGAGGGGTCGTCCGGGGTGGAGGAGACCTTCCAGACTTCGACGCGGCCATTCTCCTCGTCGAAGAGGCAGACATCGGTGAAGGTCCCGCCCGAATCCACGCCTACCCGCCAACGCGCCATGCAAGCCTCCTCGCCGCAGAATGCCCTCAGGTCGATGCAACCCCTTCATTCTGAATGCCGCAAGAAGAATTCCGCTCCTTGACATCGGGAGCGTCAAAATTTCACTATTCGGAACAGATGTGGTTCGCTAAGCGGAACACGATGATCGAACCCGTCTCCGACCAAGCCGGCAGCCTGCCCCGCGCCCTGCGCCTTTTGCGCCTGCTCGGCTCTGGCGACCCGCAAGGCCAGCGCCTGGCGGAACTGGCGGATGCCGCGGCCCTGCCCCGCCCCACCGTGCACCGCATCCTGCGCCTGCTGGTGGCCGAGGGCTTCGTGGAGCACGACGCCACCCGGCGCCGCTACCGCCTGGGCCTCTCCTTCTTCCTGCTCGCCGCCCGCTCCGGGCAGGCGGTGGGGCTGCGCGACATCGCCCGTCCCGCCTTGCTCCGGCTGACAGCGGCATTGGGGGAGACGGTGTTCCTGCTGGTGCGCAATGGCTTCGATGCCGTCTGCATCGACCGCAGCGCCGGGCCGCTGCCGATCCTGACCTTTACCGGCGATATCGGCGGCCGGGTGCCGCTGGGCGTCGGCCAGGGCTCCAGCGCCATCCTGGCCTTCATGCCGCCAGCGGAGCAGGACGAGGTGATCCGCCACAACCTGCCGCGCATCGAGGAATTCGGCGGCCTGGACGAAGGCGGGCTGCGGGCGGAGCTGGCGAGCGTGCGGCGGCAGGGCTACTGCGCCGCCTTCGGCATCCTGCCAGGCATGGCGGGCCTGGGCGTGCCGGTACTGGATGCGGATGGCCGGGCGGCGGCGGCGCTCTCCATCGGCACCACCACGGACCGGATGGGCGAGGAGCGCCGCGCCACCGTCGCGGCCGCGCTCATAAAAGAGGCGGACGCCATCGGCGCCCGCCTCAATCCTTTCGACCCCGCCCTGCGGCGGGCCGGCGCGGCCATGGAAGCCGCGCCGGGTCGCTGAACTTAACTTACTCGGCCGCGACGATGGCGGCGCCGGAGGGGTCCGGCAGAGGATTGCCGGCCATGGCGGCATCCAGGCGGGCGCGGTCCAGCTCGCCTTCCCAGCGCGCAACCACCACGGTCGCCACGGCATTGCCGACCAGGTTGGTCAGCGCGCGGCACTCGGACATGAAGCGGTCGATGCCCAGGATCAGCGCCATGCCCGCGACGGGCACGGAAGGCACCACGGACAGCGTGGCCGCCAGGGTGATGAAGCCCGCGCCTGTGATGCCGGCGGCACCCTTGGAGGAGAGCATCGCCACCAGCAGCAGCAGGACCTGGTCCCCGATGCTCAGCTGGATGTCGGTGGCCTGCGCGATGAACAGCGCCGCCAGCGTCATGTAGATATTGGTGCCGTCCAGGTTGAAGCTGTAGCCGGTGGGGATGACGAGGCCGACCACGGACTTCTTGCAGCCCGCGCGCTCCATCTTCTCCATCAGCGTCGGCAGCGCGGCCTCGGAGGAGGAGGTGCCGAGCACCAGCAGCAGCTCTTCCTTGATGTAGCGGACCAGCGCCAGGATGCTGAAGCCGTTGTAGCGCGCCACCGCGCCCAGTACGACCAGCACGAAGAGCAGCGAGGTGACGTAGAAGGTGCCGACCAGGAAGGCGAGGTTGGCGACCGAGGAAATGCCATAGCGGCCGATGGTGAAGGCCATGGCGCCGAAGGCACCGACGGGAGCGGCCTTCATGAGGATGCCGACCAGCGTGAAGACCGGCGCCGTCACCGTCTGGAAGAAGTCCAGCACCGGCTTGCCGCGCTCGCCCACCAGGGCCAGCGAGATGCCGAAGAGCACCGCGAAGAACAGCACCTGCAGGATGTCGCCGGTGACAAAGGGGCTGACGATCGTGGTGGGGATGATGTTCATGAGGAAACCGGTGATGGTCTGCTCATGCGCCTGGTTGGCGTAGCCCTGCACCGCCTTGGCATCCAGCGTGGCCGGGTTGATGTGCAGCCCGTAGCCCGGCTGCAGCAGGTTGCCGACGATCAGGCCGACGATCAGCGCCAGGGTGGAGAAGCACAGGAAGTAGATCATCGCCTTGCCGGCGACGCGGCCCACCTTCTGCAGGTCGCTCATGCCGGCGATGCCGGTGGTGACCGTCAGGAAGATGACGGGGGCGATGATCATCTTCACCAGCTTGATGAAGGCATCACCCAGCGGCTTCATCGCCGTGCCTTCTTCCGGCCAGAAATGGCCCAGGGCGATGCCGAGCGCGATGGCGACCAGCACCTGGAAATACAGGTGCTGCCACAGCCTCTTCTTCACGGGCCCAGCCGGTGCGGTGGGGGCGAAACTCGCCATCGGCATTCCTTCCAGTCCAGCCCGGCGCGGCGGGCCAATATTGTCCAAACTGGCGCCGGGGGCTGAACTGCCCGGTTTGGCGGCCATGAACGCCCCTTTGGCAAGCAGCATGCCAGCCGGTTAGGCGACTGAAAACACGCAACATATAACTGATACATGTTTCGTGCCCCGTTGATTTGTGCGGAAATCCGCCCTCCCGTTTTCCGGTATGTGTGGTACTCCGCACAGCATGCCGTTTGATATTTCACCCCGTTCCCCGCGACGGCTGCGCGCCGACCGGCGGGCGGCGGTCTGGCTGGCCCTGGCGCTGGTGGGGGGACTGGCGGCGAGCCTGCTGGCCTGGGCGGCCGGCCAGGGCGCGAGGCGCGAAGCCTGGGAAGCCTTGCAGGCCCAGGCCACCACCACCGCCACCCTCAACGCCGCCCTGCTACGCAGCGAGCTGGAGAAGCAGCGCTCCCTGCCCTTCGTGCTGGCGGAAGACCCGGACCTGCGCGCCGCCCTCGCCACCCCGGCCGCGACGCGGCTCGAAGCCCTGAACCGCAAGCTGGAGCGGCTGCGGGATGGCACCGGGGCGGATGTCATTTACCTGATCGACACGAACGGGATGACGCTGGCCGCTAGCAACTGGCGGGAAGAAGGCAGCTTCGTCGGCAATGACTACCGCTTCCGCCAGTATTTCCAGGACGGGATGCGGCTGGGCGCGGGGGAGCAATTCGCCCTGGGCACCGTCAGCCAGCGGCCGGGGCTTTATATCTCCCGCCGCCTCGGCAGCGCGCAGGCGCCGATGGGCGTGGTGGTGGTCAAGGTCGGGTTCGAGGCGGTGGAGGATACCTGGCGGAACCCGGAACAGCCCATCTATGTCACGGACCGCCGCGGCATCGTGCTGCTGACCAACCGGCCCCGCTGGCGCTTCCAGACCGACCACCCCCTGCCCCAACAGGACCTGGCGGCCATCCGCGACAGCCTGCAATTCGGCACCGCGCCTTTGGCGCCGCTGCCGCTGCGCCCTAATCCCCTGGGCTTCGACGCCGGCGCCGTGCTGCTGGACGAGGTGCCGGACGCCGCCAGGGCCAGGCTTCCCGCCGCCCAGGCCACCGCCCTGCTGCACGCCGCGGTCGCGGTGCCCAGCTCCGACTGGCAGCTGCATCTGCTGGTGCCCAGCGAGGCGCTGCTTGCCACCGAAGAGGCGCAGCGGCGCGATGCCGTGCTTGGCATCACGCTGGTGCTGATGAGCATCGCCGCCTTTCTGTTGCAGCGCGCCGGCCGCGCCCGCCGCCGCAGCGCCCAGGAACAGGCCGAGCGGCAGGAGCTGGAGGAGCGCGTCGCCGCCCGCACCGCCGAGCTGACCAGCGAGATCGCGGAGCGCGAGCGCGCCGAGGCCCGGCTGCAGGATGCGCGGGAGACGCTGCGGCAGGCCAACCGCCTGGCCACGCTGGGCCAGGTGGCCGCCGGCGTGGCGCATGAGATCAACCAGCCGCTGGCCGCCATCCGCTCCTACGCGGGCAATGCCGGCACCTTCCTGCAGCGCGGTGAGACGGAGCGGGCGCGCGGCAACCTGGAGACCATCGCCCGGCTCTGCGAGCGCGTCGGCGGCATCACGGATGAACTTCGCGCCTTTGCCCGCAAGGGCACGCCGCCTGTCGGCCCCGTCGGGGTCAAGGCGGCGGCGGAAGGCGCCGCCATGCTGCTGCGCGCGCGGCTGGAACACCAGGGCGTGCCCCTGCTGCGCGACCTTCCGGCGGAGGAGGTCTGGGTCAACGGCCGGCAGGTGCGGCTGGAGCAGGTGCTGGTCAACCTGATCCAGAACGCGCTGGACGCGCTGGAAGGACAGGCCGGCGCCGAGATCCGCCTGGGTGTGACCGCCGGCGGCGGCGGCGTGCGCATCACCGTGGCCGACAATGGCCCCGGCATCCCACCCGAGATCATGGGCGCGCTCTTCATGCCCTTCTCCACCTCCAAGCCGCAGGGGCTGGGGCTGGGGCTGGTGATCTGCAACGACATCGTCACTGAGGCCGGCGGCCGCATCGAGGTTGTCAGCCGCCCCGGGGCCGGCACCACTTTCACCATCATCCTGCCCGAGGTGCAGCCATGAGCCTGACCCGTGTCGCCTTCGTGGATGACGACGCCGTGCTGCGCGACGCCAATGCCCAGACGCTGGAGCTGGCCGGGCTGGACCCTCTGCCCCTGGCCTCCGCCACGGAGGCCCTGGCCCGGGTGGACGCAGGCTTCGAGGGCGTGGTGGTCAGCGACGTGCGCATGGCCGGCATGGACGGGTTGGCGCTGTTCCGCCGGCTACGGGAACTGGACGCGGACCTGCCGGTGATCCTGATCACCGGCCACGGCGACATCCCCATGGCCGTCTCGGCGATGCGGGAGGGCGTCTACGACTTCATCCCCAAGCCCTATGCGCCGGAGGCCCTGGTGGCCAGCGTCCACCGCGCGCTGGAAAAACGCCGGCTGGTGCTGGAGAATCGCCGGCTGCGCGAGGCCGCCGGAGCCGAGGATGACGGGCTGCTGCTGGGCGAGACCGCGGCCATGCAGCGCCTGCGCCGCACCCTGCGCCACATCGCCGATGCCGATGTGGACGTGCTGGTGGTGGGCGAGACCGGCTCGGGCAAGGAGGTCGTCTCCTCCGCCCTGCACCGCTGGAGCCGCCGCGCCAGCCGCCCGCTGGTGGCGCTGAACTGCGGCGCGCTGCCGGAGACGGTGATCGAGAGCGAATTGTTCGGCCACGAGGCCGGCGCCTTCACCGGCGCGCAGAAGAAGCGCGTCGGCCGCATCGAGCATGCCAGCGGCGGCACGCTGTTCCTGGACGAGATCGAGAGCATGCCGCTCTCCCTCCAGGTGAAGCTGCTGCGGGTGCTGGAGACGCGGGAGGTGGCGCCGCTCGGCACCAATGAGGTGCGGGCGCTGGACCTGCGCGTGGTGGCCGCCAGCAAGATCGACCTGGGCGAGGCCGCCGCGCGGGGCGAGTTCCGGGAAGATCTGTTCTACCGCCTGAATGTCGTCACCGTGCGCATCCCGCCGCTGCGGGAACGGCGCGGCGACATCCCGCTGCTCTTCGCGCATTTCCTGAGCCGTGCCGCCACCCGCTTCCGCCGCCCGGCGCCGCAGATGACGGCGGCGGTGGAGCGCCACCTGCTGAGTCACGACTGGCCCGGCAATGTGCGCGAACTCTCCCATTTCGCGGAACGCTTCGCCCTGGGCCTGGAAGCGGTGGAGGATGCCGCCCCGGCCGAGAACGGCGCCGGCACCCTGCCCGAGCGCGTGGAGCGCTTCGAGGCCATGCTGATCCGCCAGGCGCTGGAGAACAACGCCGGCGATGTGCGGGCCACGCTGGCCACCCTCGGCATTCCGCGCAAGACCTTCTATGACAAGCTGGCGCGGCACGGCATCGACCGTGCCCAATTCGTGCGGCAGGAGTGAACGGCCTTGGATATTGCTTCCCTGGAAACGCCGGTGCCCGTGGTCGATCTCGGCATCGCCGAGGCGAATATGGCGCGGATGCAGGCTTATGCCGATGCGCATGGCCTGGCGCTGCGGCCGCATATCAAGACGCATAAGCTGCCCGGCCTCGCCCGCCGGCAGGTGGAGCTGGGCGCCAGGGGCATCACCTGCCAGAAGCTGGGTGAGGCCGAGGTCATGGCCGATGGCGGACTGGACGACATTTTCATCAGCTACCCCCTGATCGGTGAGGCCAAGGCGGAACGCCTCGCCGCCCTCGCCGCGCGGGTGAAGATGCGCGTCGCGGTGGACAGCCCCGCCGCGCTGGCCACCGCCATCCGCGCCGCGCGGCATGGCCATACCATCGGCGTGGTGGTGGAATTCGACAGCGGCGCCAAGCGCACCGGCGTCACCTCCGTCGATGCCGCGCTGGAACTGGCGCGCGCCATCAAGGCCCAGCCCGGCCTGCGCTTCGACGGGCTGATGACCTATCCCACCACCGCCGCCACCGCCGCCTTCCTCGCCGAGGCCCTGCCCCGCCTGAGCGCGGAAGGGCTGGAGGCCAAGGTGCTCTCCGGCGGCGGCAGCCCGCAGGCGGCGAAGACGCATGAGCTGGCGCCGGTCAACGAGCTGCGCGTCGGCACCTATATCTACAACGACCGCATGATGGTGGCCGCCGGCGCCGCCACCTGGGAAGACTGCGCGCTGACGCTGCATGTCACCGTCATCAGCCGGCCAGAGCCCGACCGCGCCATCATCGACGCGGGCACGAAAAGCTTCGCCGCCGACATCATGCCCGCCGGCATCCAGGAGGGCTACGGCTACATCATGGGCTACCCGGAGGCGCGCATCGACCGCCTCAGCGAGGAACACGGCATGGTGGACCTTTCCGCCAGTTCCCGCCGCCCGGAAGTGGGCGAGCGGCTGCGCGTGGTGCCCAACCATGTCTGCCCTGTTTCCAACCTGCATGACCGCGTCGCGGTCATTCGTGACGGTGCCTTCCAGGGCTTCGTCGAGGTCGCCGCGCGCGGCCGCACCCTTTGAAGGAAAACCGCTACCATGGATAACGCTGAATCCCGCCTGGCCGCGCTGGGCCACACGCTGCCGGTGCTGGGCAAGCCGCTGTTCGCCTATGTGCCCTTCAAGCGCGCGGGCGATGTCGCCTATATCTCCGGCCAGGTGCCGCGCCATGCCGATGGCTCACTGACCACTGGCAAGGTCGGCGATGCGCTGACGGTGGAGGAGGCGCAGAAGGCCGCCGAGCTTTGCGCGCTGCATATCCTCTCCGTCGCCAAGGCCGCCGCCGGCAGCCTGGAGAAGGTGGAGTTCCTGAAGATCTTCGGCATGGTCAATGCCACGCCCGATTTCGGGCAGCAGCCGCAGGTGATCGATGCCTGCTCCAAGCTGCTCTTCGAGGCGCTGGGCGAGCGCGGCCGCCACGCCCGCTCCGCCGTCGGCATGGGCTCGCTGCCCTCCAACGTGCCGGTGGAAATCGAGGCGGTGATCCGCATCCTCGACTGACGGCGGCGGGGGCGCGCCTGGCGCCCCCCCCAAGTCACGCCTTCGGGTGGGCCATCAGCCGTGGTGTCTGCTGGTGCTGCACCACCCGCCACTCCTCATGCGCCAGGCGGCGGTAGACCGAGGTGCAATGCGCCTCATAGGGCTGCACCCCTTCCCGCTCCGCCCGCGCATGGTAGGCGATGACGATCAGCCCCTCCTGCGGCCGCTTCACCTGCCGGTCGGAAAGCTCGACATTGGACCAGCGCGGGGTGTCGGACACCGCCTCGATCGACTGCTGCCCGCTCATCACAAAGGGCGGCTGGGGCAGCACCATCAGGCACTCGTCGTCGATCGAGGCCCTGTAGTGT
Source organism: Pseudoroseomonas ludipueritiae (assembly GCF_014490445.1). GTDB lineage: Bacteria > Pseudomonadota > Alphaproteobacteria > Acetobacterales > Acetobacteraceae > Pseudoroseomonas > Pseudoroseomonas ludipueritiae. Next base: position 3,857 of record NZ_JACTUZ010000036.1, on the reverse strand, counting down.
TCCGCATCCGCGGTCCACAGGCTTTCCTCGAAGCTCCAGATACGTTCGTCGTCCATGGCCCTGCCCTGCTGCTGCAACAGGCGGTACAACGCGCGGTGGGGTGGATCGTTCTCGCCCGTCAACGGTCCGGGCGGAAAGCGTAGAGCATCAGCCACTGCTCCAGGTGGCGGCGCACCACGGGCTCGATCACCGCCTCGATGGCGGCCTGATCGGCCTCGGCGTCGCCGGTGACGGGGATGGGCGGCAGGAAATGGCCGGTGAAGCGCGCAGTCTCCCCGTCCCGCAGCATATAGGCGGGCACCAGCGGCACCCCGGCCCGTGCCGCCAGCCGCGCCGCCATGGCGATATTGCCGCCGCGTGCTGGCGGGCGCCCGAAGGCTGGCGCATTGACCCGCCCGCCTTTGAACTCGTCCACGAAAAGGCCGATCATGGTGTCGCCACGCGCCAGCACGCGCAGCGCCTCCCGCATCGCCATGGCATTGCCCAGGATGGCGTCGTTATCCAGGGAGCGCCGCACCCGCTTGGCGATGGCGAGCTGCGTCTGGTTCACCGGTGGCTGATAGATGCTGCGCACCCGCATCCCAACGCCACGAATGGCGCCCATCCCGGCTTCCCAGTTGCCCAGGTGCAGCAGGGCCAGCACGGCATTGGGGGCGGTGATATTCTCCCGCCCCACTACCGTGATGCGGCCTTCGTCCCACATGCGGTGCAGGCAGGAGAATTCGGCGAAGGTGCGGCCGATGTTGCGCAGGTTCAGCAGCGCCAGTTCCCGCCGCGCCGCCTCATCCAGCTCCGGGCGCAGATAGGCCAGGGCGCGCATCGAGCGCTCCACCTTGCTGCGCAGGCGGAAATGGCTGCCCAGCGCCGCGAGCCGCCCCCCCAGCGCCGAGACCGCCGGGGTCGGCAGCAGCCGCATGCCTTCGTGCAGCCCGATATCCTTCACATGGTCCAGGCGCCGCACCAGCCGGTCCAGCGCGCGTTCCTCAGCCATGCGGACGGCGCTCCAGCAGCATGGGCAGGCTGTCCCCGGGGCGCAGCGTCAGGCGGCAGACGGGATAGACCTCCGCCCCCGGCGCCAGCTTCGGCGCGAAGCGGGCGGCCAGCGTGGCGAGGCAGAGCACCGCCTCCGTCAGCCCGAAGGCGGCGCCGGTGCAGACGCGCGGCCCGATGGCGAAGGGAATCCAGACATAGCGTGGCTTGGTGGCGGCCTCACCGCCGGGCAGGAAGCGCTCGGGCCGGAAGGCATCCGGCTCCTGCCAGAACTTGGCATGGCGGTGCAGCAGCCAGGGCACCACGATCACCAGCGAGCCCTTGGGCACCCGCCTCCCGGCCAGCTCACCCTCCGTCACCGCTTCCCGCGCCAGCAGCGGCACGGGCGGGTAGAGGCGCAGCGTTTCCTCCACCACGGCGCGGGTGAAGGGCAGACGCGGCAGGTCGGCGAAGGTGGCGGGGCGGCCTAGTGCCGCGGCCTCCCGCCCCACCCGCGCGGCAGCGTGGGGGCACTGGCTCAGCAGGTACCAGGCCCAGGCCAGGGTATTGGCCGTGGTCTCGTGCCCCGCCATGAAGAGCACGGCGGCCTCGTTGCGGAAGGCCTCGCGGTCCATGCGCTGGCCGGTGGTGGGGTTCACGCCCTCGGCCATGGAGCGGATGAGGCTGGCCTCGCCGCTGGGCGCGGAAAGCACGCTGTCGATCAGCCCATCCAGCACCGCGGCGATGCGCCGGCTGGCGCGGCGGGCGCGCGGCGGCTGCCAGCGCGGCATCCAGTCCGGCAGGCCCAGCAGGGAGATCAGGTCCGTCTGCCCCACCGCCCGCTGGTATTCCGCGAAGGCGCTGACCACGCTGGCCGCCGCCTGCCCGCCCAACTGCCGGCCGAAAATGGTGCGGCAGATGATCTCGGCGGTCAGGTGGCCCATCTCGGCCAGCATGTCGATCGGCTGCGCCGGGTCCCGCGCGGCCCAGGCTTCCGCGCGCTCGGCGGCGGCCTCGGTGATGGGGGGGCAGAGTTCCGCCAGGCGCGAGACATGCGTGACCGGCGCCACCACCCGCCGCCGCTCCTTCCAGAGCGGCCCATCGCTGATGAAGAGCCCGTCGCCCAGCAGCGGCTTCAGCGCATGCCGCATCTGCGGCGACTTGCGCTCATAGGTCGCGGCATGTTCCAGGAAGGCTTCCTGCACCGTGGCCGGGCTGTTGCAGATGAAGACATCGCGCAGCAGCACCCGGCGGTGCAGGAATTCACGCTCGAAGGCCGCGCGGGGCCAGATATCCAGAAAGGAGCGCCGCAGCAGCCGCAGCAGCTCCGGCACCCGCGGCATCCGGCTGTGTCGAGGCGGATAAGGCGGGATGAAGGGCGGCGCGTCGCGGTGAAGTTCTGCGGCGGCGGCAGACATGAGTGGGCGGCCCTCCCTCCGGGCCAGCACCAGTCATTCAGCCCGTTACGGGCAAGTTACGCTAAACGTAATAGTTTGACGAGCCCGCCCCGCTCCCGCTTCAACCGCCGCGCAGCCGCGCATCCCGCGTTTCGGTCAGCGCCTTGCGGATCTGCTGCTCCGCGATCGCCAGTTCCTTGGTGGCATTCTGGCGCGCGGCGCGGCCCTCGGCGGCGATGCGGAGCGTATCCTCCAGCGTCGCCACCAGCGCGGAATTGGCCTGCTTCACGGCATCCAGGTCAAACACCCCGCGCTCCAGCTCCGTGCGGGCCTCGGCATTGGCGGCGCGCAGAGTCTCGGCATTGGCGGTCAGCAGCTTGTTGGTCAGGTCCGTGGCGCTGCGCACGGCGGCGCCAGCCTCCCGCATCCGCTGGATGGCCAGGGCCTGCGCCAACTGGGTGCGCCAGAGCGGCACGGTATTGGCCAGCACCGAATGGATCTTGGCGGCCAGCGCCTTGTCATTCTCCTGGATCAGCCGCAGCGCGGGCAGCGACTGCATCGCCACCTGCCGCGTCAGGCGCAGGTCGTGCACGCGGCGGTCCAGCTCGTCCCGCGCGCCGCGCAGGTCGGCCAGCCGCTGCGCCGCCAGGGTGCCGGGCGCCGATTCAGCCTCGCGCAGCGCGGCGGGGATCACCTCGTTGTCGGTGCGGGCCAGCACCGTCTCGCCGGCGGCGATATGCTCGGCCAGGGCATGGAACCAGTCCAGCGTGGCGAGGTAGAGCCGCTCCAGCCGCTCCACATCCTCCAGCAGGTGGGTGCGGTGGCCGTCCAGCTTGTCGCCGATGGCCTCGATCTGCCCGCGCACCGTCTCATAGCGGTGCATGATGGTGGTCACCTGCTTCTGCCCACGGCCCAGCAGGCGGCCCACCAGCCCCGGCTTCTCCGAGAGCTTGGTCACGTCGAAGCCGCGCAGCGTGTCCAGCAGGCCGGAGAGCGCCTCCCCCGCCTCGCCCGTCGCCGGGTTGCGGGCGGCGCCCAGCATGGCATCGGCGGCGGCGGCGGCACGGTTCTGCGCCTCGGCACCGAAGCGCAGGATGGTGCCGGGATCGGCCAGGTCGATGCTGCCCGCCAGTTCCTGCACGCGGGCCGGCGCCGGGGCGGCGGTGTCCTTGGTCAATTCGTCACTCACGCGAAACCCTCCTGCCGCAGCCGCTCGGACAGCACCTTGATCTGGATATCCAGCGCCTCGCTTTCCGCCGCCCGCAGGCGGCTGCGCAGCATGGCGCTGCCCTCGGCCATCTCGGCCACCAGCGCATCCAGCGCCGCCGGCGGCTCGGCGCCCGCCCGCAGGCGGGCCACGATGCGTTCCAGCCCATCGAGCTGGATGTTCAGGAAGCGCCGGGCCTCGGGCAGCGCGCCGGGCTGGCGCTCCATCTCGGCCAGCAGTTCCTGCAGGCCCGCCACCGCCGGGCGCAGCCGCTCCGGGCCGGC
>NZ_JACTUZ010000359.1 GCF_014490445.1 Pseudoroseomonas ludipueritiae | reverse complement strand
GGCAGCGCGCCCAGCACCGCCGCCACCCGCCCGGCGAAGGGCGCCAGGCCCTTATGCGTGGCCAGCCGCCAGGCCCAGCCCAGCGCCACGGCGGAAGGCAGCATGGCGGCCCAGCCGAAGCCCTGCAGCAGCAGGTCGGCGGCAATGGCGCCGGCCGGCCCGGCCAGGTTGGTCACCGGCCGTTCGGCCGCGGTGGAAAGGGAGGGGTCGGCCGGGTTGTAGCTGACCAGCGCCACCAGCAGGGCGCCGCCGGCGACAGCCAGGACCAACCCGGCCATTTCCGCCCCACGGCGGCGCAGCGCGGCCTTGACGGCGGGGGAGGCGAACTTCCGGGCCCCGGCGGCCAGCCGGCCACCAGACGAGGATGAGGATGAGGAACGGTCGGCAAGAGCGCGGGACATGGGCCTCGGTCGTCTGATGCTGAGCAATAGGGTCAGGCTAGCACGACAAAGGCTTGGAACAGAACGCATAAGGTGCAGGTGATGCCCGCGCCACAACCGGGGCCAGAGGGGCGCCGCCCCTCTGGACACCCCGCCGGGGTGGAAAGTCCACCCCGCCGGGGTGGAAAGTCCACCCCGGACCCCGCTTCGAGTTTTCCCTTTGGGGCCGCAGCGCGGCGCCAGCTTTTCAAAATCGCCACCTGGGCTGAACCCGTAGTCGCCGGAGGTCCAGGACCTCCGGCGCGCCCGGCAGTTACCTGAAAAACTGATGGCGGGGTCCGGGGTGACACTGTCACCCCGGCGGGTGGGTCCAGAGAGGGCAGCGCCCTCTTTGGCCCCGGCTTCCGCTCAGGGCGTCTGCGTCGCCGGCGGAGTCGCCGCCGGCGGTTCGGCCGGCACCGTATCGGGCGGCGCCGCGCGCGGCGGAGCGGGGGGCGCAGC
>NZ_JACTUZ010000358.1 GCF_014490445.1 Pseudoroseomonas ludipueritiae | reverse complement strand
CCGCTTCTTAGAGCCCGCTTCATAACGGCCGAGGCAGGGTGAGCGGCGAGGGCTCTGTGCGTTTCGGGAGTGTTCGAAGCTTCCGAGGCTGCCCATGTGGCCCCCCGCCGCCCGCGCGCAGCTTGCGCGTGGGACCATCCCTTATGCAACCTGTCTGACTGACGCTGAATGGGCGCTGGTGCAGCCCTTCATGCCTCCACCTGGTCAGACCGGGCGCCCCCGACGCTGGCCGATGCGCCTGATCCTGGACGGTATTCTTTATGTGCTGCGCACGGGCTGCGCCTGGGCACATCTGCCCCGCGACTTCCCGCCGCCTGGCACGGTGCATCGCTGGTTCCTGCGCTTGGCCAGGAGTGGCATCTTCGAGCGTCTGGCGCATGCCGTCGCCATGGCCGGTCGCCAGTGTCTCTCGCGAAGCCTCTCCCACGGCCGCCGTCCTGGATGCGCAGTCCGCACGCTCCGGCGTGTCGGCGTTGCCGGTGCACGAGGCTATGACGCCGCCAAGCGCGGGGTCGGCCGCAATCGGCATGCCCTGGTCGATACCGACGGCAGGCTCCTGATGGTGGCTGTCTCGCCCGCCTCGCTGCATGACAGCCGTGGCGGGGCTGCGGTGCTGGCCGCATCCCGGCGGCCATGGCCATTCCTGTCCCGGTGCTTCGCGGATCGCGCCTATGCCGGATCTCGCGTGGCCGATGCCTCACCTCTTGCCGTGACCCTCGTCGGCAGCCCGCCCGGCCAGAAAGGCTTCGCCGTGCAGCCGCGGCGCTGGGTGATGGAACAGTCCTTCGCCTGGATCGGGCATGCCGCCGCCTGGCGCGGGATCATGAAGCCACCACCAGTTCCGCTGCAGCCCTCTTCACCCTCGCCACCGCCATGCTCCTCGTCC
>NZ_JACTUZ010000357.1 GCF_014490445.1 Pseudoroseomonas ludipueritiae | reverse complement strand
GGCTGGCCGGCGCCGCATCGGCCACCAGCCGCTGGCCGGTCAGGGCCTCGGCGAAGGCGTCGTCGCGGCTGACGGCCCCCAGCAGGCGGGAGCCCAGGTGGCGCGCCACCGCCTCGGCCGCCGTGCGGGAGAGGCGGGAGGCCATGTCCACGCCATTCAGCACGAATTGCAGCCGCCCGGCGAAGAGCGCCGCCATGGTGCCATTGCCCAGGAAGCGCCCGGCCTCGATCTCGGCCAGCATGGCGGCGGAAATCGCCTCGCTCTGCAGCACCGTCACCACCAGGGCGGCCATGGGCATCAGGATGGCCAGGGCCTGGGAAGGGCCAGGCGGCATGTCGGCCACCACCACCACGCGCGGGTCGGCCAGCATCTCCCGCACCGGGGTGGCCAGCAGGCCGGGGTCACGCTCCAGCGCCACGCCGTATTCCAGCGCATCCCGCAGCTCCATGGCGCCATGCGGCAGCAGCAGGGTGCCGGAAGCCGACTGGCGGAGGCAGGAGCGCCAGTCCGGCCGCCGCAGCAGCTGGGCGTTGAAGCCGGACAGGTCGCCCACCGGCACGCCGAAATGCAGCCGCAGCGAATTCTGCGGGTCAAGGTCCAGCGCCAGCGCGGTGCGGCCCTGGCGGCGCAGCATATCCGCCACATTGGCCGAAAGCGTGGTCTTGCCCACGCCGCCCTTGGGCGAAGCAAAGCAGATCAGCGGCACCCGTCAGTCCTCAAGCGCGCCTGTCAGGGCGCAGGCCCCGCAGGATGTCCTTCAGCGAATCGGTCGGCTTCGGCGGTTCCGGGGCCGGCGGCGCGGCGGCGACCATGCGGAACATCTCCGCCAGCGAGCCGGTGGCCTGCGCGGGCGGCTCCGGCGCCTTGGCACCGGCGGAAGCGGCCGGCTCCGGCGGC
>NZ_JACTUZ010000356.1 GCF_014490445.1 Pseudoroseomonas ludipueritiae | reverse complement strand
CGCCCTGGCGCGGAAGCTCAACAAGAGCGGCTATGGCGGCTATCTGGAGGGCCTGATCGGGCAGCGGTGAGGGCGGGCCGCTGGCCGCCGCTGTCTCGCCAAACAGGCGGGTCTGCTGCTATCCGTCCGGCGCCGCCCACCCTGGGAGTTTCGAAGTGGCTCTGGACGACCGTGCCTATATCGCGCGCTACCTCGCGGATTCCCGGCGGGCGCTGGACGATTTCATCGCCGATGCCGCCGCGCAGGATACCCTCTTCGCCATGGCGGAGGATATCTGCGCCGCCCTGCGCGCCGGGCGGCGCCTGCTGCTGGCCGGCAACGGCGGCAGCGCGGCGGATGCGCAGCATATCGCGGCCGAATTCGTGTCCCGCCTGATGTACGACCGCGCGCCCCTGGCCGCGCTGGCGCTGACCACGGACACTTCCGCCCTGACCGCCATCGGCAACGACTATGGCTATGAGCTGGTCTTCGAGCGGCAGGTGCTGGGCCTGGGCCAACCGGGCGATGTCTTCCTCGGCATCAGCACCTCCGGCAATTCGCCCAATATCCTGCGCGGGCTTCAGGCGGCGCGCGGCAAGGGCATCCGCACCTTCGGCTTCACCGGCGCGGCGGGCGGCGCCATGCGGGAGAGCTGCGACCGGCTGCTGCGGGCGCCTTCCACCCAGACGGCCATCGCGCAGCAGATCCATATCACCGCCGCCCATATGCTCTGCGCCCTGGTGGAGCGGAGCATGTTCCCGCCCGCCGCCTGAGCCCCGGCGGCAGTTGTCCCCAGATTGCGGGGACAGAGCTGTGGATCACCGGGTGGACAGCTTGTCCCCGGGCGGTGGAGGGGCGGGCCGCTGATCCGCCCGGAACAGCGGCTCCGGCTGCCCGCGCCTCATCCCCGCCCGCCGGCCAGCCGCGCCGCCGCCGGGCTGCGGCCGAG
>NZ_JACTUZ010000355.1 GCF_014490445.1 Pseudoroseomonas ludipueritiae | reverse complement strand
GTGGTGGTCTCCGCCATGCCGCATCTCTGGACGCCACTGGTGGCGCCGGCACTGAAGCGGGCCGGCATCGCCTATGTGCCCATCCTGCACGATGGCGCGCCGCATCCCGGCGACCCCGCCTTTGCCTGGCACTGGGGGCTGCGGCGGGACCTGGCGGCGGCGCGCGGGGCGGTGGTGCTCTCGGGCAGCGTGGAGGCGGCCATTCGCGCCCAGGCACCGGGGTTGCCGCTGTTCCGCCTGCCTTTGGGCGCGCATCTGGCGGGTGAGCCGCCGGCCGCCGCCAGGCCGGGGCATGACTTCCTCTTCTTTGGCCGCATCCGTGCCTACAAGGGGCTGGACCTGCTGCGGGACGCGCTGCGCATCCTGCACCGCAGCCATCCCGATGCCACGCTGCGGGTGGTGGGGCAGGGGGATATCGAGGCCGCTGCCCCCGGCATCTCCGCCCTGCCGGGCGTGACGGTGGAGCCGCGCTGGGTGGGGGATGACGATATCCCCGCCCTGGTCGGCTCCGCCCATGCGGTGGTGCTGCCTTACCGGGAGGCCAGCCAGTCCGGCGTGCTGCCCATTGCCCTGGCCTGCGGCGTGCCGGTGGTGGCGACGCCGGTGGGCGGCCTGTCCGAGCAGCTGCGGGATGGCGAAACCGGCTTGTTGGCCAGCGCCACGACGCCCGAGGCGCTGGCCGAGGCCATGGCCCGCATCATGGACCCGGCCCTGCAGGCCCGGCTGGCCGCGGGTGCCCTGCGGCATGGCGAGGCGCTGATGGACTGGGAAGCCCAGGCCGCCACGCTGCTGGCCGGCATCCGCCCCTGGCTCGAACCCGCCCCGGGGGTTCAGGCATGATCCGCCGCATCTGGACCCTGCTGCCGCGCCGGCTGCGGCGGGAGGCGCTGTTCGGCGCCATGGCCGCCCTGGCGCCGCGCATCGACCGGCCGGAGCCGGAAGGGCAGGGGGTGCTGGCGGTGGCAGGCTATTTCAGCGCCGCCACCGGCCTCGGCGCCGCCACCCGCCGCCTGGCCG
>NZ_JACTUZ010000354.1 GCF_014490445.1 Pseudoroseomonas ludipueritiae | reverse complement strand
ACCGCCGCGCTCCAGGCCGTGGCGGCGGGCTCGCCGCGCGCCAGCGTCGCCTGGAAGGCCTCGGCCGCCGGGTGCAGCGCGTCCAGCATGGTGCGGTCTCCAGGCCGGGCACCGCCGAGTTCTCCGATGGCTTGCACGGCCTGGGAAAAGGCTTCGGCCCAGTCGGCGGCACCCGGCGCCGGCCCCAGCCGGCGGGCGGCGCGCAGGAGGGCCGTGGCATAGAAGGGGCCGGAACTGCCGCCGATCGCCCGGCGCAGGCATTCGCCGAGCTGCCGCAGCGCTTCCTCCGGATGGGCGAAGCTTACGGGCGGCAGGGCACGGATCGCCGCCGCGCCGCGCGCCATGCTGATGCCGAGGTCGCCGTCCCCTGCCTGGCTGTCCAGGCGGGTCAGCTCGGCCTCGTTCTGCTCCAGGGCGCCAGCGGCGGCCAGGATGGCCTCGCGCAGCACTCCGGCCAGCGGGCCTGCGGCCATTGCCGGCGGCGCCTGCCGCGGCACCGGTGCGGCGATGACGCGGCGTTGCGGCGCGATCCTGCTGCCGGCCACCCAGGCCGGAGCCTCGGCTGGCGCATCAAGCAGGGCCAGCCGCGCGTCATCCACCACCATCAGCGACAGGGAGCAGCCGGGCATTTCCAGCGCGGTCAGGAAACTGCCCGTCCAGGCGCGCTCCACCACCAACCCCTGCCCGCGCAGCCAATCCAGGGCGGCGCGCGCGACGATGGCCAGTTCCATCGGCGGCGTGCCACCCAGCCCATTGACCAGCAGCACCACGCGGGTACCCGGCTTCAGGTCCAGGTCGGCGGCGATGGTCCGCAGCAGCAGAGCCGCGAGGGAATCGGCTTCCTGCACCGCGCCCCGCGCCACCCCCTGCTCGCCATGGATGCCAAGGCCGAGCTCGATCTCGCCCGGGGCCAGCTCGAAGCCTGGCGTCCCGGCGGCGGGCACGGTGCAGGCGCCCAGCGCCACCCCCATGGTGCCCAGGGCCCCGGCGGCCTCCCGCGCCAGCCGGGCCACCTCCGCCAGCGGCTT
>NZ_JACTUZ010000353.1 GCF_014490445.1 Pseudoroseomonas ludipueritiae | reverse complement strand
GCCAGCGATGCGCGGCTGGGCTGGGCGCTGGCGGCGGCACTGGGCGCGCTGGCCGGGCTGCCGCCCCTGGCACAGTTCATGGCCGGTTTCCTGATGGTGCAGCAGGCGGTGGCGCGCCTGCCCTGGCTCGCGCTGCCGCTGGGCGCCGGGCTGGTGCTGCTGGCCATCGCCACTCTGGCGCGGCTGCGTTGGCTATGCTTCGGGCCGCCGCCCGCGCGTGGCGTGCCAGCTGGCCCCGGCAGCGGACAGACGGTGTTCCTGCTGATGCTGCTGCACCTGCTGGGCCTGCTGGCCCTGGGCCTGTTCCTGCCATCCCCGCTGGCCTCCCTGCTGGCCGAAGCCGCGCAGGTGGCCGGATGAGCGCCGCCAGCCGCCTGATCCGCGCCGCGCCCGAGGTTGCTCCCGGGCGCCACCGGCTGGATGCCGCCGGCTGGGCCGCGCTGCCCGCCGCCCTGGCCGGCGATCCCGCGCTGGAATTCTGGGGCCTCTGGGCTGAGCCGGGCGTGGTGCATGCCGCTTTCCGGGACGGCACCCTGCCGCTGCTGGCCAGCCTGGACGTGCCGGAAGGCCGCTACCCCGCGCTCTCCCCCGCCCGCCCCGCCGCCGCATGGTTCGAGCGGATGGTGGCTGACCTCTGGGGGCTGGTGGCGGAAGGTGGCACCGATGCGCGCTCCTGGCTGGACCATGGCCGCTGGCCCGCCACGGCGCCACTTTCCGGCCATCCCGGCCACCAGGCGGGCGAGCCGCCGCAGCCCGCCTTCCTGCCGGTGGAAGGACAGGGCCTGCACCAGTATCCGATGGGCCCGATCCTGCCCGGCGCCGGCCCTGGCCACTGGCGTGCCCATGTGCGGGGGGAGGCGGTGCACCGGCTGGAAGCCCGGCTGGGCTATGGCCATCGCGGTCTGCTGGGGCTGATGCAGGGCAAGTCGCCACGCGCCGCCGCGCGGCTGGTGGCACGGCTTTCCGCCGAGGCCGCCGTGGCGCATGGCTGGGCCTTCGCCCGCGCCGCCGAGGCCGCCGCCGGCATCG
>NZ_JACTUZ010000352.1 GCF_014490445.1 Pseudoroseomonas ludipueritiae | reverse complement strand
GTCCGGCGCCGCCGATGCGCAGCGGCAGGCCGCGCACCGCGCCGCGCTGTCCGGCCAGCCAGCCCGCTGGCCCGCCGCGGCCAGTCCGGTGGCGGAGGAAGACATCCTGGCCCCCTTCCAGGCGCGCGGGCTGGTGGTGGTGCCTGCCAGCGCGCATTTCATCGCGCCCGATTGCCTGGAGGCCGCCGGCCGCACCTATCCCTTCCGTCATGCTGTGATCGCCGCGGGCAGCGCGCCGGTGGTGCCGGATACCTACGGCCTCGCCGCGGTGCCCTGGCTGCTGCCGGAGGCTCTGCCGTGGCTGGAGGAAGCGCCGGAGCACCTGCTGATCCTTGGCGGCGGACCGGAGGCTGTGGAGCTGGCGCAGACCCAGGCCCTGCTCGGCCGCCGCGTCAGCCTGGTGCAGCCCCAGCCCAATATCCTGCCGGGCCATGAAATGGAGCTGGTGGTGCCGCTGCGGGAGGCGCTGCGCCAGGCCGGCGTCACGCTGCACGAGAACAGCCGTGTGCTGACAGTGGAGCATGCCGGCGCCGGCCTGGCACTGCGGCTGGAAGGCGGGGCGCGGGTGGAGGGCTCGCATCTGGTGCTGGCCCTGGGCCGCGCCCCCCGTCTTTCGCCCCTGGACCTCCCGGCCGCCGGTATCGAGGCAACGCCCGCTGGCGTGCGGGTGCGCGAGGATCTGCGCAGCACCGGCAACCGCCGCGTCTGGGCGGTGGGCTCCGTGGCCGATACAGGCGCGGCCGATCCCGCCCCCGGCCAGCATGCGGCGGTGGTGGCCGAGGCCATGCTGCACGGGCTGCAGAGCCATCTCGGCCCCGTCGCGGCACCCCGGCTGGTGCGCAGCCTGCCCGCCCTGGCGCAACTCGGCCTCACCGAGGCAGAAGCGCGCGCCAATGGCCAGGACCCGCAGGTGCTGCGCGTGCCGCTGCCGGGCGGCGCCACTGGCCCCGGGGTGGCGAAGCTGGTGGCCGACCGGCACGGCAGGCTCCTGGGCGCCGGGCTGCTGGCGGAACAGGCGGGCGAGGTGGCGG
>NZ_JACTUZ010000351.1 GCF_014490445.1 Pseudoroseomonas ludipueritiae | reverse complement strand
GTGGCGGCGGTGGCGGCCGCGGCGGCCTCCGGCGTCTGGGCAGTGGCGGCGCCCAGGCTCAGCGACTCGGCCTGCAAGGCGGCGGTCAGGGCCTCGTGCAGCGCCTCGCTGGCCTCCGAGGCAGCGCGCTGCTCGGCATCCCGCGCCATCACCTCCCCCATCCGCGCCTGGGTGCGCAACGCCTGGCCGCCCAGCAGCAGCAGGGCCAGCAGCGCCGAGAGCGCCAGCTTCATGCCGACCGACAGGTTCAGGAAAAAGCGCATGGAGGTCCCCCGGAAATCGCGGGCATCCTCCCCGGGCGGGATGAAGATCCGGTAAACGCCACCCCTTGCGGCGGGGGCGCGGCGGCGACAGATGCGCGCTGTGCTGCACCTCATCAAACTTTCCGTCGGGCCCAAGGACGTGGCGGCGCTGCGCGCCATCCAGTCCCGCCGCATCGAATCCGACCCGCCGCTGCGCCACCTGACCCGCATGATGCCCAAGCGGGCGGAGGAGCTGCTGGATGGCGGCTCCATCTACTGGGTGGTGGCCGGGCTGCTCTGCGTCCGCCAGCGGCTGCTGGATATCCAGACGATGCCGGGCAACGACGGCACTCCCCATGCCGCGCTGATCCTGGACCCGGAGCTGGTGCCGGTGGAGGCGCGGCGGATGAAGCCCTTCCAGGGCTGGCGCTACCTCCAGGGCGAGGCGGTGCCGCCCGACATCACGGCTGCGGCGGCCGCCAGCGGCATCGAGGCCCTGCCGGAAGCCCTGCGGCGGGAGCTGCAACTGCTTTGCCTGATCTGAGCCGGCAACGGATTAACGTTATTTCAGCGCGGGCCCATGCGCGCGTGATGCACCCCGGAGCATGGTGGCGGCGAGGTTGGCGGCCCGAAACCGCTATCCGCAGGAAGGCCTTCCATGATCCGTTTTCTGCTCGCAGCCCTTGTTGTCTCGGCTCCCTTGGCCTGGTCCGCCGCTCCCGCGGCCGCCGCCACGGCCCCGGCCAGGGCCACCACGCAGCAGGGCGCCAAGGCGCATCACGCCACGGCGCGGCGGCATGCCGCCCGGACGCA
>NZ_JACTUZ010000350.1 GCF_014490445.1 Pseudoroseomonas ludipueritiae | reverse complement strand
GGCGCGGGCAGGCTGGCGGAAAGGTTCAGCGCGCGGCGCTCCCCACCCTCGCCGGGCACGCCGTACCAGCCGGGCGGGTGGCGCGGACCGGGCCGGGTCTCGGCGAAGGCATTGGCGGCGATGGCGGCCACGCCACTTGGCGCCGGGCCCAGGCGCCCGAAGCCGTCCATGGTTTCCACCGGCGCCAGCGGCGCGCTGCCTTCCGCCCCCGCCACGCCGGAGGAAAGCGCCACCAGCCGCCGCAGCATATCGGGGAAGAGGCCGGAAAGCGGCAGATTGGACCATTCCGCATTGGCCGTGACATGGAAGAGCACGATGCGCCCGGCGCCGCGCGTCTCCGCCGTCACCAGCGGCGTGCCATCGGCAAGCCGCGCCCAGCTGCGTTCGGACAGGCGCGGGTCCGGCTCGGCCAGGACCTGGGTGGAGACGGTGACCTCGGCCGGCGGCGTCAGGCCCGCGAAGGGAGACGTGTCGGGGAAGGGCGCCATGTGCTGTGGCTGTTCCCAGGAGAGCGAGCCACCCAACTGCCGCTCCCCGGCGCGAAGGCGTACCGGCAGCAGGGAATCCGGATGCTCGGCCAGGCGCGGGCCGGCGAAGCGCACCAGCGTGCCACCCTCCCGCACCCAGCGGTCCAGCGCCTCGCGCTCCCGCCCCTCAGAGATGGGGCGGTCAGCCAGCACCAGCACGGAAAGCTGCCGGGCCAGCAATTGCTCGATATTGCCGGAGCGCAGCTCGGCGGTCGGAGAGAGCGCGCGTTCCAGGTAGTAGAGCGAACCGATCAGCGGCGTATCCGCCCCGGCCTGGGCGGGGCCGACCAACCCCACCGGGCGGCGGCGGAAGCGCTCGTCCAGCAGCATGGCGGCGCCGGCGCTTTCATCCTCGTCGAGATCCAGCCGCACCACCTGGTTGCGGATCTCCAGCGGCAGTTCCAGCGCGGCTTCCCCGGCCGTGACACCAGCGGGCAGGTCGATGGTGGTGCTGGCCAGCGCGCGTCCGTCGCCGGTGCGGGCCAGCACGCTGGCCTGCCCGGCGGCGGGGGCCGGCGTCTGGCGCAGCGAGACCAGCAGCCGGTCGGGCTC
>NZ_JACTUZ010000035.1 GCF_014490445.1 Pseudoroseomonas ludipueritiae | reverse complement strand
GGCCTCCCCGCCCCGCCGCGCCCTGTTGGCGGCGGCTGCCGCTGCCCTTGCCGCCCCACGGGCCCTGGCGGCGCCGGCTCTGCCGCAATGCCGCGCCGGCACCCTCTACCTGACCATCGACACCGGCTGGGGGCGGGAGGCCGAGGCCATCGCCGCCGCCATGCAGCGCCGCGAGATCCGCGCCACGCTGTTCCTGGCCAATGAGCCCGATTTCCGCGGTGGCCAGACCCTGGCCCCCGGCTGGGCCGATTTCTGGCGCGCCCGCGCCGCCGAGGGCCATGCTTTCGGCAGCCATACCTGGCGCCACTGGTATCTCGCCGCCGACCCAGGCCCGGGACAGGTGCGCTATGTTTCCCGCCGCCGTGGCGAGGGCGCCGAGACGCTGGACGGGCCAGGCTTCTGCGCCGAGTTGCAGAAGCCAATCGAGGCCCTGCGCGCCATTGCGCCCGAGGCGAAGGTCCTGCCGCTCTGGCGCGCGCCGGGCGGACGCACCACGCCCAATGCGCTGAAGCTGGCCGCCGCCTGCGGGTTGCGCCACCAGGGCTGGAGCGCGCGCGGCTTCCTGGGCGACGAGCTGGACAGCGCCAAGTATCCCAACAAGGCGCTGCTGGCCCAGGCGCTCTCCCGCACCCGCGACGGCGAGGTGCTGCTGATGCACTGGGGAGTGCGCAGCCGGCGCGAGCCCTTTGGGCTGATCTTCGAGGATTTGATTGAAGGGCTGCAGGCGCGCGGCTTCTGCTTCGCCACCCTGCCGGCCTCCGGAGTGGCATGAGCGATGATGGACGCGATCCAGGATAGCTGGAACGGGTTGAACGGCTGGCTCTTCGAGACAGCGGTGCAGCCCGCCCTTTATGCCCTCGGCCTCATGGCCTGGGCGGAAGATGCCTTCGACTGGATGGACTTCTTCATGTTCGGCCTGCTGCAGGTGGCCATTGTCTATGCCATCTGCCGCCCACTGGAAGCCTGGAAGCCGGTGGAGCGCTGGGGCAACCGCCGGCGCGTGCGCGTCGATATCCTCTACACGATGCTGGCGCGGCTCGGCATCCTGCCGCTGATCGCCTTTATCGCCTTCTCCACCATGGAATCCCGGCTGGCGGGGCTGGTCGCCGAGAGCGGCTGGGTGCCGCCGACACTGGAGACGCTGATCCCCGCCCTGCGCGAATACCCTCTGCTGGCGCTGCTGACCTACATCGTGGTGATGGATTTCGGCGAATACTGGCGTCACCGCTTCCAGCACACTTTCGGCTGGTGGTGGGCCCTGCACTCCATCCACCATGCCCAGACCCAGATGACCTTCTGGACCGACGACCGCAACCACGTGCTGGATGATGTTATCGGCGCCCTGTGGTTCGGCGGCCTGGCGCTGCTGATCGGCGTGCCGCCAGGGCAGTTCCCGCTGGTGGTCATCGTGCTGCGCCTGGCCGAGAGCCTCAGCCACGCCAATATCCGCCTCTCCTTCGGCACCGTTGGTGAACGGCTGATCGTCTCCCCCCGCTTCCACCGGCTGCACCACGGCCAGGGGAAGGAACTGGCCAACAAGAACTTCGCCGTGCTGCTGCCGATCTGGGACTGGATCTTCGGCACCGCCGATTTCCGCCGCGACTATTACCCGCCGACCGGCGATGGCTCCCCGGCCGATGCGCCCGTGCATGGCGGCTGGCTGCGGCAGCAGATGGTGGGGCTGCGGCGCCTGGGGGCGGCGCTGACGCGCTGAGATGGGGGAAAGGCCAGGGGAATGAATTCCCCTGGAACCCCTTCTTCTTTCTTCAAATTGGGTTCGTCAGGCGGCCGGTAGCGGCCGCCTTTGTTGTTTCAGGGCGGCGATGACAATCTTCCGGGGACGCCACAGGCGCACCCGGGAACTCGAAAACAAAAGAAGGGGGCCTGGGGAATGAATTCCCCCAGCCTTGCCTCTCAGCTCGCGTAACGCCGCGTCATGCTGGCGCAGAAGGAGGCGAATTCCTCCACCACCTGCGGCGCGCTGGTGTGGTGCGGGGCGATGCCACGGTGTTCCGGCGTGAAGCAGAAGGTGACGGTGACGTCGAAATCCGCCAGCGCCTCCATCTGCCGGTCGAACCAGGCCAGGGCATTGGGGCGGTAGCTGTCGGCCCAGGAAATGCCGGTGCGCAGATGCTTCACGCCCAGGCGCTTCAGCCAGGTCACGGCATCGTCCAGCCGGTGGTCCTCGAAATGGAACCACTGGCAGATGCCCAGGTCCGGCGCGTGCTGGGCAAACTGCTCCAGCGAGGGCTTGGGCGTGCCGTCTTCCCGCACGAGGCCCATGTAGAAGTGGCGGTAGTAGGAGGAACCCTCGGCCTCCCGGTGCCGCGTCGTGGCTTCCCAGCTGCTGGGCAGGTCGAAGAGGCTGTACCAGAGGATGCGCGGCGCCAAGCCCTTCAGCAGCCCGGCGGTCTTGTTGACGCCCCAGGCCTGCACCTCCTCCGAGCCGAAGGAGGATACGCCCACTTCGGAGACCCAGATGGGCAGGTCCGTCACAGCCTTGATCTCGTCCAGCTTGGCCGGCCAGTGGTCGATGGGCCAGAGGTTCCAGTCCAGCGGGAAGCCGTGCACGGCCACGGCGTCCATTTGCTCCAGCACGCCGCGCTGCGCCATCTTCATGATGAAGACCGGGTCGATCGGCGACATGCCGCCCAGCACGCGGGTGACCTGGCTGCTCTCCGCCCGCACCGCCTCCCCGGCCATTCGCGCCGTTTCCGCGAAGATTACCCAGTCCGGGTCCACCTCCGGGTCCCAATGGGACTTGTTGTTGGGCTCGTTCCAGATCATCGCCGAAGTCATCATCGGGGCGGAATGTCCTTGTCAGTCAGACGGCGCCAGGGCCGCGGGCAGGGTAGACGGCGGCGGCCCCATAGGCAGGGGCGGTGCGGCGGCAGAGATAGACCTCGGGGTCCGGGTTCTGCAGGATCTCGAAGCCGGTGTTGCGCAGCATGGCCTCGGCGCAGGCACGGTTGGGCACCCACCAGTTGGTCAGGTCGCCGGCATAGCGGTGCTCGATGAACTGCAGCCGCGGGAAGCCGGCTGCCTCGAAGGGCGCGGCATCGGTGAAGGGGTAATCCTCGGCCACCGGCGCCACCTCGGTGGTCCCGCGCTGCATGCACTGGAACAGCAGCAGGTCCTTGGCGACATGCTCGTGGATCAGGTCCAGCGCCAGCAGCGGGTGGCGCAGGTGGTAGAGCACGCCGAGGAAGATCACGAGGTCAAAGCGCTCACCCAGCGCGCCGACGTCATAGACCTCCATGCGGCGGAACTCGATGTCCTGGGCCAGGGTGCGGGCGGCGAAGCGGGCCTGTTCCAGATAGGTCTCGTCATGGTCGATGCCGAGCACCCGCGCGGCGCCGCGCCGCTTCATCTCGATGGAATAGAAGCCGCCGTTGCAGCCGATATCGAGCACGCTCATGCCGGTCATGTCGGCCGGTAGCACATGGGAAAAATGCTGCCAGAACTGGCCGGGATGATTGCCCAGCGGGTGGTCCGGCGCGGTCCAGACGCCATGCAGGTCGATATTGTGGAACCAATCGCCCAGCGCGGTCGCGCCGGCGCGGATCGCATCCTGTGACGGCCGCTGGCTCATGCCGTTTCCCCTTCTTCCGTATCGGCGAGATGCGCCACATCGTTCAGCCCCAGCACCCGCCCGCCGCCGGGCCAGAGCGCCAGGGCGCTGATGGAGGCCGGGCTGACCTCCAGCCGCTCATAGGCCTGCAAAGGCAGGCCCAGGACCTCCAGGATAGCGGTGCGGATGATCTCGGCATGGCTGACCAGGGCGACGCGCCCTTCAGGATGCCGCGCCCGCAGCACCGCCAGCAGCGCCTGCACGCGCGCCCGCACCGCCGCCATCCCCTCGCCTCCTGGGGCGGCGGCGGTGTCGCGGCTGTGGTTCCAGGCCCGCCAATGCGGGTCCTCCTCCAGCGCGGCGAAGCGGCTGCCAGTCCAGGCGCCGAAATCCACTTCCTCGGCCTCCGGCAGAATGCCGGGCTCCAGGCCGCAGGAGGCACCCAGTGGGGCTGTGGTTTCGCGGCAGCGCTGCACGGGGCTGGTATAGAGCGCATCCAGCGCCCCGGGCGCGAAGCGCCGGGCCAGCCGCGCTGCCTGCCAGCGGCCAGCTTCACCCAGCGCCACCCCGGGCATCCGGCCACAGAGCAGGTCGCCCACGCGGTCATGCGCCGCATGCCGCAGCAGGAACAGAGTCAGGGCCATGGAGCCGGCGTCAGTCCAGCCCCTGGATGAAGCGCATGGTGCGCTCGCGCGCCTCGCTGTCAGTGAACTGCTGCGGCGGCGACTTCATGAAATAGGAGGAAGGCGCCGTCAGCGCGCCGCCGATGCCGCGGTCCAGCGCCAGCTTGGCGCAGCGCACGGCGTCGATCACGATGCCGGCGGAATTGGGTGAATCCCAGACTTCCAGCTTCAACTCCAGGTTCAACGGCATGCCGCCGAAGCTGGTGCCCTCGATGCGGATCTGCGCCCATTTCCGGTCGGTCAGCCAGGGCACGAAATCGCTGGGGCCGACATGAACATTGTCGGCATCCAGCGGCACGTCGAACTGGCTGGTCACCGCCTGGGTCTTGGAGATCTTCTTGGATTCCAGCCGCTCGCGCTCCAGCATGTTCTTGAAATCGGCATTGCCGCCGAAATTCAACTGGTAGGTGCGATCGATGCGCACGCCGCGCTCACGGAAGAGATTGGCCAGCACGCGGTGCACGATGGTGGCGCCGACCTGGCTCTTGATGTCGTCGCCGATGATGGGAAGGTTGCGCTCCTCGAAGCGCTTCCGCCAGTCGGGATTGGAGGCGATGAAGACAGGGATGCAATTGACGAAAGCGCAGCCGGCCTTCAGCGCCTGCTCGGCATAATATTCGGAAGCCTGCTGGGAACCCACCGGCAGGTAGGAGACCAGCACATCCGTACGGCTCTCCCGCAGCACCTCGGCCACATCGGCCACCGGCGCCTCGGCTTCCTCCAGATCCTGCCGCAGATAGGTGCCGAGGCCATCCAGCGTGGGGCCGCGATGCACCTGCACGCCACTGGGCGGCAAGGCGGCGAATTGGTGCGTGTTGTTGGGATGGGCCGTCAGCGCCTCCGACAGATCGCGCCCGACCTTGCCGGCGGTGACATCGAAGGCCGAGGCGATCTCGATATCGCGCACATGGTAGCCGCCGAGATCGACATGCATCAGCCCCGGCGGCGGCTCATTCGCGCCGGCATCCCGGTAATAGGCCAGGCCCTGCACAAAGGAGGAGGCACAATTCCCGGCGCCGACCACGCCGACGCGGAGCGATGCTGAACCCGACACGACACCTCCATCCCCAATGAATTCGCCGAAAAGCCTTGCTCCCGGCCTTGCTGCATGACAGCCCGATACGCCGGCTGGCGGCTAGGCCGCCAAGCAGCACCGCCTCCTCCGGGAGTAGCTGGCGTAGGCGTAGCTATCAATGCGGGGCGAAGCTTCTAAGTTGATCCTGCCAACACATAAATTTTTGATGGTTTGATCCCGCTGCTTTCCACAAGGACTTTCACGGCCATGTGAGCGCCAAAGCGGCGTTGCTCTCTTGCCACAGCAGGAGAAGAGGTCCTGAAATTTGCCAAGCTCCGCCGCAACTGCCACGCCTGACGCGCATTCAGCTTCTTGTTCATCTTCTACTTACCTGCTCCACGCGCCCACGCGGGGGCGGCGTTTCCTCCATGCCCGCATCGCGGGCGCCTGCGACAAGGGCCACGGCATGAACGAGACCATCCTGATCACCGGTGGCGCAGGCTTCATTGGCAGCCATGTGGCACGGGCTCTGCTGGAACGGGGCTACCGGGTCCGGGTGCTCGACAGCCTGATCGACCAGGTGCATGGCGGGCGTGGGCCGACATTGCTGGCCCCTGAGGTGGAGTTCATGCGGGGCGACGTGCGGGACGAAGCCGCTGTCAACCGGGCGCTGGAAGGCGTCGGCAGCGTCATCCATCTCGCCGCCGAGGTAGGCGTCGGCCAGAGCATGTATGCGATCGACCGCTATGTCTCGGTCAATGAGCTGGGCACCGCGGTGCTCTTCCAGCAGCTCATCCACAAGCCGGTGCGCCGCGTGGTGGTCGCCTCCTCCATGAGCATCTATGGCGAGGGCCTGTATCGCGACGCCGATGGCAGGCTGCATGACGATGTGCTGCGCAGCCCGCGCCGCGACGGCGCCGCCAACTGGGACCCGCTGGACACGCAAGGGCGGCCCCTGGTGCCGGTGCCGACGCCGGAAAGCAAGCGGCCGCAACTCGCCTCGGTCTATGCCATCAACAAATACACGCAGGAGCGGCTGACGCTCACCCTGGCGCCGGCCTATGGCATGGAAGGCGTGGCGCTGCGGCTCTGGAATGCCTATGGGCCGGGCCAGGCGCTCTCCAACCCCTATACCGGCGTGCTGGCCATCTTCGCCGCCCGCATCCAGAACCGGCAGCGCCCGATGGTCTTCGAGGACGGGCAGCAGCGCCGCGACTTCGTTCATGTCGGCGATGTGGCCAAGGCCTTTGTCCTGGCGCTGGAACATCCCAAGGCCGCCGGGCAGGTCTATAACGTCGCCAGCGGCCAGGACCGCACGGTGGAGGAAGTTGCGCTGGCGCTCGCCGCCGCCATGGGCCGGCCGGAACTCGGGCCGGAGATGACGGGCAAGGCGCGCAGCGGCGACATCCGTCACAACATCCCCGACATCAGCCGCATCCAGCAGGAGCTCGGCTTCCGCGTGGACCGGGATTTCCAGAAGGATCTAGCGGAACTCGCCGAATGGGTGGCCTCGCAGCAACAGGCCGAGGACCGTGTCCTGCAGGCGCGCAAGGAACTGGAGATGCGGGGACTGGTGGCATGAGCGGCACCGAGATCGCCAACCCGGCGCTCGGCGGCCGCAAGCCCGTCCTGGTCACCGGCGGTGCCGGCTTCATCGGCTGCAACCTGGCTGACCGGCTGGCGCAGCAGGGTCATGACGTCATCGTCTTCGATGCCCTGGCCCGGCCCGGCGTCGAGCGCAACCTGGCCTGGCTGCAGGCCCGGCACCCGGCCCGCATCACCACCATGGTGGCCGATGTGCGCGATGCCAGCGCGGTGGATACGGCGCTGCGCGACGCCCAGGCGGTGTTCCATCTCGCCGGGCAGGTGGCGGTGACCACCAGCCTCGTC
Source organism: Pseudoroseomonas ludipueritiae (assembly GCF_014490445.1). Lineage (GTDB taxonomy): Bacteria > Pseudomonadota > Alphaproteobacteria > Acetobacterales > Acetobacteraceae > Pseudoroseomonas > Pseudoroseomonas ludipueritiae. Next base: position 26,867 of record NZ_JACTUZ010000035.1, on the reverse strand, counting down.
TCGCCGCAGGAGGATTTCGACATCAACCTGCGCGGCACCTTCCTGATCCTGGAAGGGCTGCGGCAGCGCGGCGGCGGCAAGGTTCCGCTGGTCTTCGCCAGCACCAACAAGGTCTATGGCGACCTCGGTGACGTGGCGCTGGAACAGGTGCAGGATTGCTACCTGCCGGTCGACCCGGGCTTGCGCGCCAGCGGCATCGGCGAAGGCCGGCCGCTGGATTTCCACACGCCCTATGGCTGCTCCAAGGGTGCGGCGGACCAGTATGTGCTGGACTACGACCGTTCCTTCGGCGTGCCCACCACCGTGCTGCGCATGAGCTGCATCTATGGCCAGCGGCAGATGGGCACGGAGGACCAGGGCTGGGTCGCGCATTTCCTGATCCGCGCCCTGCGGGGCGAGCCGATCAGCATCTTCGGCGATGGCCGGCAGGTGCGCGACGTGCTGCAGGTCGACAATGCGGTCGAGGCCTATCTGAATGCCTGGAGCCGCATGGGCACCGCCCATGGCCGCGCCTTCAACCTCGGCGGCGGCCCCGGCAATGCCATCAGCCTGCGCCAGCTTGTGGCGGCGATCGAGGAGATGCTGGGCCGGCGGGTGGACCTGCAATTCGCCGACTGGCGCGCCGGAGACCAGCGCTACTACGTCTCCGACACCAGGGCCGTGCGGCGCGAGCTGGGCCTGAACGAGCCGCGCCCCTGGCGCGAGGGCATTGCCGCCCTGGCCCGCTGGCTGGAGCAGGAAAGCGGCCTGCAGGCCGCCGACAGCAGCCTGGAAACGTTGACATGACTGGCTTGCGGCGGCGGTCAGGGGCGCTGGCATGCCACCGCCCCTGACCGCCTCCCCGCCGCGCATCCTGCTGACCACGGATGCGGTAGGCGGCGTCTGGACCCATGCGCTGGACCTGACACGCGGGCTGGCAGCGCGGGGAATGGCCATCACCCTGGCCGTGCTGGGGCCCCGCCCTACCCCTGCCCAGGCCGCGGCGGCCACGTCCATTCCCGGCACCAGCCTGCGCCTGACCGACCTGCCCCTGGACTGGACCGGCGCCGATGCCGCCACGCTGCTGGAGGCCGGCCGAGCCCTGGCCGCACTGGCAGCCGAGGAACAGGCGGAACTGGTGCATCTGAACAGCCCGACGCTGGCCGCCGGCGGCGCCTTCACGATGCCGCTGCTGGTTGGCTGCCATTCCTGCGTCGCCAGCTGGTGGGCGATGATGCGCGGCACGCCCCTGCCCCCGGACCTGGCTTGGCAGCGGGAGATGGTGGCCCAGGGCTATCGCGCCGCCCATGCGCTGGTGGCTCCCAGCGCCGCCTTCGCCGCCATGACGGCGCAGCTTTACGGGCTGCCGCGGCCGCCGCGCGTGGTCCATAACGGCCGCCAAGCCGAGCCGGCGCCGCCCGCCGCGCAGCGCCAGGGCATCCTGGCCGCCGGGCGGCTGTGGGACGAAGCCAAGAACATTGCCCTGCTGGACCGCATCGCACCCTATCTCGACCAACCGGTCCAGGTCGCAGGCCCTCTGGCCGCACCGGGCGGCGGCGCCATCTCCCTGCCCCATCTGCATCACCTCGGCCTGCTGAATGCCGATGAGATGGCCGAGGCCTTCGCGCGGGCTGGCATCTTCGTCTCGCCCGCCCGCTACGAGCCCTTCGGCCTGACGGTACTGGAAGCGGCCCAGGCCGGCTGTGCCCTGCTGCTGGCCGATATCCCCTCTTTCCGCGAGATCTGGGGCGAGGCCGCAGATTACGCCGTGCCGGAGGACGAGGCCGGCTTCCTGCACGGGTTGCGCCGCCTTGCCGCCGATCCCGCCCTGCGGGCCCGGCGTGGCGCCGAGGCCCAGGCACGTGCCGCCCGTTACTCCGAAGCCGCCATGGCGGAGGGCATGCTCGCGATCTACCGCGACATGCTGCCGCACCGCATCCGACTGGAGGCCGCCGCGTGAAGCTGGTCTATTTTACGCATTCCCTTGAATCCTGCTGGAACCATGGCAACGCGCATTTCCTGCGTGGCGTGCTGCGGGAATTCGTCGCGCGCGGCGACGAGGTGCTGGCCATGGAACCCGCCGGCGCCTGGAGCCTGCAGAACCTGCTGGCCGATCATGGCTCGGCAGGGCTGCAGGCCTATCGCGGCGCCTATCCGGAACTGGCCTCGCGCCGCTTCGACCATTTCGCGCAATGCGAGGCCGTGGTGGCCGATGCCGACCTCGTCATCATGCATGAATGGAACGAGCCGAAGCTGGTCGCGGCGCTGGGTCGGCTGCGCCGGAATGGCGGCCGCTTCACGCTGCTGTTCCACGATACGCATCACCGCGCCGTCTCGGACCCCGAGGCGATCCGCGCCTTCGACCTCGACGGCTATGATGGCGTGCTGGCCTTCGGCGAGGCCTTGTCCGAAGTCTATCGCCGCTGGGGCTGGGGCGGCCGTGTCTGGACCTGGCATGAGGCCGCCGACACCCGCCACTTCCACCCGCCCGCCGTCGAAGGCCAGCGCGAGGGGCTGGTCTGGATCGGCAATTGGGGCGACGGCGAGCGCAGCGCAGAAATCGAATCCATGCTGCTGCGCCCAGCACGCGAGGCGGGCCTGCCGCTGACCATCCATGGCGTGCGCTACCCGGACGAGGCTTTGCGAACCTTACAGCGCCACGGTGCGAAGTTTCGCGGCTGGTTGCCCAATGCCAGCGCACCGGAGGTCTTCGCGCGGCATCTGGCGACGGTGCATGTGCCGCGCCGCTTCTATGTCACCACCCTGCCCGGCATCCCGACCATCCGGGTCTTCGAGGCCCTGGCCTGCGGCATCCCGCTGGTCTCGGCGCCCTGGCAGGACAGCGAGAATCTCTTCCGCCCAGGCCAGGACTTCCTGGTCGGCCACGACACGGCGGAGATGACGGCGCATCTGCGCGCCCTGCAACACGACCCGGACCTGCGCGCCGCCCTGGTGGCGAGCGGGCTGGAGAGCATCCGCGCCCGCCATAGCTGCGCGCACCGGATGCAGGAACTCTTGTCCATTCTGGCCGAACTCCGGCCCCAGACGCTGGTGGAGACCGCCGCATGAAGATCGCCTTTTACGGCTCCAGCCTGCTGTCCTCCTATTGGAACGGCGCGGCGACCTATTACCGCGGATTGCTGCGCGACCTCGCCGGCCGCGGCTATGACATCACCTTCTATGAGCCCGATGCCTTCGACCGGCAGAAGCACCGCGACATCGAGCCGCCGGAATGGGCGCGCGTGGTGGTCTATGATGCCAATGACACGGCGCTGCGCGATGTGATTGCCCGTGCCGCCGACGCGGATGTCGTGGTGAAGGCCAGCGGCGTCGGCGTCTATGACGAAGAGCTGCTGGAAGGCGTGATGCGCGCGGCCAGGCCCGGCGCCATCCGCATCTTCTGGGATGTCGACGCCCCGGCGACACTGGCGGAAATCGGCGCTTCACCGGACCATGTGCTGCGCCGCGTGCTGCCGCAACTCGACTTCGTGCTGACCTATGGCGGCGGCCAGCCGGTGATCGATGCCTATACCGGCTTCGGCGCGCGCCGCTGCGTGCCCGTCTACAACGCGCTTGATCCTTCCACGCATCATCCGGTGCCGCGCGAGAAGCGCTTCGCCTCCGATCTCTCCTTCCTCGGCAACCGGCTTCCGGATCGTGAAGCCCGCGTTGAGACCTTCTTCCTGGATGCTGCAACCCGCCTGCCCGGCCGCGACTTTCTCATCGGTGGGAATGGTTGGGAGAGCAAGTCGATGCCGCCGAATGTGCGCCATCTCGGCCATGTCTATACGCGGGATCACAACGCCTTCAATTGCTCGCCCCTGGCGGTGCTGAACATCGCCCGCGACAGCATGGCCAGCACCGGCTTCTCCCCCGCCACACGAGTCTTCGAGGCCTGCGGCGCCGGCGCCTGCCTGATCACCGATGCCTGGGTCGGATTGGAGATGTTCCTGAAGGAGGGCGAGGAAGTTCTGGTGGCGCGCGATGGCCAGGATGTGGCCGAGCAACTGGCCGCGCTGACGCCCATGCGCGCCCGCGCCATCGGCGAGGCGGGGCGCCAGCGCATCCTCGCCGGCCATACCTATGCCATCCGTGGCGCCGAGGTGGACATGCTGCTGCGGCGGCAGAAGGCCACGATGCGCGACGGCGTCGCGGCATGAAGGAAACGCCGCTCGATATCGTCGTCCTCGGCCTCAGCCTCTCCTCCTCCTGGGGCAACGGACATGCGACCACCTTCCGGGCGCTGCTGCGCTCGCTGGCGGCTCGCGGCCACCGCATCCTCTTCCTGGAGCGCGACGTGCCCTGGTATGCCGCGCATCGGGACATGCCGGCGCCGGACTTCTGCCGCCTGGAGTTCTACCCCGATCTGCAGGCGCTGCAGGATCAATGGAGCGAGGCGGTGGAGAACGCCGATGCGGTGATTGTCGGCTCCTATGTGCCGCAGGGCGTGGCGGTGGGGGAATGGGCGCAGCGCACCGCACGTGGCATCACCGCCTTCTACGACATCGATACGCCGGTGACGCTGGCGAAGCTGCGGCAGGGGGACACCGAATATCTCTCGCCGGAACTGATCCCCGGCTACGATCTTTATCTCTCCTTCACCGGCGGGCCGACGCTGGAGCTGCTGATGCAGCGCTACGGGTCCCCAGCGGCGCGGCCGCTCTATTGCTCGGTGGATGCCGAGGCCTACCAGCCGCAGGAGGTCCCGAAGCGCTGGGACCTTTCCTACCTCGGCACCTATAGCCCGGACCGCCAGCCGGTGCTGGAGCGCCTGTTGCTGGAGCCCGCGCGCCAAGCGCCTGACCTGCGCTTCGTGGTCGCGGGCCCGCAATACCCGGCCGAGATCGTGTGGCCGGACAATGTAGAGCGGCTCGACCACGTCCCCCCGTCCGAGCACCCGGCTTTCTACAGCGCCAGCCGCTACACGCTGAACGTCACCCGCGCCGATATGGTGGCGGCCGGCTACAGCCCCAGCGTCAGGCTTTTCGAGGCCGCGGCCTGCGGCGCGCCGGTGATTTCCGACATCTGGAACGGCATCGAGACCGTGCTGCGCCCAGGCGAGGAGATCGTGCTGGCCGAGGATGCCGAAGACGTTCTCTCGGTGCTGCGCGCCCCCGGTGCGGAGTGCCGAGAGCGGATGGCCCAGGCGGCGCGGCGGCGAATCCTGGCTGAGCATACCGCCGGGCATCGTGCTGCCGAGCTGGAGGCGCATCTGCAAGAAGCAATGCGTCGCAAGGCCCCTGCCCCGGGATCTTCCTGGGCCAAGCCCTTCCCCGCCGTCACAGAAATGCAAAGGGAGCTCCCATGAAAGCGAAGACGAAGCAGGTTCTCGTGGCCGGTGGCGCGGGCTTTCTGGGCTCTCATCTCTGTGAGACTTTGCTCGCGCAAGGCGCCAAGGTCTGGTGCCTGGACAACCTGCAGACAGGACAGCGCCGGACTTTGCGCAAGCTGGAGCAGGACCCGAACTTCACCTTCATCGAAGGGGATGTCATCGACCCGCTCCCGCTGCGGGCCCTGCCGCGTCGCCTGGACGAGATCTACAACCTCGCCTGCGCCGCTTCGCCGCCGCAGTACCAGGCGGACCCCGAGCACACCATGCTGACCAGTGTGCTGGGAACCCGGAACCTGCTGCGCCTGGCGGAGAAGCATGAGGCGCGCTTCCTGCTGACCTCCACCAGCGAGGTTTACGGGGACCCGGAGGTGCATCCGCAGGCGGAAAGTTACCGGGGCAATGTCAATTGCACCGGCCCCCGCGCCTGCTACGACGAAGGTAAACGTGCCGCTGAATCTCTTACCTTCGACTTCCACCGGTCCGGCCGGGCGGAGGTGCGGGTCGTGCGCATCTTCAACACCTACGGGCCGCGCATGCGCGCCGATGATGGTCGTGTCGTCTCCAATGTCATTACCCAGGCTTTGGAAGGGTTGGATATCACCGTCTATGGCCAGGGCAGCCAGACCCGCTCCTTCTGCTATGTCGATGACATGGTCGATGGGTTGATGCGGCTCATGGCTTACGAGGGCCCGCAGCCAGGCCCGGTGAACATCGGCAATCCGGTCGAGCTGACGGTTTCTGAACTGGTGCAGCAGGTTCTGGCCATCACCGGCTCGCGTTCGACCGTGGTGAACATGCCTTTGCCGGAGGATGATCCACAGCGCCGCCGTCCCGATATCACCAAGGCCCAGCAGTTGCTGGGTTGGGCGCCTCGCACCGCCCTGGCGGAGGGGCTGCGTGCGACGGTGGCATGGTTCGCTGCCTTGCAGGCGGAGCCGGAGCTTGCCCGCCCGGTCCTGAACGAGACCCGCGTTTCCGCGGGCTGAGTCTTGCTCCTCCCCCGGCCGCCTGCTTCCCTGCGCGGCCGGATAAGGAGAGCTGAACTTGGCTACGATCGTATCCACCGAGGTAACGCATAGCCGCTGGTCCAAGCTGATGGTGGCCACCATAAGGCTACCGGACGGACAGCTGACCAAGCGCGACATCGAAGACCACGGCGAGGCAGCGGTGGTGCTTCCTTACGACCCCGCCCGCCGTGTGGCGATGCTGGTGCGCCAGTTCCGCACTCCCCCCTACCATGTTTCTGGCGATGGCATGATGCTGGAGCCTGCCGCCGGCCGGCTTGACGAGGCGGACCCCGAATCCTGCGCCCGACGTGAAGCTCTGGAAGAAGTCGGGCTGCGCCTGACCTCGCTGGAACCCGTCGCCTGTGTCTGGACCATGCCGGCGCTCTCTACGGAGCGCGCCTGGCTCTACCTGGCGCCCTATGCAGAGGCTGATCGGGTCGCCAAGGGCGGCGGCCTCGTGGAGGAGCACGAGGAAATCGAGGTGCTGGAAGTGCCTCTGGTGGAACTGGCGGCCATGGCGGATGCCGGCACACTCACGGAAATCAAGCTGCTCCTGCTGGTGCAGACCCTTCGCCTAAGGCAGCCGGCTCTCTTTACTTAGGAAGCACTTGTCGGCTGCCGCCAGTCTTCACCAGCTTCATGCTCATTGGCAATGATCGGCCAGCTAACTTTGAGGTGGCGCAGGTCCGAAGATGGGATGTCGCCACTCCTGGTTAGCACTAAGCGGTCCACCTCCTGTCTGTTCCTAGCCTTCCTCATTACCAAAGAGGCGTTCAATCTGCCGTAGACGCTCTTCGATCTGCGCCAAGCTAGCTCTGAGTGCATCCCGGCGTTCGGTGAGACGGCGGCGCTCATCTTTCAAGGCGGCGCGGTCAATCCTGCCTCTCGGTACCGGAGCGTCGGCCAAAAGACGAGTTTCGCGCCTGAGCACCATGATCTCGCGCCGTGTCACATCCGGGCGGATCAACCCTCGTTCCTGCGCCGCCTGAAGCTGTGCATCCGACAACAAGGTGATCTGATAGGCGGTACCGTAACTTCCAGGGCATTGCTCCCGCGGCAACCGACCAGAATCGACAGCGCGCGCGATCTGCCGGAGCTGGGTTGCTGTTGCCTCCGAAAACGGAAAGAGCCGCTCGCTGCTCTGACGCAGCCGCTGCCATTCTGTGCGAGTCAGGCTCTCCTCAAGGCTCAGGAGGGCCCGGCCAATTGCCAGGAAGCTATCCCGCGCGTCGCTCCATTCCTTCTGGATCTCTGCCCGAACCTGCAGGATGCGCGACACCTTAGCCTTATCCTGCATCAGGCTGGTGCCGGTGAAGACCTCACGAATGGTGTCCAAAGCCTCATCTTCCGCCTCCCCCAGCTGCCGCATGGCAGAGGCACGCGGGTCAGGCAGGATGACAGCGTGGCCCTCTGGCTCTTCTGCCAACAGGAAATCACGTAGAGCGCTCTTTGACCGCCTGCCGCTCATAGCTCGATCTCCCGGCGAACGAAGGCCCAGATCTCCTCAAACGGTGCGATACCGCGGCTTTTGGAGTAGTCGAGCAGGGTCAGCCCTTTCACCGCAGGAACGTGGATATCCTCCAGCTGCGGTATTTCGGTCGGGCAAACAGGTCCTGCCTTGATCAAGGTGCCCCGCATGCGCGCAAAGGATGATGTGCGGCGATTGGCGCGGTTCAGGACCACCACAGCCCGAAAGCCCTTGTCTGTCAGGCTGCGTATCCAGGGACCCACAGCTTCCACGTCATCTTGTGTGCAGACAGCCGGCACAAGAACAAGATTGGCAGCGCGGGCCAAGCCATCGATGGCAGGAAGATGGTCCTCTACGGAAGGTGGCGTATCCAGTACGGCCAGGTCATAGCCATTGGCCTGCCTCAGGCTGGCGCGCCAGTCCTGCAGAACCACAGGCGCCACCGGCACATCAGCGAAGTCAGGAAAAGCATCACGCGTCTGCGCACGCCGCATGCTCCACTTAGTAAGAGTCTGCTGGCGGTCGAAGTCCAGCCCAATACTTTGCAGTCCTGCCTGGGCGGCGCTTACCAGCAGGTGACGCGCCAAAACCGATTTTCCGGATCCCCCTTTAGGTGAGGAAATCAGGATGGTCCGCTGACCCCCTCCGCGGCTTCTGCTCATGCTCGCCGTCTCCCTGTGCTTTCGGTTCAGCTTTAATGGCTGTCCTCGGAAGATGTCTATCCCGCGCAGGTGCTGAATTAGACATGTCTAATTCCGGCTTCGTCGGCACATGGTGGCCGGCAGCGAACTCTGCCGGTTCGAGGAATTTAGTAAGCCGAACTTGTTAAATTCCCTCAAGAAGGGCCTCACATCCGCTCCGGGATGCATTCTGAAGCGTGCGGCATAGCCACTGCGTCGGCGGCTGCCCTTCGTGTTCGAGTGTTTCGATCGCACAGGAGAAAACGGGATCATGCGAGTGCAGCCGCTCCCGAATGATGCAGAGACGGCGGGAGACCTGTTGCCCTGATGATGTCGAAGCCTCCACCTCGGCACCTCCGGCCCATACCCGTGGACAATGCGGCAAGGCTGGAAGCATGATGAAAGCGGGTGCGAGAACAGGGCTTTGGGTCCCGTGCTGCCTTTGATGATGCTGACGGGCGGTATCCAGAACCATGTTGCGGGCTTCCACCAGGCTCGGCGCTCTACCTTCGACTGAGCAAGACACACTAGAGGGAACTGGAGAGATCAGCTGGCTCTCCAGCCGCCAAGTTACGGAAGCATGCTCGTTGCATGGCTGACGATGCTGCACGAAGCGGCATCGATGTAGATACCGGCCGGCATGAACTGGCCTCATTTCCTGGCTTGTGAAGGCGGCTGCCCAATATCGGCGGTCGTCCGCTCGATCATCATCCCAGAGCCGGATGAGGTGAGGGGCAACAAAGCGCAGCATCAGCTTCATGCTTCGCTGCTCCTACCACACAAGCCTTGTCTAACGCCGAAAACGCCCATGTTGCCGGTTCCTGTTACGGTCCTCAACATCTACCAGGTATTTTCGCAGAGCAATGTATCGCCGGTGCCTCACTGACGGGCTGTGGCAACACAGGCCCGTAGTCTAAAAAATGATTGCGTACGTTAGTAATTTTTTCATAAATGAGACTGAGGTGTCACTGCCAAGGCTTCTTCAATGCAGAGTTTCCGTCAGAGCTTGCTTTTGCTGCTGGGGTGCCTTGGCTTGGCCACGGCGGCATTTCTGCTCATGGCCACAGCCACGCTTGGTGATGGTCCCACTCCGGCTCAGCTCGAGTGCCGGGCTGAGCCAAGCTGCGCGGCGAGACCTCTCTGGCGGGATCCTGAGAAGGCCAGACGCTTCGCGGAGGTTTTCCGTTCTTAACCTGCCTGCCCGAGGCGGCGGGCATGACCCAAGCTCTCTCGTAGCTGGACCAGTGTGTCCTCCGCCATCAGCGCACGTTCTTTCCACTGGCGGGCAACCTCTGCTTGGCGGCCGGCCTCGACCTCCGCCATCGCGATCCTGGCCGCCAACTGGTCCAGGACCAGTTCCATTGCCCGCAGCCGATGACCTTCAGCCTCTTGCCGCGGCCAGGCGGCTGAAAGCCAGCCGCCAAGCCAGGCCGGTGTCACGTGGCGCTGCCGCTCGCAGGCACCGCGCGCAGCACGAAGAGGCGGTGTGATGCGATATCCACCATGCGGCGCATGCGCTCCAACCATACCTTTTCCGCGTCAGCCATGCTGTGGAAGGGACCGTGCAGTTCCTCCGTGCCGGTTTCCAGCTCGGTGAAGCTGGTATCACGGAAGACCCCGCCCCAGACGACCCAGATCTCGCGATTGGCCAAGGGATCGTTCATCCTAGTCTCCTAACCATACTCGTGATGTTCACGCAGGCCATATCGCTCCGTATGTCAGCGGCTGCAACGTATGCGGATGGTAATCCGACGGGCAGGGGGGGTTACGAGCTGCGACGGGCCCGTCCAGGCCGGTGCTGCGCGCCAGAAGGCCAGCAGGCCCAGGAAGCCGGCCGCGCCCAGCGTGACCGCCAGGCCGCTTCCCTCCAGCAGGGGCAGATCGGTTGCTGCCAGGAGGAGGCCGCTCACGAGAATGGCCGAGGGCCAGAAGCGGGCGATGTTCTGCATGGGAGTTCTTCCTCATCTCCGGCTTCCCCGCCGGTGACACAGATTAGAACAACCCGCCCGGTTCTCAAAGATTTTTCGCATAAGTTAGGCGGAGCTAGAGGCTGTGCCGACGGAATGGATGGAAGACCTGGGTGCGAGAGCTGCCGAACAAATGGCGTTCAGCCTGTCGGCGAAAGGACGAGGTTTGCGGCTTTCCAGAACCGAGCCGTGTCATGGGCGCTTCTTTCAATAGCATTTATCAACTTTAAGTTGAGTTTCTCCTCTGAAGCTATTGGTGTCACTCGTCCTTTTGCCGACACCTCTTTCACGGCCTCCTCGTCCAGGCCTGTTCACCCTCCACTGCTCCTCTTCAGCCACTCTTCCATCGCCGTCCGAGTCTTCAGGAAGAGTGTTGAAGGGTTTCAAGAGTCAGGAGGTAACAAGGTTATGGTCCTGAAATTTCCCCTATAAATCAGAAGTTTGATGGATTTCCTGTCGCCGTCACGACGGGTTCATGTCGGCTTCACGCCGAGTCATGGTCGGCTCCAGGACGAGTCCACGTCTGGCAAAGGCCGAGTCTATGTCGGCGTGGCGACGAGGAGCCTCGGCGGTGTCGGCGTCACGACGAGGACGGCTTCTGTGGATAACTGAAATGGCTAGGCGGAGGCTGCGAACAAGCCATGTGTCGGCGTGGCGACGAGATAGCGTCGGCGTCACGACGAAAGGACCTGCGGAAAAGCTCGTCGTGACGCCGACACCCTGCAGCCAAGGCTGGCGCCTCCGCGCTCCCTCCTGCACAAAGATGCCGTGGCGCCGCTCGCGGTGGCACAGGGGCGGCCAGGATGGCGGACGCATGGACGAGCAACAGCAGGCCTTCGAGTTCGGACCGACCGACAGCCCGCTGGTGGGCAAGGTCAAGGGTGACCGCAACACCATGCGCTTCAACTTCTTCTCGCTGCGGCGGGAGAAGGAGACGGAGCTGCCCCGTTACGACGACGGCAAGACCTGGATCGAGGTGGTCGGCACCAAGCATGGCGTCGCCTCGATCTGGGACAAGGAGCTGCTGGTCTATTCAGCCTCGCTGCTGGCCGACAAGATCAACCGGGGCGAGAGGCCGCAGCCCCGCATCACCTTCACCGCGCATGATTTCTTTCTGACCACCGGCAGCACGCCCGGTGGCTCCGCTTATGAGCGGCTGGAGGAATCCCTGGCGCGGCTGAAATCCACCTTCATCCGCACCAATATCGAAACGGGCGGGGAAGGTGAGGACCGCGGCTTCGGCTGGCTCGACGAGTACAAGATCCTTTACCGCCGCGGCAAGGATGGCCAGAAGCACATGCGGGCGGTGGAGCTGACGCTTTGCGCCTGGCTGTTCCGGGCCATTGTGCAGGACAAGCATTTCCTGACCTATAGCCCGAAGTATTTCGAGCTGCCGCCGGTGGCCAAGCGCCTCTACGAGATTGCGCGCAGCGGCCCGCCCGGCGGCTTCCGCATGAACCTGAGCAAGCTGCGGAACCGGGTCGGCACCACGCAGGATCTGCGGCGTTTCAAGGCCGAGCTGGCGGCCTACGCCACGCATAAGCGGAGCCTGCCCGACTACGGCATCGCGCTGATCGACCCGCGCCTGCGCCGGGCGCTGGACAAGGGCTTTCCCAAGCCTGCCGGGCAGACGCCGCTGAAGGCCTGGATGGTGGCTTTCTATCCCACCACCAATGTCAACAACGTCCAGCCGCTGGAGAGCATGCCCATGCTGGAGGAAGACGAGCCCGACCCGGTGGAAGCCGGCGATACCCCTCTGCTGCCCGCGGCCTAGTGGCGCCGGGGGCGGACTTGCCGCCTCCCGGCAAGCTTTGCGGCGAAGTGGGCGGCTAGGGCCGCTGCACCCCGACGGACCCATCCCGGCGAAACACCGCGCCGTGTTGCACCAGGATATCCTGCACCTTGGCGAGGGTGCGGCTGGTGACATTTCCCTCGCTCTCGATGCGGCTGAGCGTATTGACCGAGATGCCGGCCGCCGCCGCCAGGTCCCGCAGCGTCATCCCGACCGCCGCGCGAGCCATGCGGCACTGCGAGGCGGTGATCAGCATGGCCACGGTCTTCAGCGTCCCGGCGTGAGATCGATCTCGATCTCCCGCACCTCCAGCGCCGGCGAGGTGCCGAGGCGTACGCGCACCTGGCCGCCACGCGCCAGGCGGCGGATCTCGCGCAGGCAGGCATCCTGAATACGTTGCGCGATATCATCTCCGAAATTCGCAACGCGGTCGCGGCTGACCTGCGCGCGCAGCCGGGCGGCAGCCAGGCCGGCCGTGCCGCGGCGGTGATGGATCAGGCTGATAAGGGCGGCCATGGAAGGGTTTCCCGGAAGCTGAAGTGCAAGGATCAGGCGTGGCGGAACAGGCGGCGCAGCAGGCCGCGCTGCGCCGTCTCGGCCAGCGTGGACAGGAAGCCGATGGGCTGGGCCAGGCGGCTACCCGCGGCGAGGCTGTGGCGCGTCTCGGCCAGGAAGCGGTGGGCGGCGGCGCGATAAGCGCGGCCGGCCTCTGTACCGGTCTCCAGGCTCACCGGCCGCCCGGCATTGGAGGCGCGGAGCACCGCCGGGCTTTCCGGCACCACCCCCAGCAGCGGCATGGCGAGGATGTCCTGGATGGCGGGCAGGGAGAGCATCTCGCCACGCTTCACCCGTTCCTCGTTGTGGCGGGTGACGAGCAGATGCTCCCGCACCGGCGCCAGGCCAGATTGGGCACGGCGGGAGCGGGCGGCGATATAGCCCATGATGCGGTCGGCATCCCGTACCGAGGTCACCTCGGGATTGCAGACCACGATGGCATGGTCGGCATGGTGCAGCGCCATCATGGCGCCATGCTCGATGCCGGCGGGACTGTCGCAAAGGATATAGTCAAAGGCCGGCGAAAGCAGGTTCATCACATGGTCGATGGCCTCGGGCGTCATCGCCTCCTTGTCCGCCGTCTGGGAGGTGGCGAGGAGCTGGAGATTGGGCACCCTTTTGTCCCGCACCAACGCCTGGGACAGGTTGGCGGTGCCATGGGCGACATGGAGGAAGTCATAGACCACGCGCTTCTCCACCCCCATCACGAGGTCGAGGTTCCTGAGGCCCATGTCGAAATCCACCACGCAGACGCGGTGGCCTTCCAGCGCCAGCGCGGCACCGAAGGCGGCGGTGGTGGTCGTCTTGCCGACGCCACCCTTGCCGGAAGTGATGGTGATAACGGTTGCGGACATCGGGCTTCTCCCTGAGGTCGGTGGCTTGGGCAGGATCGGGGTCAGGGCAGGGGGGCGAAGCGCAGCGCGCCTTCGTCCAGGCTGACCTGGGCCGGGCGCTTGGCCCAGCCAGGGGGAAAGTCCTCGGCACCGAGGTAAAGCCCGGCGATCGAGATCATCTCCGCATCGAATATTTTCGCAAAGATGCGGGCGGAAGGATCGTCGCCGAGCCCGGCGCTGGCGGCGCCACGCAGGGCGCCATAGACATGGATGCAGCCGTCCGCCAGCAGCTGCGCGCCAGGCGAGACGGAATGCAGCACGATCAGATCGGCCTCGGCGGCATAGATGCGCTGGCCGGAGCGTACCGGCTCCTGCACGATCACCGGCGGGCGGCGGATGCGCTCGGCGGAAAGGTTCTGGCGCGGCTCGGCGTCCAGCACACGGCCGAGGCCGCTGGCCAGCGCTGCCTGTTCCACCTCAAAGGTGCCGGCGCAGAAGGCGGCGGGTACCAGCCCGCGTTGGCGCAGCAGCGCCACGGCCTCCGCCACCCGCGGCGCGGAAGCGGCGGGCAGGGCTGTCAGGTCCAGGATGGCGGGTGCGTGGCGGAACAGCCCTGCCATGGCCGCCAAGCGGGCCGAAAGCGCCCGGTCCAGTTCCTGCACCGCCACATCCGCGATCTCAACCGTCAGGAAGGGATGCACCCGCCCACGCAGCCTTAGCGGCGATTCGCCGGCCTGGCGCGTCGTGGCTGAAGAGGCCAGGGGTGTTGTCATAGGCAGAACCGCCTTCTGTCGGTTTCCTGGCGAGTTTCGCATGACGCCAGGCTGGAGCCATCCGCCTGTTGCGGACCTGAACGGGCTTACGGGTATTGGATATTTTTCGCAAGATAAATCATGCGCTATGCAGCAGCCGTGATGCGGTTGCCGTGGTCAGGCCATCCAGCCAGGCCAGTGCCTCCGTCATCCAGAGCCGGAACAGGGCCTGCCCGTCACGGAAAGGCCCATCCAATCGCGCCTGCGCTACGGGTAGGCACTCGCCGCGCAACTGCGCCAGGGCCAGACGGCGCAACTGGGCGCGCAGAATGGCTTCCTCCTCCTGCTCCGGCACAGGCAGGCCGGCGGCCTCCCGGAAGGCAGCGGGGCTGCAGCGCGGCAGGCCATCCTCTTCCGGCAAGGGGCCGAGCGGGCGCAGCCGTGTTCCATCCCAGGCCAGCAGGCGCAGGTCGTGCCGCGCCATGCCCGGTGGCACGATAAAGCCCGGCACCGCCCCTGGCTGCAGCGCCAGCAGGCCGCCAAGCCAGTCCAATCCCGCCGAAAGCAGCGCCGGGCAGGGCGGCAGGCTGGCGGAGACCAGCAGGCGCGCCTCGCCTGCCGCTTCCTGAATGATGCGGGAGCCCCGGGTGGCATGGTCCAGGCTCTCGCCCGTCAACAGGCTGGCGGCATCAGGGTGCCGGAACACGGGATGCGCAGGCGGCTGCTGCGGCAGGCAGCCGCCCAGCAAAGCCACCAGGGCCTTCGCTTCCGGCATCGGCAGCGGGTGGCGCAGCGGCGCATCCAACTCCAGCCGCGCTTCGCGAAGGGCGGTCATGAGCCTGCCGCCTCCCGCGCCGCCAGCCGCAGCCGGCGCTCCGCCGCCGCCAACGCCGCCTCCACTCCCAGCCGGTCCGCCGCCACGCTGTGGCGATGCAGTGCCAGCGGCGGTTCGTCATGCGGGTCGTCCTCGATCAGCACGACTTCCGCCGGCTGGTCGGCCTGCACGGTGCCGAAGAGCCCCTCCCGGTATTGCACCACCACGCGCGGCAGGGTGGCCGGGCGCAGCAGCTCTTCCAGCTGCGCCAGCGCCTGTTCGAATTCTTCCTCGCTCCCCTCGGCCTGCACCAGGTCGAGGATCTCGCGACCGTCCCGGACAAGGCTGGCCTCGCCGGGGCCGCGACGGTTGATCTCCATCCGGCTTCTCCTGAAGTGACAACAACCGCCGCTGGTGGTGCCATGCCGCAGGATGTTCATCAACTGTTTTTCGCATAACCGGCCGTTGACGGCGGATGGTTCGGGCGGAGAATGGCTTTCTTCCCTTCGATTGTCCGCCCATGCCGCACCCGAGTTTGCAGGATGGCCCGCTTGCCCGGGTCGGCACCTATGACCTGACCACCCCGGCCGGCCTGGCCTTGTTGCGCCGCTTCGATGCGCAGTTCCACCGCCTGCCGCCGGCCTCGCGCGAGGTGGCGCTGGCGGAGCTGCAATTGGTGCTGCCGCTGGCGGAGCGGGCCGAGGGCCTGCTGGTGCTGCCCGGCGGTGCCCTGGCCTGGCGTGAGGGTGGGACGATTCTCCTGCCCGATCCCGGTTCCGCCACCGGCGTCACGCAATCTGCCCTTCTCCGGCAGGCGGTGTTGCCGGCGGAGGGGCTGACGATTGGCCATGGAGCGGAAGGCCTGTGCATCGCCGGAACGGCAGGCCGCGGCCCGCAATCCGCCACCGTGCTGCCCCGTGCCTCGGTATTGGCACCCTTGCTGCCGGCGCTGGCGGAATGGCGCGGGCCTGCGGTGATCCACTGGCACGGCCAGGGCGCCGTGGTCTGGGAGATGGTGCCGGCGCCAGCGCCGCTCGCCCTGGCCGTCAGCCTCGCCGGCGAGCCTCTGGCCCCCGGCGCCGCCTTGCCGCGTTTTCTCTGGGCCATGGCGGGCGCGGACGAGACCTATCAGTTGCTCGCCTCCGGCCTTTCCGCGCATCTCGACGAGGTATTGGCCAGCGAGATCAGCGACGCGCTGCGCTTTGCCCTGGTGGCGCAATGGACCGACGGAGGGGAGAGCCTCGCCAGCCGCCTCGCCGATGGATTGGCCCTGCTGCCCAGCGCCTTCACGGCCGATGTGGCGGAGCCCGCGGGGCTCGCGATGCTGGCCGCCTGGCCCCGCATGATGTCCAGGCTGCAGCCCGCGCAGGCGCTGATCGGCATTGCTGCCGCCGAGGCCGGCAGCCGCTGGGATGCCGCGCTGCGCCAGTCCTTCCTGGCCGCCCTGCGGGAAACGCTGCCCGCTGGCACGTGCCTGCTGGCCGAGGCGCCCCGCGTGGAACCAGCCCCTCTGGAGAGCTTGGCGGCCGACCGGCTGGTCCGCGGCACCGCGCCCGCCTTCGCGGCGCTGGCGCCCCTGGCGCTGGAGGAAAGGCCGGCAGCCCGGCTGCGGCAGGTGAATCTCCTGGCGCTGCGGCTTGGGGTGCCGGTGCTGCTGGCGGTGCCGGACTGGGGCCTGTGCCACCTGCTGGACCCGGCGGGCTCGTCGGGCTGCGGCAATGGCATGGGTTATGGCCTGGGGGCCGCCCTCGAACTCTTCGAGGACGGCTGAAGCCGCCGCTGCGGCATGAGGCACAAAGAAGTCTTGCGAAAAATTCCTGGGTGCGGAATGCTACCACGGCCGCTCGCATCAAAAGGGGACACGCGCGTGAAGATCTTGGTGGTGGACGATTACCCGACGATGCGCCGCATCGTGCGAAATCTCTTGGATCAGATCGGCTTCAAGGACGTGGAGGAAGCCGGAAACGGGGCCGAGGCGCTGGAGAAGATCAAGGTCTCCCGCTACGACATGGTGATCTCGGACTGGAACATGGAGCCGATGACCGGGCTGGAACTGCTGAAGCATGTCCGTGCCGACGCGGCCCTGGCCAAGACGCCTTTCATCATGGTGACCGCTGAAAGCAAGACGGAGAATGTGATCGCCGCCAAGCAGGCGGGCGCCTCGCAATACATCGTCAAGCCTTTCACGGCGGAAACACTGAAGGCGAAAATCGCCTCCGTCGTGAACTGAGGGAGGCCGCGGTGACCGTGGCTTTCGCCGGGGCCTCCGCCGGATCGGCTTCGGGACCGGCAACCCCCCAGCAGGGGTTGGCCCGCATTGCCGGCCATGTCGCCGCGATTTCCGGCGAGGTCGATCGGCTGCTCGGCCTGCCTTTCGGCGCTGCCGACGAGAATGATACCCTCGCCCGCGCGATCGCCGAGATGCGCAGCATGTCGAAGCTGTTGGCGGAAACGCGGGCGGAGATCGTCGGCTTGGCGCCGCCACCTACCGGCCTCGGCGACACGCTGGACGCGGTGGTGGCGGAAACCGAGCAGGCCGCCATGGAGATCATGCGGCAGGCGGAGCGCGCCCAGGCGGCGGCGAAGCGGCTGCATGATGGCACATCCACCGAGACTGCGGCCGATCTGGCCGAGGTGGATGACGCCGCGACCTGCATCCTGATGGCCTGTGCCTTCCAGGACATCACCGGCCAGCGCATCCGCAAGGTGCTGTCGGCGATGCGCCATGTGGAAAGCCGCATCGCCACCCTGGTGGCACTGATGGGCATCCGCCAGGAGGAAGCGCCGCAGCGCCCGGATGGCGCCGCCCCCGGCACCGAGGCCGCGCTGCTGAATGGCCCCAGTTCCAGCGCCGAAGGCGGACTGGGCCAGAACGCGGTGGACGACCTGTTCAACTGATGCGCCGGCCACCTCCACCCGTGAGGGGAGGTGGCCGGCCGGATTCCAGCCAGGAAGAATCTCATGGCGCTTTCGGTCGGCACTGACCTGGCGGCCCTGCTGACGGCGGCCCCGCCGGATGCGGGTTCCCGCCGCGCGGCTGCATCCCCCGCAACCATGCCAATGGCTTTGACGCAGGATTTTGCGGGGCTGCTGGCGAGCCTTGGGGAGGATGGCACGCCAGCCGATCCGGCCCCGGCCTCGCGCCAATCGTCTGCGGCGCCATCGGCACAGCGGCCATCCGGCCCTGTCGGAATGGCGACGGAATGGCCCTGGGCCAGCCTGGCTGCCGCGGCCGAGGAAGCGGCGGCACTGGCCGGGCAGTTCCAGCGCCCATCCGTCGATACCGCGATGCCGGCCGAGGATGCCGCCCCGCCCGAGCCGGCAGGAGCGGCCGAGGCCGTGGAGCCGATGCCGCCGCCGGTTGCCGTCATGGTGGCGCAGGCGGTGGTTCCTCCGCTGCCTCTTCTTCCGCCGGCGCAGCCCGCTTACAGGCCAGCCGCGGGACCCTTGGCCCAGCCCGCCGCCTCTGCGGCGCCAGGAGCGGCGGACGATCCGCCCGCATTGGCGGAACCTGCCGCTCAACCTGGCTTCCAGCTGCCGCGCCGGCCCCTGCCCGAGGAAGGGGCGGCAGTTCCGCAACCCACGGTCAGCACATCGCCAGACCCTGCCAAAGGGCGTGACGCCATGGTGCTGGGCATGATGGGCCAGCAGACAGATCGTTCTGCTCCAGCCGGCGTGGCGATGCCGCAACCTGTTGCCAGCCCGCCTGTGGCGGCACCCGGGCCAGTTCCAATACCGCAGAAGGCGGAAGCCGCCATGCCTGAAGACATGGCATGGGTGACAGAAGCGGCCAACGCCGCTCCGCTGCCACAACGCTGCGCGGTTGAAACACGCCGTTCAGCCAGCCAGGACATGGCTGCCTACCCATCGGTATCCGCTCGGGTCCCCGGCACCGGCCATCCACCCCTTCTTCCCGTTGAGCCTGTTGGTCCCCAGGACGCCATGGCATCGGACGAGGCAGCGGAAGCCCCACCCATCCTGCCACAGCCAGGCCGTGCAACGCCTGCCGCTGAAGTCGTGGCGCGGGTGGAGCCGGAGTTCGAAGCGGCACCGGTTGCCAGGGATGCCATGCCCGCGCCAATCCTGGCCCCCGCTTCGCCGGAACCGCGTGTGGACGCCCCGCGCCAAGCCTCCTCCCCGAGCCTGGCGCCACGGCCGCACCTGCCGCCGGAGGCCGGGCAGCAACTGGCCCTGCGCGTGGTCACGGCGGCGGCGAACCGGGTGGAAAGCGTCTCAGTGGATCTGCGGCCGCCGGAACTGGGCCGGGTCGAGCTGCGGCTCACCTTCCAGGACGGAACCGTGCAGGTTTCCATGGCGGCCGAGCGTGGCGATACCTTCGAGGCTCTGCGCCAGGACCGCACCCATCTGGAGCAGCAGATGCAACAGGCCGGGCTTCAGTTGAGCAGCGGCGGCCTGGACCTGCAGCATGGCCATCTGCCGCGCGAGGCGCCGGAGCCGCCACGTCCGACCCCGCCCGCCCAGGCCGAAGGCCTGGAGGTAGCGGAGGATGAAACACCGGCACCCCGGCGGCCTCCTTCCGACAGCCTGATCGACCTCATCGCCTGAAGAGCCCCCAAAGGACATCCAGCCATGGTCACCAGCACCAGCGCCATTGGCGCGGCCACCGGCACCGCCAGCACGGCCGTGCCCACCACCAGCCTCAGCAGCAGCAGCCAGGACTTCGACCGTTTCCTGAAACTGCTGACGGCGCAGATGAAGTACCAGGACCCGATGCAGCCGACGGACCCGACGCAATTCGTGGCGCAGCTCGCCCAGTTCTCCCAGGTGGAACAGCAGACCAAGAGCAACACCCTGCTGCAATCGATCCTGGAGCAGGTCAGCGGCGCCGGCAGCCTCTCCCAGAACGCGGCGTTGATCGGCAAGAGCGTGCAGACCCATGTCAGCAACATCACCCTGCCCAGCAGCGGCAATGCCGCGGCGGTGACGGTGAATATCTCCAGCGCCAGCACGCTGAAGAACGTCCGCATCGAGGTGCTGGACAGCGGCGGCAATGTGGCGCGCTCCGTGTCGGCGGCGAAGGGCGAGACCACCTTCACCTTCGATGGCAGGGATGGCACCGGCGTCCGTATGCCCGCTGGCAGCTATGCCCTGCGCGTGGTGGGCGAGGATGCCAACAACACGCGCCAAAGTGCGGGCACGATCAGCAGCGCCGGCAAGATCACCGAGGTGCGCCGCGATACCGCCGGGAGCTTCGTCCTGGCTCTGGAGAATGGCAACACCGTCTCGCTGGACGACATCGCCCGCCTGACTCAGTGAGGTTCCGCCCGCCGCCTAGCTGTGCAGGAGGCGGGTGATCACCACGTCGCGCAGGCCTTCCTCGCGCACCTGTGCCAAGCTGTCGTAAAGGCTGTCGCGCAGCAGCGCCGGGTCGGTCTGGCCCGCTCGCAGCTCATTGCGTTCCGACATGGACATCAGCTTGCGCAGCACTGCCTGGCGCAGCAGCGGCGAGACATCCTTGAAACCCTGCATCTCGGCGCTCCTGGTCTCCAGCGTCACCGAGACAACCACATAGCTCATGCGCCGGCCGCTGCTGGGCAGGTTCACCGTGAAGTCGCCGAGAGCCAGGAAGTCGTATTCCTTCTTCTGGGCTTCGGCCGCCAGACCAGGAGTGGCCAGCAACACGGCGCCGGCGAAGCCGCCCAGAAGGGTGCGGCGGGACTGTGGTCTCGGCATGGAACACTCCGGCTTTGAAGAGAACCGGAATTTCGCAAGTGGTGCCGGCATCGGTCAATCGAATTGTCTCATTTTTTGTGTCTCGTGCTGATTTATGATGGCGCCTTCGCCAGCCGCTGCTGCGCCCAGACAATGCCGATGACCTTGGCCACCGCTTCGAAATGCGCCGGCGGAATGGTCCCGCCCAGCTCCACAGAGGCATAGAGCGCCCGCGCCAGCGGCTTGTCCTCCACCACCGCCACACCGGAAGCCTCCGCCAGGGCACGGATGCGCAGTGCCAGCGCATCCACGCCCTTCGCGACGCAGACCGGCGCATTGTCCTGGCCACGTTCATAGCGCAGGGCCACGGCAAAATGGGTCGGGTTGGCCAGCACCACCGTCGCGGTGGGCACATCGGCCATCATGCGCCGCTGCGAACCCTGGCGCTGCTTCTTGCGCCGCGCCGCCTTGATATGCGGGTCGCCCTCGGTGGAGCGCATTTCTTCCCGCATTTCCTGCAAGGTCATGCGCTGGCGCCGCGCGTATTCGAAGCGCTGGAAGCCGATATCGACCACGGCCACCACCGCAGCCACCAGTGTCATGGCCCCCAGCGCGACGACGAGCATATGAAAGATGATCGGCGGCAGGGCGGCAGGATCGAGCGTGGCCATGCCGGCGCTGTCGTCGTAGAACCGGCGGCCGACCACCCAGCAGGCCAGGCTCACAACAGCGGCCTTCAGCAGGTTCTTGCCGAATTCAAACAAGGCCTTCAGCCCGAAGATACGCTTCAGGCCCGCCATGGGCGAGACATGCGAGAGTTTGGGCCGCAGCCGCTCGCCGGAGAAGACCACCGTGTTCTGCAGCAGATGCGGCAGCAGCGCGCCCACAATCAGCAATCCAAAGACCGGCAGCAGCGCCACGGCGACAGCCTGCATGACAGCATAGCCGGCCGCGCGGTAGCCCAGCTCGTTCAGCTCCAGGAAAGCCCCGGGCTGCTCGATCAGCGGCAGCAGGACTTCGCTGATGCGCTGCATGGCCAGGCTGCCGGCCAGGCCGATGGCCAGAAGCATGGCGGCGTAAAGCCCGAAGGCGGAACCCTCGCGGGAGGCGGGAACATCGCCCTTCTGCCGCGCCTGCTCCAGTTTGCGCGGCGAGGCGTCGAGGGTTTTCTCCTGGCCGCTCTCCTCCGACATCAGTGGAGAACAACAAACACCTCGGCATAGGCGCCGAGGATCTCATGGAGAATGCCGGGCGACACCAGCGCCAGCAACTGCAGCCCGGCCATCAGCAGTGCCGGAGCGCCGATCATGAAAACCGGCATGGCGGGCATGGCGCGGTTGATGCCCGCCATGGCCAGATTGAAGAGCATGGCCAGCACCAGGAAGGGCATGGCGAATTGCATGGCAAGGCGGAAGGCGCGCGCCGCCATCTCCGTCGCCACCTGGGCCGAGGCCGCCAGCGGCGGCGGCGCCCCCAGTGGCACCATGGCATAACTCTCCGCCAGGGCCCGTAACCCGCTGTGATGGCCTTCCAGGGTGAAGAGCGCCGCCAGTCCGCCGGCGTAAAGCGCCGCGCCCACCACCGCGGCATTGTCATTGCCCACGCCAAAGACGAAGGCATTGCTGAGGCCGATATTCTGCCCAATGATCTGCCCCGCCGTCTGCACGGCAGACAGCAGCAGGCGCGCCAGGGTGCCCAGGAGGGTGCCGGTGGTGACCTCCAGCACCATGGCGCCGAGAATGCTCCAGACGCCCGGCACAGGTGTCGCCGGCCCCGCCAGTGGCGCGATGCAAAGGGCGGCGGCGAGCCCGGCCAGCAGCCGCACGCGCACCGGCACCGCATGCTCGCTCAGCCCGGGCAGCAGCATGAAGGCGGCCGAGACGCGGCAGAAGACCAGCGCCAACCGGTAGATCTCGGCTGGCAGCCAGGTGGCCAGGGGCAGGGCGGTGTCCATGCCTCAGATCTGGCCCACCGTGCGCAGCTTGGCGCGCTGATGCACCTCGGCATGGGAGATGACGGCGATGGTCGGGTTGATGCGTTCCACCAGGTGCCGCACGAAAGGCCGCACCTGGGCCGAGGTCAGCACCGCCGGCCAATCGCCCCGCGCGGCTGCCTCGGCGATGCGGGTGCGGGTGGCGGTGACCAGTTCCTGAATCTTGCTGGGCGCCATGGCGAAGGAGCGGTGGTCGCCTTCCTCATGGATCGCGGTGCTGACCTCCTGCTCCCATTCCGGCGACAGAAGAATGGCGGTGATATAGCCATCCTCCTGCGCCAGGCCGCGGCAGATCTGCAGCGAAAGGCGCTGGCGCACATGTTCCGTCAGCACCGAGACATTGCGGGTGAAGCCCGCCGCCTCATGCAAGGCTTCCAGCACCAGCGGCAGGTTGCGGATGGACACCCGCTCCGCCAGCAGCGTGGCCAGCACCTTCTGCACCGTCGCCAGCGGCAGAATGGCGGGGATCAGGTCAGCAACCAGCTTCTGCTGCTCCTTCTCCAATCCATCCAGCAGCTTCTGGGTCGCGGCATAGCCCTGCAGCTGCGCCATATAGCCCTTCAGGACTTCCGAGAGATGCGTGGTCAGCACCGTCTCGGCATCCACCACCGTCAGGCCCTGGGCCATGGCGGCCTCGCGCAGATGCGGCTCGATCCAGCGGGCGCGGATCTTGAAGGAAGGCTCATGGGTGTCGATGCCGGGCACCGCGATCTCCTGGCCGCCGGGGGCGAAAACCAGCACGCGGCCCAGCATCAGCGTCTCCCGCGCCACTTCCACGCCCTGGACCTGCACCGAATATTCGCCGGAGCCGAGGTCCATGTTGTCCTTGATGCGGACGGCCGGAAGAATGAAGCCGAATTCCAGGCCAAAGGCGCGGCGCAGCTTCTTGATCTTGTCCGTCAGGCTGCCCTGGCGGCCGGAGGTGAGGGAGACCAGGCCCATGCCGAGTTCCAGCCGCACGTCATCCACGCGGATCAGCTCAGCCATGGATTCCTCGCGCGGCGCGGCGTCGGGTTCGGGTTCGCCAGCAGCGGCCGCGGCGGCGCGGCGCTCCACGGCACGATGGGCGAACCAGCCGCCGCCGGCAGCGATGCCCGCCAATGCCATGAAAGGCAGGAAGGGCAGGCCCGGCAGCACGGCGAAC
Organism: Pseudoroseomonas ludipueritiae; assembly: GCF_014490445.1. Classification (GTDB taxonomy): domain Bacteria; phylum Pseudomonadota; class Alphaproteobacteria; order Acetobacterales; family Acetobacteraceae; genus Pseudoroseomonas; species Pseudoroseomonas ludipueritiae. Next base: position 2,878 of record NZ_JACTUZ010000035.1, on the reverse strand, counting down.
AACATGGAAAGGCCGGCTGCCAGGTAAAGCGGCTTCGGCTGGGCGCCCAACTGGCTGATGAAGGCCTTGTCCGTGGAGCCGCGCACGCTGCCCTTGGAGACCAGCATGCCGGCGCCCACCGAGACGATCAGCCCGGGGATCTGCGAGACAATGCCGTCGCCGATGGCCAGTGTGACGTAGTTGCCGGCGGCTGTCTGCAAATCCAGCCCATGCCGCAGCGTGCCGACAACAATGCCGCCCAGCACATTGACCACGGTGACGATGATGGAGGCGATGGCATCGCCACGGACGAATTTCGAGGCGCCGTCCATGGCGCCGAAGAAGGAGTTCTCGTCCTCCAGCTCCCGCCGCCGGCGCTTCGATTCGGCATCGTCGATGGTGCCAGCGGCCAGATCGGCATCGATCGCCATCTGCTTGCCCGGCATGGCATCCAGGCTGAAGCGGGCGGCGACCTCCGCGATGCGGCTGGCACCCTTGGTGACGACGATGAAGTTCACCACGATCAGGATGGCGAAGACGATCACGCCGATAATGAAGTCGCCGCCGACGATGAAGCCGGCAAAGCCGTGGATGACGCTGCCGGCCGCATCCAGCCCCTTATGGCCATTGGCCAGGATCAGCCGCGTGGTGGCCAGGTTCAGCGCCAGGCGCAGCAGCGTCGCCACCAGCAGCACGGTGGGAAAGACCGAGAAATCCAGCGGGCGCTCGATCCAGATGGCCACCATCAGGATCAGCACGGAGAGGGTGATGGAGGTGGCGAGGCCGAGATCGACCAGCCAGCTCGGCATGGGCAGCACCAGCACCGCCAGCAGCAGCACCATGGCGGCGGCGAAGAGCAGGTCCTGATGCCCGATGGTGCGGCGCAGCCGCGCGAGGAAGGCCATGGCTCAGAGCCCCACGATCATCTGCGCGATTTCTTCCGTGTAGGACTTCAGCGCCGCAAAGCCGAGCGGCAGGGAAAGCATCACCACGATCATGGTGACCACGATCTTGGGCACATAGGAGAGCGTGACTTCCTGGATCTGCGTCAGCGCCTGCAGGAAGGAGACGGCGACGCCGGTGACCAGCGCCGCCAGCAGCGGCGGCCCGGCCACGGCCATGGTGGCGAAGAAGCCGTTGCGCAGCACCTCGATGACGTCGCCCTCGTTCATCCTGCCCTCAGACCGCCATGCGCAGCACGTCGGTATAGGCACCGACCACCTTGTCCCGGAGCTGGGTCATGGTCTGCACGGTCAGTTCGGCGGCCGTGGCCGCCTGCACCACCTCCTGCACATCGGCCATGCCGGCAACGCCGCGGGCGCTGGTCACTTCCGCCTGCCGCAGCGTGGCGAGGGAGGTGCGGGCGGCCTTCCCCACCATGGAGCCGAAGTCGCCGGCCGCGGGCGCCGCGGAGGCGCCATAGGCGCGCAGGGCCGCCGAGACCGGCGCAATGGCCGGGATCGCGTTAGACATGTCTAAGACCTCAGGATGTCGAGGGTTTTGCCGTAGAGCGAGCGGGCCTGCTGCATCACCGCGATGCCGGCCTCATAGCTGCGCTGGGCGCTGCGGAGGTCCGCCTGCTCCAGCAGCGGGTCCACATTGGGCAGCTTGACATAGCCGCGCTCATCCGCGGCCGGATGTGCGGGGTCGTATTGCGTGCGGAAATCCCGCTGGTCGCCGCTGATATTGCCAGCCCGCACCAGTTCCGCCCCCGTGGCGCGGTCCATGGACTGCCGGAACGATACCAGCTTGCGCCGGTAAGGATCGCCACCCGGCACCGCGGCGGTGGATGAGGCATTGGCGATATTCTCCGCCGCGATGCGCATCCGCACCGCCTGGGTGTTCATTCCCGAGGCGGCGGTGGCCATGGACTGGGTCAGCGGCCCGCTGCCGCCGATGGGCTCGATCCGCAGCATCAGCGGCTCCCCACGGCATTGCGCAGCAGGGCGGCGCTGCGCTTGTAGACGACGGTGGCAAGGTCATAATTCTTCGCCACATCGGCCTGCTTCACCATCTGCTCCTCCAGGTCCACCGTATTGCCATCCGGGTCTTCTCCGTAAGATTTCGCACGATCGGAGATAATCGTCGTGCCGTTGCGCGTGCCAGTGATATGGCCCACCTGCGTGCCGGCCAGCCGCAATGGTGCGACACCGCCCTGGCTGCGCAGCAAAGCACTGTCGAAATGGAACGCTTTGACATCGCGCGCGCGGTAATGCGGCGTATCCGCATTGGCGATGTTCTGCGCCAGCACATTCTGGCGTGCCGCCAGCTGGTGCATGCGGGCGCCGGTGATGCGGAAAACGTCGATGCCATCGAGCATGGGCCGAACCTGCTTCTGGAGCCTGTGCCACAGCTATAGCTTCCTCCCTCCTTCGCGTCGAGAATTTTTCGCATAGACGAGGCTGCGCTTTATCGCCAGGATGCCGGCAGCTTCCGGGCCTTTCCGCAGGCCCATTGCCACAGGGCGCATGAACCGCATGGATTATTTCAGCAGCACCGGCGCGCCGCGCCCGGACACCCGCCCCGCCGCCAGCCTGGCCGACGCGCCGGCATTGCTGCGGCAATTGACGCGCCATCACCGCTGGGGGCGGCTGGCGGCGGTGCGCGGGGCCGCGCTCTCCGTGGAAGGGTTGGGCGGCGGCCTCTCGATCGGCGACCGGATGATGGTGCGCCGCCCCGGCCGGCCCGCCATCGAGGGCGAGTTCGTGGCCTTCGAGGGAAAGGCCGCCGTTGCCGTGCCCGAGGGCGGCACCGAGGGCCTCGCACCCGGCGCCCGTGTCTGGCTGGAGGAGCCCCTCAGCCTCGCGCCTTGCGACGCCTGGTTGGGCCGGGTGATCGACGGGCAGGGGCGGCCATTGGATGGCCGGGGCCCCCTGCCGGCGGGGCGCCGCGCCGTGCC